>NZ_AYZK01000010.1:0-41339 GCF_001436135.1 Lacticaseibacillus thailandensis DSM 22698 = JCM 13996
TCACCAATACGATTTGACGAAGACCAAAAAAACGCCCGCCACCCCCGCGGGGATGGTGGACGTTTCCTGGACGGAACCAAAATTACTTAACGGTAACTTCAGCGCCAACTTCTTCAAGCTTGGACTTGATGTCGTTAGCTTCGTCTTCAGTAACACCTTCCTTGACGTTAGAAGGAGCGGCGTCAACGACACCCTTAGCATCCTTCAAGCCAAGACCAGTGATTTCACGAACTGCCTTGATAACCTTAACCTTCTGCTGACCAGCATCAGTCAGTTCAACGTCAAAGCTGTCCTTAGTGGCAGCATCGTCACCTGCAGCAGCGCCAGCAGCAACTGGGGCAGCAGCGGTAACACCAAATTCGTCTTCGATAGCCTTTACCAGGTCGTTCAATTCAAGGATGGAAGCACCCTTGATCTGTTCAATAATAGCGTCTTTGTCCAAAGCCATGATTGAATCCTCCATTTTGTTAGTTTTGTTAGTAACGTTACGCAACGAATCGCCAAACCGACATTAAGCGGCTGGTTCTTCGTCCTTGCTGTCTGCAATCGCCTTGATGACGTATGCGAAGTCGCGTACAGGTGCCTGAATGGCAGATGCGACCATCGAAATCAAGCCATCGCGGTCTGGCAGACTTGCCAGCTGTTCGATTTCTTCAAGGCTGGATTGCTCGCCCTGAATGATACCACCCTTAAGCTTCAGGGTTTCAAATTCGCCGGCGAACTTCTTACCAATGCGGGCCGGAGCCACAACATCAGTTTCAGAATACAAAATAGCCGTTGGGCCAGTGAACAGTTCGTCCAAGCCTTCGTAGCCAACCTTGTCAGCGGCACGACGTAGGTAAGTGTTCTTAACCACTTCCATCTTGGAGTCACTTTCACGTAATTCCTTACGCAACTGGGTAACCTGGTCAACCGTCAAACCACGGTAGTCGATAACGATTACGGTAGCGGCGTTCTTCAGGTTTTCGGCGACTTCGTCAACAACCTTAGCCTTTTCAGCAATAATTGCTTCACTCATGTGTTTTACCTCCTTTGTAGTATTGTGGTGGAATTTTTATATAAAAAAACTCCATGTCCACCAAGACATAGAGGTATCGAATACTACTTGATACCACCTCGGCAGGATGATTAAGGCTAACGCCCCCTGAGTCTTAGGTGAAGTTTTAACACAAGTGACAGCTTACCATGCCTGCCCCTAACCGTCAAGCCCTACTTGCCGACCACGGTCCGTGGCGCCAGCGTTTAGTAATGGTTGCCAATCTTGACCCCCTGCTCACACTAACCGCCATGGCGAACACAGGTACCAACAGGCGTTGATGCCCCGTGTCAGCATGCTAATCTTGGTCGTGGTGCTGGTGCAAAATCCGGTCCTTGACTGCTTCGTATTCATCTGCGGATAGGATTCCTTTGGCCTTCATCTCACTTGCCCGTTCTAGGTCGTCAAAGTCACTGGTTGCTTGTTGACGCCGCTGCGTTGCAGCCTGCCGAAACTCTTCAGTGTCCGCACTACCCGCCATCACGTAGGCGACTAACTCCAGAACCCCACCAACGATTGTAAAGATCAGGAAGAAAATTCCCCACGCCAACATGGAACCGCGTTGGGCAACGAACGCCTCATCACTCGCATTGTGAAACTTTAACAGGAGCGACCCACCAATAATCATCGGCACCCCGACGATGGCACCAATGATCGTGAGCGTGCAGAGCGCACCCACAACGATGGCCCAAATAGCCCCTACATAAGACAGCGTTTTGGCTGTCTGCAAATTTGGATTACGCATAATCTCACCCTCCGTGTCCTTGATCACCTAACACTTAAAGGATAACTGGGGCTGGTGGCAATCGCATCCGCCGTTGGACTGATTTATGCCTCCGGGTGAGTTGGCGGCGTCGTGGGGTCCTCCGAGTTGGCCGCACTACTTGCTGGTGCGTCCGCATCGCTACTGGTCCCTGACGCCGTCGGGGTGTCGCTACTCGCAGCCGTTGACGCGGAAGCATCCTGCGTGGCAGCATGAGCGTCGTTAACGTCCACTCCCTCTTGCTTCAACGCCGCCGCCTTAATATCCTCAAACTCAGCCTGGGAAATGACGCCCTTCTCCTTGAGTTCATATGCGCGTTCAACACTACTAAAGCTCATGGTCGGTCGCGCATCAACGTTCGCCGCTGGCACGTGGTTGTTCACCTGGAAGTAGGCAACCAACTCCAGCACACCGCCAACGAGGGTACAAAATAAGAAGAAGATCCCCCACCCTAGCATGGCACCACGGTGGGCATAAAAATTGTCATCGTTATAGTGTCGGAGCCGCAACAAGTAAATCCCACCAATAATCATGGGAATGCCCAGAATAATCCCGATGATCGTCAGGCAATACAATGCCCCCATCACGATGGCAAAAATAGCCCCAATTAATGACAGTGTCTTAGCTGTTTGTAGTTGCGAATTGTCCATGATTGCTCTCCTTCACTTTGCGAACGGTAACCTTGTGCAAAGTATACCACAGCGTGCACTGACGCGAATACGTCGCACGACTGCTTGTTAATAGTGATGCTACCTCAAGCCTGTGCTGACATCCGCAACAAAAATAAGGCAGGCAATAAAAAACAACCACCGGCCATAACGGTCGATGGTTGTTCTCAACGCGCTTAATTAGAACTGGTTAGCGTCAACACGGACGCCAGGGCCAAACGTGCTCGTGACAGTCAGAGACTTCACGTAAACACCCTTAACGGTGGATGGGCGCGCCTTGATCATCGTGTCGTTGAAGACACGGAAGTTCTCCAGCAACTTGTCAGAATCGAAGCTAACCTTACCGATAATGGCGTGGATAATACCAGCCTTGTCGACACGGTAGGCTACTTGGCCAGCCTTGATGTCGTTAACAGCCTTGGTAACATCCATCGTCACCGTACCAGTCTTGGGGTTTGGCATCAGACCCTTAGGACCAAGGACACGGCCAAGACGACCAACCTGGGCCATCATCTGGGGCGTGGATACAGCAACATCAAAGTCCATGAAGCCGTCAGCGACGTCCTCAACCAAGTCCCGGCCACCGACGCGGTCAGCACCAGCTTCTTCAGCCTGCTTAGCGGCATCGCCTTCAGCGAAGACGATCACCTTCTGGCTCTTACCAGTACCGTTAGGCAGGACGATTGCCCCACGTAACTGCTGGTCAGCCTGCTTAGGGTCAAGGTTCAGGCGGTAAGCCACCTCAACCGTTGCGTCAAAGTTTGCGTAGTTTGTTTCCTTTACGAGTTCGAGCGCTGCCTTAGGGTCGTACACCTTGTCGGCGTCAACCTTCTTAACGGCCTCGAGATACTTCTTACCATGTTTTGCCATTCTGGGATTTTCCTCCTTGCAAATGTGGTCAACGGACGCATGCGTCCTTCCACTTGATTACGTCGGCTTTTACCGACAATCCGACCTACTGTTCCGACTTAAAGCGCAGGTTTAGCCCTCGACTTCAAAGCCCATGGAACGAGCGGTACCTTCAACCATGCGCATAGCAGCTTCAACACTACCTGCGTTAAGGTCTTGCATCTTCGTCTCAGCAATCTGCTGAACCTGGTCCTTGGTAACCTTAGCTACCTTCTTGGTGTTTGGTTCACCAGAACCCTTGGCAACACCGGCAGCCTTCTTCAAAAGAACGGCTGCTGGTGGCGTCTTGGTAACGAAGTCGAATGAACGGTCTTCGTACACAGTGATGACAACAGGAATCATGATACCTTTTTCCTGGTCCTGAGTACGTGCATTAAATTCCTTCGTGAAGCCAGAGATGTTAATCCCAGCCTGCCCCAAAGCAGGACCAACTGGCGGCGCTGGAGTTGCCTGACCAGCGGGAATCTGAAGCTTAACGACATTTGCTACTTTTTGTGCCACGAATAATTACCTCCTTATTCCGTGCTGTGGTGTTGATGGCCAGTAGTTTTGGCCTCCCACTTGTATGCACAAAACATACTTGAATAATATACCACAGTGCGGTGCGCGAAGCAATCGCCACGACGCGGTGCTGCGGACACCGCACAACGCTAGTCAATGCAAGGACCTACTGGGTAGCGGCCACGTGCAGTTGGCCAACCGCGCTGGTCACGTCGGCATAGCCTTTGCTAGTCAAAATGTCTTGCAACTCCTGGTTCAACCGGTCAAAGATGGGCACGCCTTCTGGCCCGAACGCCGTCGCCACCTGCACCATCGACGCCCCGCAGAGAATCAGGTCGTAAACATCACGCCCCGTCTGTACGCCACCAGTACCGATCTGCGCGATATCATCCCGCAACCGTTCGTGGAGTGCCCGCACATTGGCCAGCGCCGTTGGTTTAGCGTAGCCCCCGCCAATACCACCGAACCCACCTTTGGGCTCAATTGCCGGGGCATCAGTTTGGGGATCCACGAAGAAGCCGTTACCCAAACTATTAATACTGTTAGTGTACTTCACTGGATATTGGTTCAGGATACGTGCAATCGCGTCAAAGTGGATGGGGTCAAAGAATGGCGGCAACTTCACCCCTAACTCTAGCTGGGGGAACCGCGTAAACACCTTATCCAGCAGGGCATCGGTCGCATCAAAGTCATACGCCAACTGCGGGTGGCCCGGAATATTCGGACAAGACAGGTTCAATTCCACGATTCCCGCAAAGTCGTTCGCGGCAATTTGCGCCAACACTGCCAACTGGTCCGCTTCGGAAAAGCCGGCCACCGACAGAAAGTTGTTGGCGCCGTGATCAGGCAGGGCGGTCAGGTAGTCGAGATAATAAGTGAGCCCCTTGTTGGGCAGACCCATAGAGTTAATACTGCCATACGGCAACGGCGACATCCGGTGACCCGGATTGCCCGCGCGCGGCGTCAAGGTCGCGGTTTTGGTCACAAAACTGCCTGCACTACTGTGACGCAATTTTTCCAGATCCCCAGCGGTCGAGCAACGCACCCCGGCACCATTCATCAACGGACTACTGTACGTCCGTCCCAAAAATTTTGTTGTTAACGTCATGATTATGCCTCCTTGGCTGGCACGTGCAGTGCCTTCAACCCGTGCATGGACAACATGGTGATACAGCTCAATACGTACAGCGTGGCCAGGGAACCCATGACCACGATCAACGAGTAGTGATCCATCAGGAAACCAATAACGACTGAGGAAAAGCCGCCGATTGCCCGCCCAATGTTGACGATGACGTTATTGGCGGTCGACCGAATCGCACTCGGGTAAAGCTGGCTGATCACCGCACCATAACCACCAAACATCCCGTTGGAGAAGAAGCCAACGATAGCACCCGCTAGTAACATGGTGGCGCGACTGTTCACCATGGCGATACCAAAGACGGACAGGGCTGACGCTAACAGGAAAATGCCAAACGCGCGGCGCGGGCCAAACTTATCTAGAATGGTCCCGAACGTCATCATGCCTAGGCTCATCCCGACGATGGTCGTGATCATCCACACGGAGGAGCCAGACACGGACAGGTGCAGCTGGGCCTGCATGATGGTTGGCAGCCAGCTCATCAGGCCGAAGTAACCGGCAATTTGCACGATCACCATGAAGATCAGGGCCAGGGTTTGCACGGCTAACCGTGGCGTTTTAAATAGCTCACCCACGGTTGCTCGCGGTGTGGCCCCGGCAGCTTTGCGTTCGAGGAACCCCTCACTCTCCCGCACGTGCCGCCGGATAAAGACAATCAGGATCACGGGCACCACGCCGACCAGGAAGAGGGTGTTCCAAGTGCTAACGCTCAGCACCCAGGCCGCAACAATAGCGGCTAACACGGCACCGACCTGGCCACCAATTGCGGCCACGGAAGTCAAGCGCCCAATATCTTTGCGCGGAAAGTTATCGGCGATGAGCGTAATGCCAACGCCGTACTCCCCACCGGCACCAATTCCGGCAACGAAGCGGCAGAGATAAACCATATAGGCGTTGTGGGCAAAGTACATGGCGGCAGTAGCAATGGCAAAAATAAAGACCGTCTGCGAGAATGTTTTCACACGCCCGAAACGATCACCTAAAATACCGAATATTAAGCCGCCCACCAACATGCCGAGGTTGGTGATGGTGACGATGAATCCCGCCTGGGTTCCGTTCAGATGCATATCTGCAGCGATAGAACTCAGCGCGAACGACAGGAACATGACGTCCATGTTCTCCAACGCAAAGCCGGCGCTGGTGGAAGCCAGCACCCACTTACGCTGCGCAGTCACGGAATGCGACTGCGGGACCGACACTACTTGACTCATAATAATCCCTCCAAAATGGCTGCTCACAGGCAACCGTTATTTTGTGTTCATACGTCGCAAGCAGTATGCCACATTCGCACCGCTGTGACAAGAGTCAATTTAAGTAGCGACTGGGGGGTGATGAGGAGCGTAGCCCTAACACCATCTTGCATGCCTGGGCATACGATCACGTTAACTACTTCAAATTTGATGGCGTTGGACGTGTGGGTGGTCACAAGCTACGGCGGAGAGTCGGTCAGCCGCGGGCGCACCGCCACGTGCAAGCTTATCCCACCACGCCAACAGTGCAAAAATATGTTGACGCCGACGGGCAAGGACGGTTATACTGTGGTCAATTTAAGACTTTAAATTGGTCCCGTGAGGCCAGCAAGTGATAATTTCGGTATGGGCGCCGTCTATCTTGGCGCGTCCGCACACCTCACGGGGCAGTCTGTGAGGTGTTTTATTTTGTCCATCGTGAACCAAGCTGAACCACCGCTCATCATCGCACTAGACTTCCCCACCCCTGACGACGCCCTCGCCTTCGTACAGCGTTTCGACCACCCGGAAGAACTGTTTTGCAAAGTCGGTATGGAACTCTACTACCAGGGCGGTCCCGCCGTTGTCCGGCAACTCCAAGCACTGGGCGTCCGGGTCTTCCTGGACCTCAAGTTGCATGACATCCCCAACACCGTCGAACGTGCCGCCCGCATCATTGGTGGCTTAGGCGTGGCCCTCACTACCGTTCACGCTCAAGGTGGCCGCAAAATGATGGCCGCTGCTGTGCGTGGGGTCCGCGCCGGAGCGGCGGATGCTGGCGTGCAGCCAGCCAAGGTGCTCGCCATCACGCAACTAACGTCAACTAGCCCGGCAGCGCTCCGGGATGAACAGCAAGTCGCCGTCCCGTTACCCGACTCCGTCAACCACCTCGCACAACTTGCGGCAACCAGTGGTCTGGATGGTGTCGTGTCGAGCGCGGCGGAGGTAGCTGGCATGCGGCCGCACCTCCCGGACGACTTTCTCTTCATCACCCCAGGAATTCGACTCGCGGACGCCCATGTTGACGACCAAGTCCGCGTCATGACGCCTGACGCCGCACGCCGCGCTGGAAGTTCCGGCATCGTCGTTGGGCGCCCAATTACACAGGCTACTGATCCCGTGGCGGCCTACCAGCACATCAAATCACTTTGGGAGGAACCAATTCATGAATAACGACATTGCGAACCTAGTGGCGAGTGACTTGTTGGATATCAACGCCGTCACTATCCGCACTGACCCACCGTTCACGTGGGCCAGCGGCATCAAGGCCCCCATCTACACCGACAACCGTCTTACCATCGCCTACCCGCGTATCCGTGAGCAAATTGCCGCGGCGTTAACGCGGACAATTGCCGAACGGTACCCGGACGCCACGGTTATTGGTGGGGTTGCCACCGCCGGCATTCCTCACGCCACGCTGGTTGCCGCTAACCTCAACTTGCCGTTGATCTACGTACGTGCGCACCCCAAGGACCACGGCCAGGGGAAACAAACTGAGGGCAAGCTAGCAGCAACAGACAAAGTCGTGTTGATCGACGACCTCATTTCGACTGGGGGCAGCGTGCTTAACGCCGCCAAAGCTGTCCAGGCAACCGGCGCAACCGTGCTGGGTATCTGCGCAATTTTCAGTTACCAACTGCCGGACGCCGCCCGCAACTTTGCCGCGGCCGGACTAACGCTGACCAGCATCACCGACTATGACCACCTGATTGCAGCCGCCGTTGCCCACGGCCACCTGCCCGCTAACGAACTGGATAACGTCCGGCAATGGCGGCAGGATCCTTGGCAGTGGACCAACAAGTCTTAATCAATATATAGTAGAAACGCGCCCCGGTGACCAATCAGGGCGCGTTTTATGTACTACAACTACAATTGCAACCACCAAACTAACTTCTTACACCCAAAGCGTTTTCATTATTGCCAGAACAATCTACAATGATGTTATACGGACACCGACCGTAACCGGAATTAAGGAGGCGTTATTATGAGCATTACGGATGAATTTATCGCGGCCATCACCGCCGATGTGGCGCTACAACTGGACGCCATTACGCAGTTGGGCCAGCAAGTCGCTCACCGTGTCGTCGCACGGCAACAGCAAGAAGGTACCACTGAGCAGGACATTGACGTCACGTTGACCGGGCTCACCATTACTTTGCACCCCACACCGAATATTGACGCGTTTATGGCCGACCACCCATTTGTACAGTTGGCGGCCCAACCTGGCATTCAGGGTAACGACCATGAGCAAACGCTCACCGTCGAGACCGCCAAGTTTGGGGTCATCGAACTGCGGCGGGCTGCCGACCCAAGTACCGTGCGGGTCGAGTTCCACAGCCTCAGCCCCCACATGTGGCAGCGGGTCAGCCACAACATGGTCTGGGAAGCACGCCTCACCGTGCCGGTGCATGAAATAACGGACGGTGATAACAACCTCATTGCCACGGTCTTCCCACCGAATCAGCACCCCCACTTCATTGACTAATGGGTACCCCAAGGAGGTGACACCATGGCCACCATGCTGGACTATCTGGCCCACGCGCGGACTGAATCCCCCAAGGCTATTCCACTCAATCCCATCGAAGTAGCGGCGCTGGCCCAATTGGCGTACCTCAATCTTGATGAGTGGCAGTACCAGACTTTGCCCAACCTGGACACACTGGCAACTTTGCCCGCCCTCAACGACCTGGTCGCTGGTACCTGGAATGAAGAGGGTAACCGACAACTAGTGCAACATTTAGGCCAGGCTCCGCGCTTCCGCGACGCCCACATCCTCAACTACTTGAATCGGCAAGACCCAGATCAGGAGCAACAGTTTTCGGTCATGACGTTGCAACTGGCACCGCAACGCTACTACATTGCCTTTCGGGGCACACGCGCCAACTTTGTGGACTGGAAGGAAGACTTTAACATGACCTACATGGACGCCACGCCCTCGCAGGTTGACGCCGCGCGTTACGTCCGCCACCAAATGGACCGCTACCCGGGTAGGTTCTACCTGGGTGGGCACTCAAAGGGCGGCAACTTAGCCACGTACGCTTACCTACACGCGGGTCCGACCACCCAACGACGAGTCATTGCCGTGTACAACCTGGATGGCCCGGGTCTGGGCGCACCACTACCAGCTAGCGCCAACGGTATCGTGCATAAGTTGGTGCCCCAAAATTCGGTGATCGGCATGATCATGGAACGCACCCATAACTTCCAGGTGGTACAAAGTACGGCGCACGGGCCGCGTCAACACGACCCGTTCACGTGGGCGGTCAGGGACAACGACTTTGTCTACCTCCCCACCACCAGCGCCCTATCACAGCACGCCCAACGCACCATCAACCTATGGGTCGACAGCATGGATGACGCCACCAAAGCCGCGGCCCTCAACGCGGCGTACCGCATCATCCAACAGACTGAAGTGTCGACCCTCACGGAGCTCCGCCGCAACTTTCCCCAAAGCGCCAAGTTGATCGTCCAAGCGTTGCACCAAACCGACGCGGCAACCTATAACGAGTGGCGGGCGGTCATGCAACAACTGATTGGCGCGTTATTGGCATCACGAAACCATTGATTACCATACGCAAAGGAGGCTCCACATGGAATACTTAAAGTTACTGGGGATCGTCATCATTGTGGTTGGCTTTGCCCTCAAGTGGGACACCACCGCGGTCGTCGTCATCGCCGCACTGGCCACCGGGTTATTTGCCGGCATGTCGGTGCCCGACTTGTTGCACACCCTGGGTCAAAGCTTTCTGGACAACCGCATGGTCTCGCTCTTCTTCCTCACCCTGCCAATGATTGGTCTGGTCGAAAGCCACGGACTCAAACAGGTGGCGGTCGCCGCCATTCAAAAGCTGAAGCGATTGACCCCCGGCCGCATCCTCAACTTATACGTCATCATTCGCGCCCTGGCCAACGTCTTTGGCATTAGCCTCTCTGGCCAAGTGCAGTTCGTGCGGCCCCTGATTCAACCGATGGTGCAAGCCGCAGCAGAACAGCACCACCACCTGACTCCCGCCGAAGTGGATTTGACCAAGGGACGGAGTGCCGCGGTCGACAACCTCGGTAACTTCTTTGCCCAAAACCTCTTCGTAGCCTCCGGTGGGGTGTTGTTGATCGCCAGCACCATGAAGTCACTCGGCAAACCAGTCAGCGCCATGAGCATCGTCATCGCCAGCATTCCGGTCGCTATCACCATGCTGGTGGTAACCATCATCTACAACACGCTATTTGACCGACGCTTTCGGGCCAACAATGATCAGGGGGGCAAACACTAATGATGAATAACTTACTCATTGCACTTTACGCCCTCATTGGGGCCATGATGGCGCTAGCCGCCATTGAATCCTTCCGCGACCGCGAGAATCCGGCACGATACGGGACCGGTATTTTCTGGACCTTTCTGGCGGTCATCTTTGCCTTTGGCGACTTCATCCCCGCCACCGTGGTGGGGGCCATGCTGATCATTATCGGGGTGCTCGCCCTGGCTAGGCAGATCAAGGTTGGGCACCTGCCAGCCGTGAACGTTAAGACCGCTACCAACGCGGCGCACCAGCTAGGCGGTTGGATCTTTCTGCCAGCATCGTCCTGGCCGTCGTCTCCATCGCCATCGCGCAGTTTACCAGTTTGGGCGGCCAAATCGGTATTGGGATTGGTGCCTTGGTCTCCCTGATTGTCGCCGTCATCCTGACCCGTACTTCTGGTAAGCAAGTCTACCGGGACACCCAGCGGATGGTCCGCTCAGTCGGTGCCCCCGGGGTACTGCCCCAGTTGCTGGCAACCCTCGGCGCGGTGTTTACCGCCGCGGGCGTGGGCACGTTGACGGCCAAGCTGATTGCCGGCGTTTTCCCAGCTGGTAATCAGTTCGGTGGCGTAGTCCTCTACTGTGTTGCCATGGCACTGTTCACCGCCATCATGGGTAACGCCTTTGCCGCCTTTGCGGTCATCACCGCTGCCATTGGGGTGCCGTTTGTCATCGCTCAGGGTGGCAACATCGCCGTGGTCGCGGCGATGGGGATGACTTCTGGGTACTGCGGCACCCTGCTGACCCCAATGGCGGCCAACTTCAACTCGCTGCCGGTTGCACTAATGAAAATGGACGACGAAATGGGCGTCATTCGTCAGCAGGTACCCGTCGCGATTATCCTGCTGGTCCTACAAATTGGCTTAATGTACTTATTGGCATTTTAATTTACACCACACTACGGAGGTATTATGATGAAAATTCTTGTGACTGGCTTTGACCCCTTTGGACCCGACAAAATTAATCCGGCAATTGAAGCCGTGAAGCGGCTTCCTGACACCATTACAGGTGCGACCATCGTGCCGCTGGAAATCCCTACTATCTTTAACCGCTGTGCTGAGGTGGTGCACGATGCCATCGTACGCGAACAACCCGACTATGTGCTCAGCATTGGCCAGGCTGGGGGCCGCTTTGGCCTGACCCCCGAGCGTATCGCCATCAACCTGGATGATGGGCGCATAGCGGACAATGCGGGTTACCAACCCCTCAACCACACCATTCACGCGGACGGCGCCAACGCCTACTTTGCCCAATTACCTATCAAGGCCATGACCCGAGCGATTCGGGCGGCGGGCTTGCCCGCCAGCGTCTCCAATAGTGCCGGGACGTACGTCTGCAACCACATCATGTACCAGGTGCAGTACATGCGGGACAAAGAGTTCCCGCAAATCCAGGCCGGGTTCATGCACATCCCCTTCCTGCCGGATCAGGTCACTAACCGACCGAACACCCCGTCACTGAGTCTAGATGACGACGTACGGGGTATCACGGCGGCCATCACGGCCATCGTGGAACGTAACGGCCAGGGTGACATTGAAACCGTTGAGGGTGCGATTGCGTAAGGTTAAAGGAGAATAATTCGTGGAAACAAAGCATGGACGGCACTCGTTTTTCGACGGTGGTCTGCTTAGCCTGATTGGCTGGAGCATCCTCGGCACAATTGTTACGGTTTGCACCGGTGGTATTTGTTACCCCTGGTCGATTACCATGCGGTACGGTTGGCGCATTAACCACACCGTGATCGACGGCCACCGGATGCATTTTAACGGCTCGGCGGTCGGCTTGTTTGGCAACTGGATCAAGTGGTTGCTGCTATCTGTCATCACTCTGGGTATCTACGGCTTCTGGGTCCACATTAAGCTGCTAGACTGGAAGGCCCAGCATACCGAATTCATCAATTAGTTACGCCACAATAAAAGCGCGGAGCGAACATCTGGGTAAGTTCGCGCCGCGCTTTTGGTGCAGTAGCAGCAATGAATAGTCTATTGTCAGGACTACTTGTTGTGAGCCTGCATAACCGGGCTACCAACTTCGACCGCACCATCATTATATTGTGATAGCGTTGCCACAGCGTCCATGTTGGTAATGACCGTAATGACTGTCGTATCTTTACCCGCAGCCTGCACCTGCTTGAGGTCCATGGTACCCAACTGTTGGCCATGACTTACATGGTCACCTGGCTTGATGTTGAAGTTAAACGGTTTGCCGCCTAATTCAACTGTGTCAATACCCATGTGTACCAATAGCTCCAAGCCTGAATCTGTCTTGAGTGTAAATGCATGCTTTGTCTCAGTCAAACTGATGATCGTCCCATCTGCAGGAGCAACAATCGCTTCCATGTTAGGAACAATCGCAAACCCATCACCAAGCATCTTTTGAGCAAACGTGGCATCCTTCACTGCCGACATCTGTATTAGCTGTCCAGAAGCAGTAGCAACCAAGTTAGTATCCGCTCCAGCAACTGGTGTGGCATTCATAATTTGGTCAACATCAATGCTGGACGCATCGGTAGCGGATGCGACTGTAGCGCCACTGGCATTAATCAAGTTACCTTCAACGTCGTGCGCTAGCATCGCCGACTTTGGTACCCCAAAGAAGAAGGTTGCCAAGAAGCCACCAGCGTACGCTGCAAGGAGGCCAAATACGTAACCTAACCACTTGCCATTAGCAATCAGGGGAATTAGGGCCACACCCGAAGGACCAATGGAAGTAGCACCAATACCACCGATGGCACCAATCACAGCACCACCGATACCACCACCAACACAGGCCGTAATGAATGGCCGACCCAGTGGAAGTGATACACCGTAAATCAGGGGTTCACCAACACCGAGAACACCGACGGGCAACGCACCTTTAATCATTCCCGTCAGTTGCTTATTCTTGCGGCAACGAATCCACAGCGCAATTGCGGCACCAACCTGACCCGCACCGGCCATAGCCAGAATTGGTAACAGCGGCGTGTTGCCCAAACTCTTGATCATCTCGAGGTGAATTGGAGTCAAAATCTGGTGTAGTCCCAGCATAACCATTGGGAGGAAGAATAGTCCGAGCATGAAGCCGGCAAAAGCACCACCAACGTGCAGAATCCAATTAATCGAACCAACAAGGGAGCTGGAAACCCAACCAGCTGCGGGCATAACCAGAAAAATCGTAAAGCAACCGACAATCAGTAACGTTAGAAAGGGTGAGAAAATGATATCAACAGAATCTGGAATAACCTTGTGGAAGAATTTTTCTACGTATGACATTACCCAAACGGCAAAAAGTACCCCAATGATCCCACCAGAACCAGCAACCAATGCTGAACCAGTAAAGATGTTAGGCAAGGTAACCGGGGCAACCACTCCTGGAAGGTAAATCAAACCAGCAATGATACCGCCTAATCCTGGGGTTGCCTTGAATTCCTTCGCCGCATTAATCCCGACATAAATATTTAGGTAAGTAAACAAACCACTGTTGATAACTTTCAGCACAGTAATAAACGTAGTCCAATTGGTACCTAAATCACCAGCTGTCTGCATGTTAGCCAAAATGCCTGCAATACCAGAAATCAGCCCAGCACCAACAAACGCCGGGATCAATGGAATGAAGATGGCACTAATATGTTTCAGCGCTTGCCGCCACCATGTCTGCTTCAACTGTGCCTTTTGTGCCGCATGTACTTCGGCTGCTTTCGCCTCTACAGCTGACTTCCCAGCCGCGTATGATTCGGAACTATTAGCATCGGGAAAAGGCTCACCCAAACCAACACCAACCTGATCAACCATCGCCTGGGCGACTTTGTTCACAACGCCAGGGCCCACAATAACCTGTAAGGTATCTTCCTGGGCAACTCCCAAAACGCCAGGCACTTTCTTGAGCCCGTCAACATCTACCTTACTATCATCACGCACCGTAATCCGTACCCGCGTCATACAGTGAATCAACTTTGCTACGTTTTGGGGACCACCTATATGTGCATATATGCCAGTTGCGATAGTCTGGTACTTATCTGCCATGATGTTTACCTCCTTATGTTAATTATCTGACACCTAATTTGTCTTAATACGACCAATAAACCCTTCAGCTTGCGCCAACCGTTCAGCTGCGGTAGCGCGATCGAGCCCGGTTAGCACCATAACAATGGCCAACTTAACATTCTCGCCGGCCTCCTTAAAGGCATTCGTTGCCACGTCCTGAGTACAGTCCGTGGCCTGCATAATGATGCGCTGGCTTCGTTCAATCAACTTGGCATTAGTTGGACGTACGTCAACCATTAAGTTGCCGTACACCTTGCCAATCTGCACCATGGCGCCAGTCGACAGCATATTCAGCACCATTTTCTGTGCTGTGCCCGCCTTCAACCGTGTTGAGCCAGTCAACACCTCCGGGCCCACGGGTACTTCAATATTAATTTGGGCATGGTCCGAAATTAAGGCCCCAGCGTTGCAAGCCAAGCTGATTGTTCCGGCGCCAGTCTCCGCAGCATAATCAAGGCCCCCCACAACGTATGGCGTCCGTCCCGAGGCGGCAATCCCTACTACAGTATCGACGTCAGCCAGACGCCGCTCCGCCAGGTCATCTGCAGCCAACTTCAGGTTATCTTCGGCACCTTCAACTGCAACGGTCATAGCCGACATACCACCTGCAATTAAGCCTTGTACCATGCTTGGTTCAGTACCGAAGGTAGGAACACATTCTGCTGCGTCCAAAACGCCTAGCCGACCACTCGTACCTGCGCCAATATAGAAAAGCCGACCACCTTGCTTAAAAGTTTGCGCAATACGCGCAATGGCTTGCTCAATTGCGGGCAGTGCGCGGTGCACACTATCCGCCACTGTCCGATCCTCAGCATTCATCGTTTCGGCAAATTCATGAATACTCATTTGATCTAAATACGTGGTACGTTCATTGCGACTTTCCGTGGTTAAACTTGCTAAATCCATCAGCCTTATTCCCCCCTACTTTACTACCTATCAAAGTGCTTCCCGGCAACGGACTGAACCAGCTGAATGGCCTGATGAGCACCAATCAGTGAAAGGCCAACCCAATCATCGCGAACCACGCGTCCAATCACATTCACCCTGGCATCAGCCGGTAAATCATGTTTGGTGATTTGAATTTCACCCCGGTAACGACCGTAACCATCATTATCAACGGTCAAACTACCCACAGGTCGCGCATGCGCAACCATATCCGGCTCAGTACCCACCAATTGACGCCGGCGTGCTTCTTGCAACCTCACAACATCACGGGCAACATCAGGACGGTTATGCCACTGGGTTTGGGCCAAAACTGTTGGTAAACCGACAACGTGAATGGTTAAGACCTGCTGAGTTACGTAGGCCTCTATGGTTGCCACGCTCGTTTCACTGATCATCTCATCACCAATAAAGACACCGTCAACACCCATTTGTTGTAACTCCACAAATGCCCATAAAGGTAACATACCGCGTTGGCCTTCCAGGGTGGGTAGGCCGGCAAAGACTGGACCACGCCGTTGGCCATCTCCAGCAATAAAGGCCATAACCTTCAGTCCCTGACTGTGTAGCCATGTATTTTTTCGATTAAACCATTCAGTGTCCAGACCCGTTTCCGGCCGCGGATAGTAGTTATGCCAAGCCTCAATATGACTGAAATCCGCACCAGCTCGCCGTAATTCCTGTAAATTTTGGGCGCTTAACGTGCTGGCATTGAGCGCAATCATCATATACCGACTCATAGCCGCCACGGACTTCATCCCAATACCATCATCGACACGTAAACCTGTTAGTCCCGATGCCAGTACAGTATCGACATCATCCGTACACCAGCCTAATTGCTCAAAGCCTGTATCCGAAATATCGGCAATAACGGTGAGACCTTCCTCTTTACACCAACCAGTCAGTTGTTGTAATCGAGGCACCAGGCTGCTGGCATCATCCTCCGGAATATGTAACGAGGTAAAGACAGTACTAAAGCCACTTTGCGCCATTCGATGAATGTATTGCCGCGTCTCAAGATTAAGTTTATGACTCAGGTAAACTGCAAAACCAATCAATTGTTAGTCACCTCCAGTTCAACGTTAAATAAAAAGCCATTAGGAACGGATGTAAGCCCTTTCCTAACGACCTAAGTGTATCATGTGTAAAATTTAATTTCAACGTTTTATCATATTGGTGAAATACAATTTCCGAAATAATTGGATAACTTGTCCGTGAACGATGCTAATTATGCGTACTGTTCATAAACCGCCGCTTGTATTCTGCCAATAACGACCGTGAGTCCAAGATACGACGCTTACTGTTTTGATAATGCTTGCTAACGTATGCATAGTAAATAGTATCAATCAACATAAACTGCGCGTGCAAAGATTGCGTAGCTGCAAACCGCACCGTAGCCTCCGCCGGCTGAGAGGTCTGCACCAGAATATCAACATTGCGTGCCAGCGAGTTTTCCCCTAAACGTGTGAGCCCCACAGTAATGACAGCGTGTTGTCGGGCCATACGGGCGCCCATCACGGCTTCGGGGGATTCTCCGGAATTTGAAATAAACCAAAAGAGGATTTTTTTATTACTGTCGACTACTGATGGTAACAATTGGTTCAAATCATCACTAGCAATAACGTTACAACCAATGCGGGACCATTTTTGAGCAATATTTTGCGCCACCAAGTATGAAGCCCCTACCCTAAAGCACAAAATTATATCAGCTTGTTCTAGCTGCTTAACTAGATTGTTAATGGTGTCCTCATGGACTTGGTCAATGGTTTCGTGGAGCGAACGTTCGGCATTTTTCAATAATTTGGTAGTAATACTGTGCAGGCTTTCATCGGCGCGAATTTCTTCGTCACCATCAAACTCATCAGTACCTGCACCTTGATCAGCACTCAACTGTACTTTAAGTTGCGTATACGTTTTAAAACCTAAATGCTTAACGAGCCGACTGACGGTGGGTGCACTTGTTCCCGCTGCCTGCGCCAACTGCTGACCGTTCATCAACAAAACGTTCTCTGGAAACTGAAGAATGTATTCTGCCACCTTGTGTTCGGCGACACTGAGTTCATCCCCCATGCTTGCAATAGTCCCCTTAACCGTCATCTCAAACCTCCGTTACGTTAGGCGCCAATCCGCTGCAATTCCTTTGCCAGCGCCGTCACGTCATCCTCCGTGGTCGCCCAGCTTGTGGCCAGCCGGATCACCGTGTGGTCATCGTCATACTTGCCCCAAACGCTAAAGCGCACGTTTTGGGCTAGTTGGGCTTGTTGGCTAGTGCTGACAACTGGAAACTGCTGGTTAGTTGGTGATTCAATGAACCGCGGAATACCATTAGCCACTAGCGCACGGCGCAGGTTGTCCGCCATCCGCAGTGCGTGTTTGCCGAGTTGTTCATATAATCCGTCCGTGAATAACACACCAAACTGTACGCCGAGCAACCGCCCCTTAGCCACCAGCGCCCCGTGCTGCTTGATACGGTTGACCAGATGGGCCGGAACGCCATCAGGTCTCGTGAAGACCAACGCTTCACCGGCCAGCGCACCACACTTAGTGCCACCAATGTAGAAGGCATCACACAGCTGCGCCAGGAGGGGCAAAGTCACATCGTTGGACGCGGCCAGACCGTACGCTAAGCGCGCGCCGTCAATATACAGACGCAGATCATGTTGCCGGCACACCGTTGCAATCGCCCGCAGTTCGTCAGCCGTGTACAGGGTGCCGTACTCCGTTGGGAACGTCAGGTACACCATCCCCGGCTGCACCATGTGCTCATGGCTCCCGTCGGAAATCCACGCGGTCAAAAATTGCTCAATCGTGGCGGCGTCAATTTTGCCTAACTTGCTGGGTTGCGGCAGTACTTTGTGCCCCGTTAACTCGATTGCCCCCGCCTCATGGGTGTTGATGTGTGCCGTGTCGGGTGCAATCACCCCTTCGTACGGCTGTAACAACAGGTCCAACGCCAGCGCGTTCGTCTGTGTGCCCCCAGTGATGAACTTTACGGTAGCGTCCGGACAAGCCATCGCCGTGCGGATCTTGTCCGCAGCGGCCTGGCTGTATCGGTCCTCCCCATAACCCGGTAAGTGTTCCATGTTACTATCAATGAGCGCCTGCAAGACTGCCGGGGCCGCGCCCTCGGCGTAATCATTTTCAAAATAAAGCATGTTGATTCCTCCACCAATCCGTAATATGTATATGATTAATGTCATTCTACCGCAACCGGATACAAAACCGGAACCACTACCCGCAAAAGTGGTGGCCAGACCCAAATAAACGGCACCGTCACCAGACGTTGCCGTTTATTGTAGTTCAAGCCTGTTTACTTTTGTCGCTATTTGTTAGAACTTGTCTTCCCGGTCGCTCGATTGCAACTCGACAATTTTGCCAGTTTTGAGGTAGACGATCCACTCACAAATGTTCGTCACGTAATCCCCGATTCGTTCTAGGTATGACGCCACTAACATGTAGTCCATTCCGCCCACAACGGTTTCCGCATCAGCCTGCATCTGCTTGATACATTCCTGGTAGATCTTGTAGGAAAAGTCGTTAATTCCGTGATCTTGGCCGGCAATCCAACGCGCCCGATGCTCGTCCTCCTTGACGTAAGCATCGAGGACTTCAGCCACCATTTCTTTGACCGCGTCCGCCATCGCCGCCAGCATTTCCTCGATCGCCGGGACCCGGGTATTACCCTTCACGCGAATGGTCGACTTGGCAATGGACACCGCATGGTCGCCCATCCGCTCCAAGTCGTTGACCGCCTTCATCACGGTGACCACCATCCGCAGTTCACTGGCAACAGGTTGCTGGAGGGCAATCATCTCAAAGCTGCGTTTTTCCAGGTCAACTTCCCGCTCGTTAATGTGGTTATCATCGGCAATCACCTGCCGCGCCATGTCCTTATCGTGGTTGATGAACGCCCGCACCGATTTGGAGATGGCTTCGTTGACCATCATCCCCATTTCTGAAAACCGCACGTGCAGTTCGTTGAGCTCGTCGGTAAATTCCTCACGCATTAATTTAATCCCCCGTATTTAACCAAAACGACCAGAAATGTAGTCTTCGGTTTCCTTGTGTTGTGGGTCCATAAAGATGCCCTTAGTGGGACCCACCTCAATGATGTTACCCTGCAAGAAGAACGCCGTGCGGTCCGAAATCCGCGAGGCCTGCTGCATATTGTGGGTCACGATAATGATTGTATACTGCTCCCGGAGTTCGAGCAACGTATCTTCGATTTGTGACGAAGAAATGGGGTCCAACGCACTCGTCGGCTCATCCAGCAAGATCACTTCGGGCTGGACGGCCAGCACCCGCGCCATAACGACCCGCTGCTGCTGACCCCCAGATAAGCCCAAGGCAGAGTCGTGGAGCTGATCCTTGACTTCATCCCAGATGGCCGCCTGCTTGAGGCTTTGCTCGCAGGCTTCGTCTAACATTGCCCGGTCACGGATCCCCGCCAACCGCAAGCCGTACACCACGTTGTCGTATATGCTGAACGGAAACGGGTTGGGCTGCTGGAACACCATGCCGACCCGCTTTCGTAACTGGACCACATCGGTGTTCGCGGCGTAAATATCCTCACCGTTCAAGCGGATATCCCCGGTCGTCCGGGCTCCGGGCACCAGGTCGTTCATCCGGTCCAGGGTCCGCAGATAGGTCGACTTACCACAGCCGCTGGGCCCGATAAGGGCGGTAATTTCGTGCTCGGGAAAATCGATGTCGACGCCCTTGATGGCTTCAAAGTCACCATAATAAATGTGGACGTCCCGGCTCGTAATAATATTCTTGTGGGTCATCAATTATCCTCCATCAACTCCCGCGGTCAACACTTAGCCAAAGTTGCCAGAAACGTAGTCATCCGTGGCCTGAATCTTCGGACGGGTGAAAATCTTGCGGGTTTCGTCAAACTCTAGGCACTGGCCGTTGTAGAAGAACGCCGTGTAGTCACTCACCCGCGCCGCTTGCTGCATGTTGTGCGTCACGATAATGATCGTCAGTTGCTCCGTCAACGCCTTCATGGTATCTTCTAGCGCCGCCGTGGAGATGGGATCCAGCGCGGAAGCCGGTTCATCCATCAACAGGATATCCGGCTTCATCGCAATGGCCCGAGCAATACAAAGCCGCTGCTGTTGCCCACCGGACAAAGCGAGGGCGCTTTGGTGCAACTTATCCTTCACTTGGTCCCACAACGCCGCTTGCTTGAGGGTCGTTTCGACGACCTGATCCAGTGTGGCTTTATCCCGCACCCCGAACCGCTTCAACGCAAAGGTGATGTTGTCATAGATCGACTTGGCGAACGGATTCGGTCGTTGAAACACCATGCCGATGTGTTTCCGCATTTCGTAGACGTCCACCGCGTCGCTATTAATGTCCACGCCGCGGTACATGATTTGCCCGGTCACCCGACTACCGTAAATGTTGTCGTTCATCCGGTTGATTGAACGCAGGTAGGTCGATTTGCCCGAACCACTCGGTCCAATCAGCGCGGTAATCTTATAGCGTTCAAACGGTAATGATACTCCGTGAATAGCTTCATGATCACCGTAAAAGACCCGCAAATCCTTGGTGGCAACCGCCACTTCGGTACTATCGGGTAGTGTGCGAATGAACCGGTCGTCTAGTGAATAGTTTGCCATGCGTACTCCTTTCCCGTTAAGCCGCCGTCATCTTGCGGTAAACAAAGTTACCAATACGTCGTGCCAGCAAGTTAAACAGTAACACCACGATGATCAACACCGCTGAGGCCCCAGCCGACACCGCGGTGGCGTCCGGCTGAATGCCCTCCGCGTTGATCTTCCAGATGTGGACCGCCAACGTTTCCGCAGGCCGCAACGGGCTCAACGGGCTCTGAATGTCAAACGGATTCCAGTCACCAAAGTTCAATGCGGGCGCGCTTTGCCCCGCCGTATAAATGAGCGCAGCCGCTTCACCAAACACCCGACCGGCCCCCAGGATCACCCCCGAAATAATGCCCGGTAAGGCTTCCGGAATCACCACGTGGATGACCGTTTCCCAACGCGAGATGCCCAGGGACAGTCCCGCTTCTCGCTGGCTAAACGGCACCTGCTCGAGGGAATCCTCAATGCTACGGGTGAGTAACGGCAGGTTGAACATGGTGAGCGCCAACGCACCACTGATGATGGAAAAGCCAAACTTAAACTGAATGACGAAGAGCAAAAAGCCAAAGAGACCAACCACCACGGAGGGTAAACTGCTCAAAATTTCAATGGCGGTGCGCACCACGTCGACCAACCACCCTTTGCCCGCGTATTCGGACAGGAAAATGCCGGCCCCCAAGGAGATGGGCAGTGAGATCAGCATCGCCAGTAACAACAGGTAAAAGGAGTTGAAGAGCTGCACGCCAATGCCACCACCCGCCTGGAAGGCTTTGGCCGGACTGGTCAGAAAGTGCCACGACACGTGCGGTAATCCCCGCACCAGGATGTACCCCAACAGGCTCGCCAGGATCAGCACGATGATGCCCGCAATGATGTCGATCACGACCGTAGCAATTTTATCCACACGTTTTGCGTTCATTTCAGGGCCCCCCGTCCGCCGATCCAACGAATTACCAGGTTAAAGACTAACGACATTAACAGTAAGACCAGGGCCAACGACCAGAGCGCGTTGTTTTCCAAACTGCCCATGACCGTGTTCCCAATACCACTGGTCAACACCGAAGTCAGCGTGCTGGCTGGGCTGATCAGGTTCTTCGGCAACATTGCGGCGTTCCCAATCACCATCTGCACCGCTAAGGCTTCACCAAACGCCCGGGCCATGCCGAAGACGATCCCGGTCAGGATTCCCGGCACCGCCGCCCGGAGCACTACGCGTGACGTGGTCTGCCACCGGGTGGCGCCCAGCGCTGCCGACGCGGACCGGTAGTAACTCGGCACCGCGTGAATGGCATCCACGGTCATCGAAGTCACAGTCGGCAAAATCATGACGAATAACACAAACGTCCCGGCCAGGATCCCGAACCCGGTGCCACCAAAGACGTTCCGAATGGCCGGTACGACCACGCTCAAACCAATAAAGCCGTACACAACCGACGGAATGCCCACCAATAAATCGATGACCGGCTGGAGAATCTTCGCCCCCCAGTTGGACGCAATTTCGGTCATGAACAGCGCCGCCCCAATGGCAAAGGGGGTCGCAACCACGGCCGCCAGGAACGTCACGCTGAAACTGCCGACGATCATCGGCAACGCCCCTACTTCTGGTTTACCGTGGGGCCCAATCGTGCTTGGCGACCAACTCTTCTTGCTCAAAAACTCCCAGACGTTCACCCCGTTATGGTAGAACGTCGCTAACCCTTTGGAAGCTACAAAGTAAAAGATGGCGATCACCACCAGCACGATCAGGGCGATGCAGGCAAAACTGATGGCCCGCCCCCGCTGTTCAATTTTGGCCGCCCGCGACTTGCGCAACATAGCGGCACGAATTTGATCTTCTTGCATGCTTTCCTCCTACTGCCGCGTCACGCGACCCTGAGCATTGCGCTCAACCTGCATGTCATTGATGGGGATGTAACCCATTCGTTTGACCAGCGTCCGCTGTACCTGCGGGCTAAGAATATACTGGATAAACCGTTTGGTCAGGCCCGTCGCCGGACCCCGCGTGTACATGTGCTCATACGCCCAGATATGCCACCGATTGGTATGCACGTTGTGCTCCGTGGGCGCCACACCATCGACTTTGACCGTGCGGATGTCCTTATTGACGTACGAGAACGCCATGTAGGAAATTGCCCCGGGAGTACTGGCCACGATTTGGCGCACCATCCCGGTGGAGTCCTGTTCCTGAGCGGTCATCGTGGGGACGTCGCCCATGACCCACCGTTCAAAGGTGGCGCGGGTGCCGGACCCCTGCGCCCGGTTTACGAGCACCACGGGTAGGTTGGGGCCGCCAACTTGTCGCCAGTTGGTGATCTTGCCCGCAAAGATGTTGCGCAACTGCGCCGTCGTTAAATTCGTTACACCCACCTTTTTGTTGACCACCGGAGTAATGCCGACCACCGCAACTTTGTGGTCCACTAGCTTGTGGCTATCGATGCCCTTCTTTTCACTCGCAAAGAGGTCCGAGTTACCGATTGACACGGCACCCTGTTGGATCTGGGATAAGCCCGTCCCGGAACCACCGCCCTGGACGTTCACAAACACCCCATAATGGTCGCTCGCGTACTGCTCACCCGCCGCTTCCACTAGTGGTTGTAAGGCAGAACTACCTACCACGGTGATTGACTCGCCGCTCCCGCTAGTAGAGCACGCGGTCAGCCCGACCAGCATAAGTATTAAAACTGTGAACAAGCCCAGCTTTTTCACGGTGCTACCTCCACGATTTCTGTCTACGCTAAGTGTACTGGGTACAAGTAAATTACGTAGTCACCTTAGTGTAATGGTTGTGTAAATAGTCGCGTTTCCGAGGATCACAACTAAAAAAGCTGGCGGCGTGTCACCACCAGCTTCGTTTTGAAGTACTAGTTATCCTGATTGTGTTCACTGGCCACCGCGTTCGGCAGCGCCACGGTAAAGGTACTCCCTACGCCGAGCTGACTGGCCAGGTGGATCGAACCCCCGAGGTCCGCCACTAGTTCGGAAACAATTGCCAGACCCAGCCCGGTCCCACCGCTATTGCGGGAACGGGCCTTGTCGACCCGGTAGAATCGTTCAAAGACGCGTTGTTGCTCATCATCGGCGATTCCCACCCCGGTATCGGAAACTTGGAGGCGGATTCCACCATTAGTGCGCACGCCAACGATGGAGACAGTCCCGCCCTCTTTGTTATAGAAGACGGCGTTGTTGACCAGATTGCGCACAATCTGACTGAGCTTACGCCGGTTGGTATCGAGTGACAAGTCCGCATCTAACTCCACGTTGACGTGTAGCTTCCGGTCCTTGAGTGGTTGCTGGATACTGTTCAGCGCGTTTTGCACTAACGGCGCCACCGGTACTTTTTCGATGTGGTCGTTACTGGACCCTACCCGGGAAAGGGCTAGCGTGTCCTGAATCAGTTGGGTCAACCGCTGCGACTCGGTTTGAATGATGTGGAGAAACTTATCCAGCGCTTCCGGGTCATCTTTGGCCCCCGCCAGCAGGGTTTCTGCAAAGCCAGTGATGGCGGTGACGGGTGTCTTCAATTCATGACTCACGTTTTGCACAAAGTCGGACTGCATTTTTTCTACCTGGCGCATAAAGGTGACGTCATACAAAATGACCAGCACCTGAATCTCGTCCGGTCCCTTGCGGATGGCAACCGTGGTGGCGTCCACGTCGACCGTATCGTCCTGCAACTGTAACTCCTGGTGCCGACTCTGCGCGTCACGGGCGGTGTGTTCAATCATGTGGCTCAGCGCAAAGGTCTGAATGTCATCCACGTACGGGTGCCGGTCACGACTGATTTCGTGACCCAACAGGGTGGCCATCGCGGTGTTCACGATGGTAACCTGGCGCTGCCCGTTAATAAGCATGACCCCTTGCGGAAGGTGGTCAACTAACTGCACAAAGCGTTCGGACCGCACCGTCAACTTGCGCCGCCAATGGGTAACGTCACCTTCCAAACCCTGAATCTGGTAAGCCAACGGGTAAACCCGGGAACTCGGCGGCACCAATAAGGGGTGTGCCTGGTGGTCGTAGCGCACGCGGTGAATGTTATCCGCTAGGGCCCTGATCTCTGCCTGCAGGTGCCGGTCATCCCGGGCACTCCATAGCAGCAAGATCAGCACCAGTACCCAGTAAATGACGGCGTACACAATTCCCTCGGTGCGCCCGACCGTACCGACATTCCACGACCGACCGACAAAGCCCCAATCGCCCAGCGAGTCTGACACGATGTAAACGAACTGGCGCTTACCCTTGAGATGGATGTACACGTGGCCCTGATTATTCAGGTCATCCCCGCTCCGAATCCGGTCCCGCACCACCGCAGCAATGTGCGAGTGTCCATCCAAATTCACTTCGCTGATTCGCCCCAGACGCTGTTCCCGGTAGCCACCGGACCGCGCCACCATGGCCAATTGCTGGTAGGTATCGTACTGTTTGCGGGCTAAAATCGTATTTTGTAAGCAAATGAGGGCAAAAAAGCCCGCTATCGCTAGCAGGGCTATTACCATTAATCGCCGGCATGCATGTTTAAGCATTAGGATCCTCCAACTGGTAGCCGAATCCGCGCACGGTCTGTAAATATTCCGCGTGCTTAGGGTCACGCTCAATCTTTTCGCGCAGGTGGCTGACCTGAATATCAACCATCCGCGTCTCACCAGGGTAATCGTACCCCCAGACGCCATTGAGCAACACATCACGGGACAAAACCTTCCCGTGGTGCGTGGCAAAGTACTGGAGCAACTCAAACTCTTTCGGGGTCAGGTGGAGCCGTTCGCCACGCATGGTGGCGCGGTGGTTCAACGGTTCGATGGTCAATTCCCCGACCTTGAGCACTTTGGCGCCTTCGTCCTTGGTGTTGCCGACCCGGCGCTCAATGGCTTTGATGCGGGCAATAATTTCCCGCGGTGAGAACGGCTTGGTGACGTAGTCATCCGCCCCCAGCTCCAGCCCGATGATCTTATCAGCCTCGGAATCCTTCGCCGTCAGAATCATGATGGGCGTCGTCACATCGGCTTTGCGCAACTCCTTGGTTACGTCAATGCCGTCCATGCCGGGTAACATCAGGTCCAAAATAATGAAGTCAAAGTCATTGTTCAACGCCAAGGCCACGGCATCCTGCCCGTCACCGGTGGCGGTCACCGAATAGTGCTCAGCTTCCAAATTATACTTCAGCAACGTCACAATTGCTGGTTCATCGTCCACTACCAGAATCTTCTTCATTGATCAATCCTCCGGAAAAGTGATTATCCCCAAAAGGTGCGGCGTCCCCGTGTAAATTGCGGTTTCAACCAACCGAAACTCACCTGCAGTGTCCTGGACCCGTAACCGACAGAAGGTACCCAGATGCTGCGAAGCGTTATACAAGACCGCGGTGTCCGTTACGTCAACCCCATTGCACTGCCAAACAACATCCCCCGGCGCTAACCCCATGCGGGCCGCTGGAGTGTCAGCAACTACGCCGACCACGCGGACCCCCGGGTGAACCAACGTCACCTGGGGCTGCGACCGTCGTATACACCACAATAATACCATTGCAACGACGCATACGTCCGCGTAGCCCAGCAAAGCGGATACCGCTGGCAGTAAATGCCACTGCACACCACCGGCAGTCAAGACCGCGAACAGGCCCACCAGGCCCTCAACCCAGGCAGTCCGCTTGAGGGCTGGTCGCGATTGAGCACTCTGGTGTGTAAAGGCAAAGCCCAAAAATAGGGGTAATGCCAGCAAGCTAAAATGCGCCTGACCCAAAGCAAAGTTTAGGTGCGTCCACCAAGGTAATGCGGGTAACCAGTGCCCCGAAACGGGTAGCAAAACGGGTAACCACAACAGTTGCCGCACCCGGTAACGGGCCCAAGTATGGCCACCACGCGTCACCACCCGCGGTGACGACACGGGGCGGTGACCACGAATGGCAGTCCGCGCATTCACTAACAACGCACACCCCGTCAGTAATAGAAAAACCGGTGCCCAGTGGCCAACTGAACCGCCCGCTAATCCGACCGCGCGCCCTACTGCTGAGGGTATGATCCAAGCAATCGCGCCCGCGAGGCCCAGGTACAGCGGCGTAAAACCAGGCATGAACAACGCCGCCAATAGCGCTAGCAGTCCCAGGACGGCCGCAACCCCTATTGGTAACGTCACACCTAATGCCAGCATCAACACACTCAGCATTATGCCCGGCAAGAGAGTTGCTAACCAGTAGTAGCCTTCCTCGAGGAGGTTACGCGTGACCGCTAACCGTACAGCCGCCCGCTCGTGCCGGAGCCGCCGCCCCGCCTGAATGCGTACAACGAGGGCCACCACGATGGTGCTCACCAGAAAAAATAGGTTTAACTGCTCAACTCCCACAATCATGGCACCTCCACTTGTTTACTGTCAGTATACCAAACAACCCGGTCCCTCTGCGCACCTGGTGACCACGATTTTATGGTCGGCACGATGCACCGACGCTACGTGCCAGCGTTGACCAACCACGGGACACCGTGCCACGCAAAAAGCCGCGGCTGCTACCGCGGCTTTGAGGTAACCGTTACGTACAATCAACTTTTAAACCCTCAGGTACCGCCGCATGGACAAGCCAGCACCCGCGGCCCCAATCACGATCCCAATACCGGCTAACAAGACGTCCAGCCAGAACAGGAACGGCATCGTACTGAAGAAGGCGTAGCCATTCGACGCCACGGTCAGGCCACTGTGACTGATCACCGCCGCATAGCCCATATCCACAATCACGATGGGAATGATGGAACCGAACAACCCGGTCCATGCACCTTCCAGCAGAAACGGCCAACGAATGTAACTGTTCGTCGCGCCGACCAACCGCATAACGGCAATCTCTTCACGCCGGGACATGATGGTGATCCGGATGGTATTACTAATCAGGAAGACCGCCACGAGTAGCAACAGTACCGTGAAGCCAATCCCCCAGTTGCGGACTTTATCCGCCACTTTGAACAGCTTGCGGGCCGTATCGCCACCGTAACTCGCAGAGTCCACGTTGGCGAGCTTGCGGGCCTTCTTGGTAACCGCAATCGTGTTAGCGGAACTCTTAGTCTTCAGCACAAAGACGTCATTCAACGGGTTATCGTCCCCACGGAACATCTTCCATTGTTGACCGTAACCCGTCACGATGGAGTTCAGTTCGGCGTTCCGTGAACGGTAAGTGACCTTCTCCACGTGGGGGATCGCCTTGAGCTGCTTTGCTAGTTTATCCTTGGCTGCCTGGGGCGTCTTGCGGTCCACAGATACCCGCACCCGCACGTCATTTTCAACCTGGTGGCTAACGTGGTTCACGTTAAACAAGACGGCGAGGAAAATCCCCACCATAAACAGGGTCACCGTCACCGCAGAAATGGAAGCGACGGACATCCAGCCGTTGCGGCGCAAACTCCTTAAACTGTCGCGGACATGCCGCTTGATCACGTTAGTCTTCAACTTCGTAGGCCCCCTCTGCTTCATCACGAACCACGGCCCCGCCGGCAATTTCAATTACCCGGTGGGTCCGTGAATTAACAATATCCCGGTTATGCGTCGCCATAATGACGGTAGTCCCGGCGGCATGCACCCGGTCCAGAATATCCATGATTTCCTCACTGGTATCTGGGTCCAAGTTCCCCGTCGGTTCATCGGCAATGACCACGGTCGGCTTGTTGACGATGGCGCGAGCGATGGACACCCGCTGTTGCTCACCACCAGATAGCTCGTTAGGGAACCGCCGAATCTTTTGTTCCAACCCGACCTGCTTGAGTACGTCCAGCACGCGCGGCTTGATGTCCGCATCCGGAGTCTCGATTACCTGCATCGCGTAGGCCACGTTTTCGAAGACCGTCATCCGCGGCAACAGCTTGAAGTCTTGGAACACGACCCCCATCGACCGCCGCAACATCGGCACGTCCTGGGGCCGCATGGTGTCGAAGTCAAAGTCGTTGATGGTCAGGTGACCACTGGTCGGCACCAATTCGTGGTACAGCATCTTGATCAGCGTGGATTTCCCCGCGCCACTTTGACCAACAATATAAACAAACTCGCCCTGCTGGACTTTCAGGGTCAGGTCCTTAATCCCGGTAACACCGTTGTCGTACGTTTTGGTGACCTTGTCGAACACAATCATTTAGCGGAACCTTCCTTCCTCAATCGGGATTCTTCTGGGATAACTGCCATTGTAAGTAAGCATAGATAAATGGGTTCAAATCACCATCCATGACGGCCTGACCGTTCCCCGTTTCGTAATTCGTCCGGTGGTCCTTGACCATCGTGTACGGGTGGAAGACGTATGACCGGATCTGGGAGCCAAAGGCGGTGTCCAACTGCACACCACGAATTTCCGCTTCCTTCCGTTCCTGCTCTTCCTGCTCCTTTTGGTACAACTTAGCCTTCAACATGTTGTAGGCCGTTTCCTTGTTCTGGAATTGCGACCGTTCGGCCTGAGAACTCGTGACCAACCCGGTCGGAATGTGGATCAACCGCACGGCAGAACTGGTCTTGTTGATGTGTTGCCCCCCGGCACCACTACTACGGAAGACTTCCATCTTGATGTCGTCCCAGCGCAGGTCAACGTCAATGTCCTTATTCAGTTCCGGCATCACGTCGACCGACGCAAAGCTGGTGTGGCGACGTGACGCCGAATCAAACGGCGAGATCCGCACTAGCCGGTGGACCCCTTTTTCGCCCCGCAACATCCCGTAGGCATTCGTGCCCTTGATCAGTAGCGTCACGCTCTTGAGCCCGGCTTCATCACCAGCCAGGTAGTCGGCCACCTCCACGCTGTAACCGTTCTGGTCCGCCCAGCGTTGGTACATGCGAAGCAGCATGCTGCCCCAATCCTGGGCTTCGGTCCCCCCGGCACCCGGATGAATTTCCAGAATGGTGTTGCTATCATCGTACGGTCCTGACAACAGTAAGTTCAGCTCATACTTTTGCATTGCCGCCTGCAACTTGCTCAATTGCTGTTCCGTTTCAGCCTGTAAATCGGCGTCGGGTTCTTCCTGTAGTAGCTCATAGGCCGCCTGCAAGTCGTCGTAAGCGTCACTTAGTTTGTAAAACGCGTCGTGCTTACTCTTCATGGCGTTGGTCGCATCGATGACTTGTTGAGCATGCTCCGCGTCGTCCCAGAAACCGGGCGCTGCCATTTGCGCCTCGTTCACACTAATGCTTTCGTTCAGCGCATCGAGGTCAAAGCGACCCCCTAAACTGGGTGATCTTAGCACCCAAATCAGTTAGCGCATTACGAATTTGGCTTAATTCCATGTTGATAACCTCACTCATAATTTAGTATGTACGGGCAAGGGCCCCGTTACGGCACCCGTGCCCCGCACAACCGCCATACGCGCGTTCAGCCAGCAAGTCCAAGGACCAGCTGGCTGCAACACGCCACGTAAAGTTGTGGTTTAACGTTCGATATTTTGACGAATCTGCGCCTTCATGAACAACCGGGTCGTGTTTTCGTCGATGGCACCGACCATCTCTTCAAACATCCGGAACCCTTCTTCCTGGTATTCAACCAGGGGGTTCATCTGCCCGTAGCCACGCAGCCCAATGGCCTGACGTAGCTGGTCCATGGCGTCAATGTGGTCCGGCCATAAGGAGTCGACCACCCGCAAAATAACTACTTTTTCAAATTCCAGCATCTGTGACTTATCTGGCAATTGCTCAGACTTATCCTGGTAGTTAGCTTCAACCAGGTCCATCAGCTTGGCTTTGATTTCGTCCGCCGTGTGCCCATCAATATCGGCCTGGGTAAAGGCTTCGTCGCTCACCATGTTGGCGTGCACCCAATCAAGCAAAGCATCACTGTCCCACTTGGCTGGATCCGTGCCCTGAATGTGCGTGTCCACGATCCGGTTGATCGTGCGCTTGATCATAGCCATCAGGACTGGCTTGAGCGTGTCGGTTTCGTTAATGACCTGTTGCCGCTGCTTGTAGATGACCTCACACTGTTCGCGCATCACGTCGTCGTACTGCAACGTCTGCTTACGGGTATCGTAGTTGTTACCTTCAACCCGCTTCTGCGCGGACTCAACCTGGCGGCTCACCATCCGGGACTTGATGACCTGATCATCATCCGCAACCTGCAAGGACTGCAGCACGGCTTTGATTCGGTCAGAACCGAACCGCTTCATCAGGTCATCTTCTAGTGACAGGTAGAACTGGGTGATCCCCGGGTCCCCCTGACGGCCGGAACGACCACGCAACTGGTTGTCGATCCGCCGGGATTCATGTCGTTCGGTCCCCAGCACGGCCAGGCCGCCCAACGCCTTCACGCCGGGTCCCAACTTAATGTCGGTCCCACGACCAGCCATGTTGGTGGCGATCGTGACGGCCCCACGCTGACCCGCGTTCATAACAATTTCGGCTTCCTTGAGGTGGTTCTTGGCGTTCAGGACCGTGTGCGGAATGTGTAATTTGTCCAGCAGGTCACTCAACCGCTCACTGGACTCAATGGCGACCGTCCCCACCAGGACCGGCTGGCCCTTCTTGTGACGCCGCTCAATGTCGGCCGCCACGGCGTTGAACTTACTCTCCAACGTTGGGTAGAGCACGTCGGCTTCGTCCAAACGGATAACCGGCTTGTTGGTTGGAATCGTGATGACCAACATGTTGTAGATTTCGCGGAATTCTTCCGCTTCCGTCTTCGCAGTCCCGGTCATCCCGGCCAGCTTAGTGTACATCCGGAATAGGTTTTGGTACGTAATGTTCGCCATGGTCTGGTTTTCGTCCTGAATCTCGACGCCTTCCTTGGCTTCAATGGCCTGGTGCAGGCCATCAGAGAACCGCCGGCCCTCCATTGCCCGCCCGGTAAAGGAATCGACGATCAGAACCTCACCGTCTTTGACCATGTAATCAATGTCCCGCTGCATGATAAAGTTGGCACGCAGGGCTTGGTCCAAGTGGTGGGTCAGGGCCGTGTTTTCAGTATCATACAGGTTGTCCAGGCCAAAGTGCGATTCGGCCTTGATGATCCCGGACTCGGTTAAACCAATAGTCTTGGTGGCCCAGTCGATCTTGAAATCCTCGGTTTCCTTGAGGGTCTTCACGAACGCGTCGGCACGCACGTACAACCCGGTCGACTTGGTGGCCCCACCAGAAATAATCAGTGGCGTCCGCGCTTCATCGATTAGGATTGAATCAACTTCGTCGACTACGGCAAAGTTGAGCCCGCGCTGCACCATTTGTTCCTTGTAGGCCACCATGTTGTCACGGAGGTAGTCAAACCCAAGCTCACTGTTCGTGGAGTACGTAATATCGGAGTTATAGGCTTCACGCTTTTCTTCGGGCGACTTGTCGCTCAAGTTGAGTCCCACCGAAAGGCCGAGCCAGTTGTACAGTTCACCCATTTCGGTGGCGTCACGTTCACTCAGGTATTCGTTGACGGTGATAACGTGCACCCCGAGGCCAGACAACGCGTTGAGGTACACCGGCATGGTGGCAGTCAGCGTCTTACCTTCCCCGGTCTTCATTTCGGCAATGTTCCCTTCGTGCAGGGTAATTCCACCGATGATCTGCACCCGGTATGGGTACAGGCCCAGAACGCGGCGCGCACCTTCACGGGCCACGGCAAAGGCTTCTGGCAGGATATCATCAAGGGTCTCACCCTGCGCTAGGCGTTCCTTAAACGCGGGGGTTTTGGCCTGAAGTTCCTCGTCAGAAAGCTTGGCAAAGTCGTCGGCGTAACTCATGACCTTGTCAGCAATTTTTCCAATTCTTTTCACTTCGCGGGCGTCACTCTCCACCCACTTACGAATCATATTTGGCATTAGTAAATCCTCTCCCACACTAACAGTGCGTACAACATCTGGTTAATTGTAACATTGATAGCATTGCAATTGTACTAATGGTAGTTAACAATTTTGTGACGTCTTTTGGGGGGTAGTGTTTGGGGGTAGTGTTGGGAGCTGGCCACACCGATAGTGAGAGCGACTATGACTTGATGGGGGCTCCACAATGACCGCTGCTGGGGCCAAGTACCGTCACACCCCCACATGCAGATGCGTCCCACCCGCTTATAACGGCCCACTAACAACACAACGGGACGCAAAAGGCGGATTCCCGTGTGGGAACCCGCCGTGTTAATTGCAATTTATTCGTCGGTTTCGATCAAGCCGTAGCGGCCATCACGACGCTTGTACACAATGCTCGTGCCGTTAGTCTCCGCATCTTCGAAGATGAAGAAGTTGTGGCCCAACATGTTCATCTGCAAGATGGCTTCCTGTGAGTCCATCGGCTTCAGGGCCACCCGCTTCGTCCGGACAACGTTCAAGTCCGTGGCCTCCGTGGAGTCGTCGTCAGCTTCTTCCAAGTCTGGTTCCTCAGGCGTTTCTACCAGGTCAGCAAAGCCCTTTTCACGGGACTTACGGTTAATCTTGGTCTTAAACTTACGGATCTGGCGTTCCAACTTATCCGTAACCAGGTCAATCGCCGCGTACAAGTCTGGGTTCTTTTCCTCAGCCCGCAACGTCAGGTACGGCATTGGAATCGTCACCTCGACTTTGGCCTGCTTGTTCGAGTAGACCTTGAGGTTCACATGGGCAATTGCCTGTGCACCCTCACTGAAATACTTGTTCAGTTTGTTGATACGCTTTTCCACGTAGTTACGAATCGCCTCAGTAACCTCGATGTTCTCGCCACGTACATTGTAAGTAAGCATAAAACCTCTCCCCTTTCGGTCACCATTACCCAATGGCGACGGGTGTTTGCGGAAGCGCTTAACTTCCTTAAACTCATTATAACGTTACGCGTCTAGTGAAACAATTATCTTTTTCCAAAGTTGTTACCGAATGAGCGTCCGCGAAATGATTATTCCCCGGTATCCTGCGTCCCGGAGTGCTTGTGCGGCGTGGTGCAGTGTTGTTCCAGTCGTGTATAAATCATCCACCAAGCAAATTTGCCGCACTCGGGCCAACTCCGCCGTCGACGCCGTACACACAAAGCTTTGCGGCGTCCGTAGTCGGGCCCCGCGCTTCTTACGCGATTGCGGCAGATCCGTGTCATTTTTAGTCAGACAACCCCACAGCTTAAGGTGGCCAAACAACCCCACCACCGGGTCAAAGCCGCGGCGCGCATAGTGGCTGGGTTCGGTCGTCAACGGCACCAACCGGCCTACGCCCCGACACAACGTGCACAGATCCGCCCGAAACGCCGTGTGCAGGCGGTAATCACCCACCGCTTTGTACTGGTGCATGACGTCCTTAAGCGCGGCATTATAGTGGTAGACGGCTCGGTTATGTAACGTCACGCCATCGCGGTGGCGCCAGTATTGACAATCCCCACACAACTCAGCGTGACTGGGGCGCCCACACCCGGTGCAGACGTGGTCGGGGTCGATACGGTCAAAGTCACGGCGGCACTCACCGCATAAGTCCGGTGGGACAAGTGGGGCACTGGCCATCAGCGCGGCTAACCGCCAGCTCTGAGTCAACGGTCGGTGGCACAGACAGCACTCCATCAAGACTCCCCCCGCGCGTTGAGCTGCCGAATCTGCCGGCACGCCCGCCGAATGCTGAGTGTATAGTGGGCGCACACAAACCAAACCGGGTTATCTGCATGTTCCCGGTCACGCCCCGCACGACCGGCCATCTGGACCAACGCCGAGACCCCAAAAAGGGGTGCATCGGCCTGTAACACCATGACCGCACAATTGTAGATGGTCACCCCGCGTTCCAGAATGGTCGTCGTCACTAAGACCCGCGGGTGGCCGTCCCGAAACGCTTTGACCTTCTCCGCCCGCGCCGGATCACCGGCGTAAACCGTCGCCGCCACAATGCCCTGTTTGGCTAGGGTAGCCTGCACCTGGCGCAACTGCCGGATGGCTGGCACAAAGATCATGACCTGCGATTGCTCCGTCGTCATTACCATCCTGAGTTGCTGCAACAAACGGCGCGGCAGGCTCAGGCCACCACCCCGCGCTAGGACCACATCCGGCTCCGGCAGTGGCGCCCCGTGGAACCGCCGCGGTAGGTAGCTGACTGCCAGTTGGTGCCGGCGCACCTGGCGTAACAAATCCGGACCGGGCGTCGCCGTTAGGTACAGCACCGTTCCACACGCTGCTTGGTTCACCGCCCGCGCCAACATGGGCTCAGTTGTGAACGGAAACGCATCGACCTCGTCCACTACAACCAGGGCAAAGGCGGCATAGTACCGCAATAATTGGTGCGTCGTCGCCAGCAACAATGGCACCGACGACGCGGGACCAGTGCCACCATACCGCACCGCCTGCTCCACCGTCGTGAACGCCCGCTGCAACCGCGGCGCCAGTTCAAGAATCACGTCCACCCGTGGGGAGACGATGGCGACCCGGCCGCCCTGACGCAGGGCGTGTTCGATCACCGGAAACAACATTTCGGTCTTGCCCGCACCCGTGACCGCCCACAAGAGGCGCCGCTCGCCCGCATCGAACGCCGTAATGAGCTCGCCAGCGACCCGTGTCTGTTGCGCAGTGAGCTGCCCTGACCAGGACATGCGTAAGTCTGGCTGGGGCGGTAATGGCTGGTTGGGAAACCGGTACAATTGGTCTGTGCTCGTCAACCGTCCCAACACGATACATTCCGGGCAATAGCCCCACTGGGCCGGTAACGTCCCCACATTGGAGGCCACCCATCCTTGGCACCGTGCACAGTGCCAACCATACTTGCCCCGCGCCACCGCGGGGACACTCAGAATCTGTGCTAAAATATGCGCAGGTACGCCGGCGTGCTGCGCTTCCCGTGCAGTCAACTGTTGTCCTGCTAGCGCCGGCCAAACATTACTGGTATCCATCACCACATCACCTCGAAGGGAGATTTCGCTAACTTGACGGTCAAAACTATTGCCACTAGCGGCCAACACGAAATCGTGATCAAAAAATCGCGGTTCATTACCACCATTCAGCGCGTCCATACCCAGGAAGAATTTAACGACTTCTGGGCGACAGTACGTGCCGCCAACAAAAAGGCCAACCACAACGTGGGCGCCGCCCGCTTCGGCACCGCACCCCTAATTGAGCGGGCTAGCGACGACGGCGAGCCTTCCGGCACGGCTGGCGCCCCCACTTTGCGGGGCTTACAAGTGCATGAGTTGACGGATACGGCGGCCGTGACCACCCGCTACTTTGGTGGCATCAAGCTGGGGGCATCCGGCCTTATTCGTGCGTACACGCAGGCGGTCACCGCGACCATCCAGGCGTTGGGCATCGTGGCCCTGGAACCACGGCAGGCACTCAACATCACGGTCGATTACGCGAACTACCAGCCCCTGACCGCCTTTTTGGCCGCCCAGGGTTGGCCCGAGGAGCACCCGAGTTTTCTCGCGGACGTGACCACGACCATCTACGTGCCAACCCCCGATGTTGACGACGTGCGCGCCCAGATTACGGACCAAACGAACGGGCGGGCGCACATTGTTACGGGCGCTGAACGCATCGTTGAAGTCCCGGTGCCCGTCAGGTAACAATGCAAAAAAAGCGGTACGTCATGCAACGCCCAGCCGGCGGGTGCACAACGTACCACTATTTATTTGTACTTAAGACACTTAGAATTTATCCGCCTGCGCAAAGTCAAGTTCAGCCGCCGTTTCCCGACCGAACATTTCGATGTTCACGTGCAGCTTGTAGTGCTCCTTGTCGACCTCAGTGACGGTCCCGGCCATGCCGGAGAACGCACCATCAACGATCTTAACCTTTTCGCCCACTTCAAAGTCGACGTCCACGGTGCGCGTGCTCATACCGATCTCACGCAGGATCTTTTCCACTTCGTCGGGCATCAGTGGTGCGGGTTTGCTCCCACCACCATGACTACCAACAAAACCAGTTACACCAGGCGTGTTCCGAGCCACAAACCAGGATTCGTCGGTCATGACCATTTCAACCAATACGTAACCCGGAAAAGTCTTTTCGACCTCCACCTTGTCCTTGCCGTCCTTGATCTTGTGCTGTTCTTCTTCCGGCACAATTACCCGGAAAATGTAGTCTTCCATGTTCATTGAAGCAGCACGTGATTCCAAGTTCGTCTTAACCTTATTTTCGTAACCAGCGTACGTATGTAACACGTACCATTGCTTTGAGGATGATTCCATGATTGTCTTCCTTTCAATCGTGACCAAATAAAAAAACCGCCACCCGTGGGTGTTGGTTTTAAGTTGCTTTCATGATAACAAATTTTCAGTACGTTGTCACGAAGTTGTCCCCCAGGCTCAGCTAGAAAACAAACTTTTCCAGAATTGCCGTAATAGCCCAGTCGCACAAAGCAAAGTAGACGGCAAACAGGATCGACGTCACGATGACCGTAGTGGTATCGCGCCGGTTTTCCTTCCATGTTGGCCAAGTGGTCATTTTCATTTCGTGAAATACACCCTTAATGAAGTTCATAACTGTCTCCTTACCGTGTTTCCTGATGCGGTGTTACCTTGCCACAATACTTGCAAAACTTGTTTAACGTCAAGCGCTCGGTGCGCTCCTTCTTTTCCGGAATAAAGTAATTCCGGTGCCCGCACACGCTACATGCCATTGCTACCTTACGAACACTCATAGCGCACCTCCTCTAATAATATCTTCAATATTTTACCATGATTGCTGCGAGCAGTGCAAGCTAGGTCGGCGCGCGCAGTTGGCCGCCAGCACCCCCGTCCGTCTAGTTATCACAACCCAGCAATATCTGGGTCAAGCATACAGAAATGCCTTGATCTTAACGCGCACCCGCCCCATCGCCTGACGGTGGCGCCGCGAATCGTTCGGTCGGCCCGACAACGTCAGCCGCAAAGCTTCCGCCTCCGTGGCACTAAGCCGCGACCATAAATGCTCGATGTCCGCCCGAATAATGCACTCTGACTCGATGGACCGTGAGCGCGCACCGTACGCACTGCACCCCCACTCATCGTCTTCACCGAGCAAGGCCTGCGGCTGCGTATAGAGGTCGCCGATCCGTTTTTGCGCCATCGCCCGCCGCATCAACGAGTAGAAGTGCGACGATAAAATCAACCGGTAGTAGCAACCGAATTGTGAGCCCCCAGCACCATTAAATTGTTGCACCGCCTTGAAGTGCGCAATGCGCGCTTCCTGATACCAGTCCGCCCGGTCGAACCCGCGAATATTATACATTGCCATCAACCGCCGCGGAATCCGGATATACCGCATAAAGTTACGTTCCAATAATCGGTCATCATTGACCGCCGCCTGCAGTTCCACCAATTCTCGTTCATCCATGACTTATTCCCCCAAAACAAGTGATGGCCCAACCGTAACGGGCACCGTGAACATTGCCCAATTGAAAAACAAAGTGTTCCGCCAGTAGCCGGTTGCCAGCAGCACTAAGCTACCACTTTGATAACGAAGACTGCATCGCACACTAACAAAAAGTGCTAATGGACCACACACCTTGTGGTAATCTGAAGATACTAACTTGCAGGAGGCGCTATCATGTCCAGACCAACTCGTCGTGCCATCATCATGCTTACCACTGGGATTCTCCTAATCGGCGCCAACCTCCGTCTGCCTATCACCATGATGCCGCCCATGCTTGACAGCGTGCGCCGGGCCGCGGGGTTGCCGACCAGTCTAGCCGGACTGCTAACCACCATCCCCCTGCTCATGTTTGCGGTCATCTCACCCGTGGTGGCACAACTAGGCATTCGCCGGGGTAACGGCCAAACCCTGCTATTAACTATGGCCATTCTGGTGGTGGGAAGTTACCTACGCATTATCACGGGGGCGTGGGCGCTCCTCCTCGGGACCGCCCTGGTCGGCATCGGCATTGCCGGGGGCAACGTGTTACTACCAGCACTCATCAAGGAAAAATTTCCGGACCGCATCGGCCCGCTGACCGCGGTGTACAGCACCACCATGAGTATTGTGGCATCGCTAGCTACCGCCTTTGCCGGTGTGATGTCACTACACATGGGCAGCCGTGCCACCATGGCGCTCCTGTCACTCGTCAGTATCGTGGCCCTGATCTTCTGGTTCCTGTGTATTCCCCTGTTCGGACACCCCCAAACGCTGGCAACCGGCAAAGTAGTGCGGCCCCGGCGCCCCATCATGAGTGCACCCCTGTCGTGGGCCATCATGCTGGTGTTTGGCCTGCAGTCGCTGCTCTATTATTCCCTATTAACGTGGCTACCGTCATTGTGGGCCACAGCCGGCTTCAGCCAAGTGGCAGCCACCACGCTGACCACGGTCTTCCAGTTTGCCGGGTTACCGTTCTCAATTCTGGTCCCCACCCTAGCTTACCGGCGGCATGGTGAGGCCATCGTGGTTGCCATTAGTGCCGGTGGTTACCTGTTCGGCGTCTTGGGCATGCTGGTGTTTGGCACCAACTTTGCCCTGAACTGCCTTTGCGCCGTGATTGCTGGCTTTGGTAGTGGTGCAGCGTTCAATCTGGCCATCATCTTGTTCCAAAAGAAGGCCGTCTCCGCCGTCGATACCGCCCGACTTTCGGGTATGTCCCAGTCCCTGGGGTACCTACTCGGTGCGGTCGGTCCCCTGGTGTTCGGCCTCATCCCCTCGCGGGTGGCCGTCCTTCTGCTGGCGGCCGTAATTGCCGCAATTCTTGGTGTCTGCGGCGTCATCACCACCACGCACCGCACTATTTTCCCGAATGAAACCAACGAATAACCACTAGGTGGGGGCCCAGGCGCCCACCTTTTTTGTGGCTGGCAGTCGCCCTGTGAACACGCTGACAACCATTCGTTGCGTAGTAAACGTTTTCTTGTTAGTAAACCTAACCCAAAGCGTAGACAGAGCCGTGCTGAAAAAGTAAGCTTAACCCAATTAGTAAATTTTGAGAAAGTGGTGCTATTTTTATGAGCAGAAAATGGTTCTGGGCCTGGTTGGCCGCGTTGTGTCTAGTGGTAACGGTTTGGACCGCCCCTAATAATCAGCCGCAAACCGTTAATGCTGCCACCAAGACTTACACCTTTGGTACGGACGTGACCTACCCACCATTTGAATTCGCCAACAAGCACAACGTGTACGTCGGCATCGATATTGACCTGATCCGGGCCATCGCCAAGGAGGAAGGATTTAAGGTCAAAGTCAAGGAGCTGGGCTTTAACACCGCCGTCCAATCGCTTGAAGCGGGCCAAATCGACGGGGTCATCGCCGGCATGAACATCACGCCGGAACGTAAAGCCAAGTTTGCGATGAGTGACTCCTACTACCCATCCGGCATCGTCTTTGCCAGCAAGTCTGGGAGCAACATCAAAAGTATGAAGGACTTGCGCGGTAAGCGGGTCGCCATCAAGACCGGGACCGCTGCGGCGGACTATGCCAACAGTGTGAAGAAAAAGTACGGCTTTAACACTGTCACCTTTGACGACTCTGACAACATGTACCAGGACGTGACGACGGGTAACTCCGCAGCGTGCGTGGATGACAAACCCGTTATTCAGTACGCCATGGCAACGGGCGTTAAACTACATATCATTAGCAAGCCCGCCCAAACTGGCGGTTACGGTATCGCCTTACCAAAGTCACAACAGCACAAGCTACTGGTCAAAATCAACCAGGGTTTGAAGAAACTCAAAGCTAACGGTAAGTATGACCAAATCATCAACAAGTACGTTGGTAACGGTACTACGAAGTCACAGGCCAAAAAGAACAAGCAAAGCCAGGACAGTAATAATTCATTTATGGGCTTGCTCAAATCCAACTGGGGTACACTAATGGGCGGCCTGGGTAAGACGATCGAACTGACACTGGTTGGTATTATTGGTGCCACCATTATTGGCATCCTCATTGGGCTTGTTGGCGTCATCCCCAACCCGTGGGCACAAGGAGCGGCGAACGTCTTCATTTACATCTTCCGTGGTTTGCCGTTGATGGTGTTGGCCCTCTTCATCTACACGGGGATTCCGAGTTTGATTGGCACGAAGATTCCGGCGTTTATTGCTGGGGTCGTCACCTTGACACTGAATGAAGGGGCCTACACGGCCGCCTTTGTGAAGGGCGGTATGCAGGCCGTCGACGCCGGGCAGATGGAAGCCGCGCGTAGTTTGGGGCTACCGTGGGGCAAAGCCATGCGCCGGGTCATCATGCCGCAAGGGATCCGCATCATGATCCCGTCGTTCGTCAACCAGTTCATCATCACGTTAAAGGATACGTCGATTTTGTCCGTGCTGGGATTACTCGAATTGACCCAGATGGGGAAGATAATCATTGCCCGCAACATGGAGGGCTTTAAGATTTGGACGATGGTCGCACTGATTTACTTGGTCATCATTACGGTCCTGACGTGGATATCGAACTGGGTACAAAAGAAATACAGAGCGTAGTACGCTGC
>NZ_AYZK01000011.1:0-16628 GCF_001436135.1 Lacticaseibacillus thailandensis DSM 22698 = JCM 13996
AATTCCGCTCGTAGCAAGGGATTTCGGCGTTTCTTGTCCATATTCACCCCTTAAATAGACATCAGTAGCTTTCACATCGAGCTTGGAAAGGTATAAACGATTCGGTTCATTCTTTTTCGTTTTAGGATTAAATCCCATTTGAATTTGTTTTAATAGATTGGCTGTTTGTAATTCTTTTTTTATTTTAACGGCTTTTTCAGTAGCGCAGTTAAATAAGTCTTGTAGTTCTTGAACGGTAAAAATAAAGTAAACATGATTATCTTCATCAACCCAATGATTACGCAAAGAATACTCTAGCCGGTCTTTCAGTACCATATAAGCCAATTTAGCATCACTGCTTAAATGTTTATATTGCTCGCCATACATTAATACCTTAGGGAACTGGAAAAATAAGGCTCCATATACGTTATCTGCTTCATAGTAATTAAAATTTGTTGATTTTGTCATAATAAAAACTCCCTCTCTTGACTGACGCACGCTGTCTCAAAAGAGAGTTGCTAAAACATTCGACTTGCATTACAATACAAATCTGATATGCTCTAACTGAATTACAAAGCGAACATTGGTCGTGATCGGCTTTGTAATTTACCAGCATGTGTCTGTTTGTGAGTTGCCCAGTCGGCAACTTTTTTAATTTCTAACAACAAAAATGGACTAAATAGCTTCGGTTAGCTACTTAGTCCATTGGATTTAATTTGTTTTTAATTATCCCTCACTTGTCCTTACGGACTGGTTTGCGGTATAATTAACCTACAAATTAAGAACAATGTTCAGTCGATTTTTTCCGGCAAGTCAAAGTCGACTGAATCTAAGTAGCTCGCTATTAGCTACTTGCTAAACCTAAAATCCCCGATTCCTCGTGAATCGGGGATTTTTCTGTTTAGCTTGATCTCTTTATTCGGTTGTTAAATTAGTCATAGTCTAGCATAGTGCTTACCTACCGGCAACTTTATTCTGTCTTGTATACTTTATCAGCCCCCATCGGTCCGTTGAGCCCGTTGATCAGATACAAGGTCTTCGTATCAATTGTTGCTATCAACTATTTGTGATTTCATCATTTTCCCCGCTCAATTATTCTTGAAAGTCTCTATAAGCATTTTCTATTATGGTATCTAATAAGGTTGATCTTGATTTTGCGTTCAACTGATTAACCATTTCATCTAAACGATCAATATTCTTTTGTTGAATTGAGAAGCTTGTCTTTACTTTTCGTTCCCAATTCAATTTTTCGTTAAGTGCATCTTTTTGCTGAATGTCTCTAGCCACTTGGTAATCGTTGTTGGTACTTGAAAACTTTTCAAATTTGTTTGCCATAAGTTAATCATTCCCCTGTTTTTGGATTTCTGAAAACACGTCACTTAATAGTTTGAGAAATGGCTCTTGTTCATGCAACTTGTCATTCTGGGTTGCATATTCTAGTATGCCCTCCTTTGCAAGCATACTAGCGTTAACTAATTCCTTTTCTGGGATAACCCCAATGACATTGTCTATATGTTTGAGTGCTGATAAAAATTCGTGAGAAGAATTAGTATTGTGTTTGATTCGATTGCCTAAAAAGAATACGTTGGCAGTAATATATGATTTACCACTAACTGGATCAACAACTTCATCTTGTAAAGTTCCCACACTTTGCAATACTTTTGTATGACTTTCATACCCAAATCGACTTGGTTCCATTGGAGAAATGATTTTATCGGCTACAGCTACACCATTTTTGCTTAACAGGTTCCAAGCTGGTGGCAAGTCGATAATTATGTAGTCATATTTTTGATTCAGTTCTTGCGCATTTTTAACAAACCACATAAATAATAGCAATTCTCTATTTGGTTTTGAGGCTAAACGATCTGCTACTTCTTCCAGGTTGCTAGTTGATGGAATTATCGCGATATTATCCTGAACTTGTGTCTCAATTAACCCGGAGCTTGGTTTTTCTAGGACATCTGCAATGGTTGGCTTTGCACTGAAATTAAAATGTTCATTTTCAAAAGTGCCCGTCAAACTCTTCTGTGCGTCCAAATCGATCATCAAAACTTTTTGATCTTGTGTTTGTAAAAATTTGGCGAACTGAAATGCCATTGTGGTTTTACCAACGCCACCTTTGATAGCCATAAAACTGATTACTTGCATAACACACTTTCCTCCTAACATATAAAGATAAAGGTAACACTTAACGAATACCTTGTTCTCCTACATAATACGACTTTAAGAACACAAAATCAAGATAAAAGTAGTACTAATGGAATACATAAAACGCATAAAGGTATTTATTTGGTGGTATAAATAGGTTTCAACAATTAGTCATACCTATTATCTGTTAACATTAAATTTCTTTCGATACCTTATAAAGGTTGTCCGTTTAATTCCTGTACTACGGGCAACATCGACATCACTCATGCCTGCCTCGTAAAGCTTAAAAGCATGTTGCAAGCGGGGATCGTCTTGGGTGTATTGGGGTTTGCGCCCATGATATTTACCCTGCTGCTTAGCTAAGGCAATCCCTTGCTGCTGGCGCTCAATGATCCGCTTACGCTCACTTTCAGCCTGGTACTTATACAGTTCAATAATGAGGTTGGTCATCAATTGGCGTAAGTTAGGATCAGCGATCCCTGTCATGGACGGCAAATTCAACACATCTAGGGTGGCACCCTTATTTTGAATGGAGTTCATGATCTTAGTTAAATCCTGATTGTTTCTGCCTAAGCGATCTAATTCAGTGACCAGGATAATATCACCCTCACGAATATAGGCCAGCATTTTTTGCAGTTCTGGCCGATTAGTGTTAGCCCCACTTAATTTATCCGTAAATAATTTATCAACGTCTTTTAAAGCCGCTAACTGTCGATCTAAATGTTGCTCCTTGGAACTCACACGCGCATAACCGATTTTAGCCATTTCCAATTATCCTTTTGGACAGTTCTAATGAACACTTGTAATTCCTAGTATAGCACAGAAATAAAAAAGACCAATAGGGTATACCCTAGTGGCCTTTTTTATTTTTTATTCCTTTTAGTATTGGTTGTAAATTTCAAAAATCTATAAGAAGCTGTTTGAGGTCTCTATTGACGAGCAAGCAGGATCCCTATAAAGGCCATAGCAACCATGACTTTACTGGTATTTAACTTGCGTTCGCAATTGAACCAAAGCCGTCGCCAGTTGGTTAACCAACTGAAACTACGTTCCACGACCCAGCGCTGTGGCGTTACTTGACCGTTCTTCAGATCACTTTGTTTGGCGATAATGACATCTGCACCAATGATTGCATGGACCGACTGGGCGAAGTTGTCGCCTGTATAGCCACCATCGGCCATCACTCGCTGAACAAGATCAAACTGCTCTTCATTTAACGCGAGTAAAGCGATCGCACCGTCCCGTTCGGAGACCATTAATATCAACGGCAAGGTGGCGTTTAATCCCACTGATTTTCTTGCCGCCATCATACCCTTTATTTTGGGGTGTTGCCGTATTTTTGACGCTTTGCGCATCAAGAATTACGAACGACGTTCGTACCGATCGTCCCATTCGTAATCGCTCTCGAGCGACAATTTTTTTAAAAGCAGGTCAATCAGGGAATATTCCGAATTAGCTAATGGTTTTGACCACATGGCAAAGTAAGTGTAAACGGTTTGCCATTTCGGAAAATCATGCGGCAACTGACGCCATTGAGCGCCCGTACGAAGCTCGTAAAGCACTGCATTGAAGACATCAAATAGGTCCACCCTTCGAGGACATGTACGCTTGCGAAACGTCTCAAGGTCAACGCGAATCAATTCAAATTGGTCACGAGTGATATTGCTTGGATAATCAGTCATAATGAAGTCCTTTTTTTTACATATTTTACCGGAAATTCAAGCGTCTTTCAAAGACCTCAAACAGTTTCTGATGGGTGATGATGGCATGATTCCGGCATTGTTGAAGATCACGTCTAAACCGCCAAAATCAGCCTGTGCCTTAGCAACCAGTTTCTTCAAATCATCTGGCTTGGTAACGTCAGTCACGGAATAGCTGGCAAACCCGCCGGCATCCGTAATTTCCTTAACGAGGCTCTGCAGCCGTTCCTCACGCCGAGCACCTAAAACGACTTTGGCACCGTTCTGTGCGAGTAATTTGGCGGCCGGTGGCTTCGATTACTTCAGAGCAACCCCGCAAGGTCAATCTGCGTCACGAAGCGATAAATGGCGTAACTACTTGCAACCTGTTCTAACGCTCCACATGACAGGCGTTACTTCCTATTCTCTTCGATCCAAAACTTCAACGCACGATTAACAATGGCCATTTCAGCTGGTGAAAAAGCCGCTTCGACTTTGGCTTGTTGATTATCAATGTAACTTTCCACATGCTGTTTCAACCCCACAGCCTTTTGCGTTAAGATCACCTGCTTCTGCCGGGCGTCGCTGGCTGCCGATTGACGCACCACGAAACCCTTATGCTCCATACGTTGCAGCAGGACCGTTGCCGTGGAACGTTGAATGTTAAATTCTGCCTCAATATCGCGCTGGAGAACAACGTCGTTTGACCGGCGTCCCAGAAAATCAATCATCGACATTTGGACCCCCGTCAGGCCGTATTGCCTGGCGTAGGCGTCCATTGCCTTGTCCTGGTCATTGGCTGCGCGCTTAATTAATACACCAAAATTAGATGCCATGTTTTTACCTAGTTTCCTCTAATTTTCTGTTTGGCCTGTTGTCTTGCGGACTGAGCGGATCAACGACACGAGTGACACGACCATAACGATCGTTAGGACCAGCAGTGCGTGCTGCGTCCCAACAGCGGTTAAATGTGCCTGTGTGCCGTGGCCGGATTGACTGGCCGCCACAATGGCGGAAACAATCGACGTCCCAGTGGCGCCGGCAAACTGCTGCAGGGTGTTTAAAACCGCGTTCCCATCGCTTTGCTGCTGACTGCTCAATTCCGCTAACCCGCTTGTCATGATATTGCCAAAGCCTAATCCGATACCAAACATATAGCACAAATATACACTGATAATGACGATATTGCTCATATTTTGCGCCAAACTAGTGAAAACGATCAGGGAAATCAATACCAATCCGCAACCAAATAAAATTGGTTTTCGGGCACCGAAGTTATCGAGAATCCGGCCACTGATCGGTGCCAGGGCAGCCCCCAAGGCAGCGCCTGGTAAAACGACCAGCCCGGCAATCGTGGAGGTTGAGCCGTTGACCAGCTGAATGTAGTTTGGCAACAGGAACGACATCCCTAACGATATCAACTGTAATAGGAAGAATGATAAGACGTGGCCGCTGAATCTGCCGGTTGTCATAACGCGCAGATCGATAACGGGTTGGGCAATGTGCATTGACCGGTACACCAAACCGACCAGTCCAATGACACCGATGAGCAGTGCGCCACCAATGTCCAGACTTAGAAAGCTGGCACTGCCGATGTTACTGAAGCCCACGATCAAGCCAATAAACGTGACCATGATCAGCAATACACTGAGAACGTCCAACCGTACTTTACGAATCTGACTCTTTTGTTCAATCGTCATGATGCCGATAACCAGTGAGATGATTAATAACGGCCACAGAATGATGAAGACAAAGCGCCAGCCAAGATAGTTGGCAACGATGCCGCCAAAGGTTGGCCCAATCGCTGGTGCAACTGCGGTAATGAGGGTCCCGACCCCCATCATGAGCCCCCGTTTACTAATGGGTACCTGTTCCAAAATAATGTTAAACATCAGTGGCAGAGCAATCCCGGTCCCAAACCCCTGAACGATGCGCCCGAATAATAACAATGTAAAGGCCGGGGCCGTTGCATCGATCAGAACGCCAGCCATAAACAGCAGATTAGCCGTTATAAACAGCGATTTCGTTTTGAACCGCCGCTTGAACGTAGCTGACAGCGGCACGATGATGGCCACGGTCAACAGATAGCCAGTCGTCATCCACTGTACGGTGCTGGTAGTGACGTTGAATTGTTTCATTAACGTGGGAAAAGTGACGTTCATCGACGTTTCCACAATGACCCCGCAAAACGACATCAGCCCGGTAGCAATCACCGCGGCAATGACTTTTGGGCCAATTTTTTGAGTTGTTTTTGTTTCTTGCATAATTCACACTCCTGTTTTCGTTAGCAATCTAACGAATCATAGCGTAACGCGATTGTTGAAAGATGTCAAAGAATTGTTTTCATTATTTTGGTTTGACGGACCCGCTTTCAGAATCTTATTATCCGAGCGATAACAATCCTTGCATTCAGTCTGGTGATTCGGTAGGAGTGAAACCCATGAGAAAGCACGTCATTTTAGAAGCAGCAGAAACCCACGAACGTCTTTACTTAACCAGTAAGAACGTGTTTAGAATCTTTTCAAGAGTATTCGCAGGAAGGCTAGGCTAATCATCATCTTACTGGTGTTCAGCTTTCGCTCACAATTGCGCCAGAGGCGCCGATATTTTCCTAGCCAGCTAAAACTGCGTTCGATAACCCAGCGTTGCGGGGTCACTTGACCGTGCCTAAGGTCACTCTGTTTAGCAATAATGACTTCAGCGTTAATCATTGCCTGAACTGATTGAGCAAAGTTGTTACCAGTATAACCACCATCGGCCATTACTCGTTGAACCAGGTCAAACTGTGATTTGTTTAACGCCAGTAGCGCATTGGCGCCATCACGCTCAGAAACATTGGCGGTTGTCACATGGACTGACATCGGCAGCCCATTGATATCTACAGCAAGATGGCGCTTAATCCCACTCACCTTTTTACCACCATCGTAGCCGCTACTTTCAGCAGGATCGGTATTCTTGACACTTTGAGCATCTAGAATGACGAACGATGTATAAACTGAACGCTTCTGAGCCAACCGATGTTGGCTGACAATTTTTTTAAAACCTTATCCAGAGGAGTGATACCAGCAGGAGATGGCGTTTTAGTCCAAAGTAACCAGTAATAATAGACGGTTTCCCATTTAGGAAAATCGCTGGGTAAATCGCGCCAAACGCACCCATTTTTCAAGGTATAAAGCAGGGCACAAAAGATATCATATAAATCAACCTTTCTTGGCTTAGTCCGCTTACGTATGCCTTCTAGATCTGTCCGGATTAGTTCAAATTGTTCACGAGAGATGTCGCTACTATAATGGTGTGCAAAGCTTTTCATGGATTAAAAACTCCTGTTTTTGATCTAATTTAACTAAAATCAAATCGAATGTCAAAGTATCCAAACACGTTCTTATAAACCTACTGCAAATAACCGTTTTGAAGATGACATTCAGAGAACTTATGAAAAAATGATGGGATTACATTTTGGTAGACGAAGTAAAAGTGGATTAACTCGAGAGTTTTTTGTTTTGTTTACAGAATTTAAAATTGATGGAGATGCAGAAGAACCTTATGTAGACGTAAAAGTTTATGAACGTGCTTTACCCCTTTTAAACAAGCTTGAAAGTTGGGTTCGTTATGCGTTGGCAGAGTTTAGAGATTTAAAAAGTAGTTACGCAAAAACAATGTTTCGGTTACTAAAACAGTTCAGAACCACTGGATATGCTTATTTTTCTAAAGAAGACTTTTTTGAATTACTAGATATGCCCAAAAGTTACTGGAATAGTCCCTCTAACGTCGATAAATTTGTTATAAAACCCATTAAAGAAGAATTAACTCCTTTGTTTAGAGGATTAACGGTTAGAAAAAAATATGGTAAAGGGCGTGGGAAACCAGTTATTGGCTATTCGTTTACCTGGAAACCCGAAAAGAAAGATGCCAATGATTTCTCACAAGGCCAATTACAAGATGAGCGTCAAAAGCTTTTTAATATTCAGCATAATGGTGAACTAACAGAACAAGAAAAATGGCGCGCTACTGATAAAGTAAAAGGCCTACCACTAGGATCTACTGAGAAACAAGCATTGGCTGATAAACAGGCCGAGCACGATAAAAAAATAAGAGATCAAGCAAGACAAGAAGCACTTGCTGAACTCCGAAAGGGGTTTGGAAATCATGCCTAAAACCATTAGAGAGCTTGCTGATGAATTTGGTGTATCAAAACAAGCCATTAGAAAAAAACTAGATACAAACTTCAGAGCAAACTATGTGCAAACCGTGACTAGGAACGGGGTACAAACTCTAGTTGTTATCAATTCAGGCTATTTACTATTAAAACAACATTTCATTGGTGGAAACTACCAGAAACCAGAAGGAGTAACATTTACTAGTAAAACCGGTAATAGGCATCAAAATACAATAGAATTACTCAACCAACAATTAGCAATCAAAGATAGTCAAATTAAAGAAAAAGATGCACAATTAAAATCAATGCACAAATTATTAGATCAATCACAACAATTGCAACTAATGGCTGAGAAAAAAATTGAAGCATTTAAGTCAACTACTCTTAAAAAAGATAACCTTACTCCCTCCAGTTCAGTAAACAACAATAATACCTCAAACACCAAAAATGCTTGGTGGCATTTTTGGTAATAATTTTATTCTTGTTACCAAGTAATCAATGCATGGTACTCTCAGAATATCCCCGGCACTGGATCAAACGGCTAAATAACTAGTAGCGGATCTCGTTAAATGTTTTTAATTCATGATTACCAATCAATTATTCACAGTGTCAGGAAAGCCAGTATACTGGTGAAGTGATTGGAATAACTTTATTGGCGGCGAAAACCAAACATTTTAATTTATTTGCTTAAGCGAATAAATTAAAGCAGTATTCGTATTTTCATGTTCGCAAACTTGGTCTAAGAGCCACCGACTAAGTTTTTAGATGGTGAGTTGAATAACAGTGTATCGTCCTTTTTTACCTGAATCATTTGTTTTCTTGTTCTTTAAGTGTATATTTTATATATAAGTTCACGGCGATGACGTTCGCCTTTAAATATTCGTAAGGATTGATGACGTCTGTTTATTCACTAAAAAAGTGTGAATAAACAGACGTCATTTTTTCGTTCTTAAGAAAGGAAGTATTGGTATGAAAATTTACATTGAAAAAGCTCTAGCTCGTGAAATCTTTGACTCTCGTGGCAATCCAACAGTTGAGGCCGATGTTATCCTATCAGATGGTACGCTCGGCCACGCGGAGGTACCATCTGTTGCATCGACCGGCGAAAAAGAAGCCGTCGAGTTGCGCGACGGCGGCGCCCGGCTTCAAGGCAAAGGCGTCTCAAAGGCCGTGGCCAACGTCAATACCGAGATCAACAAGGCTTTACACGGCGCTGACCCGGGCACTGATATTTGCGCGGCCACTTATTATTTTTCAGAAAACAGGTGTCTACTATGACTGAAAAAAATACTCTAGACGGCCTCACCCAGGCCGAAGCTGACCGGCGACTGGCCCGCGATGGCTTCAACGAAGTGGCCGAAACCCCCTTCAACTTTGCCACGGCCATTATCACCCGCCTGTGGGAGCCTAGCGCGTGGATACTCGAAGCGGCGCTGATCATTGAAATCGTGTTAGGCAAGGGCATCCAATCCGGGTTCATCGTGCTAATGTTGCTCTTTGCTGCGGTCAATGGCGCGATTCAATCTCACCGCGCCAACACAGTCTTACGCAGTCTATCACATGACTTATCGCCGACCGCCGCGGTCAGCCGCGATGGCAAGTGGAAACAGGTGTCAGCCAAGCACTTAGTCGTTGATGACCTCATCAGCCTACGCCAAGGGGACATTATCCCTGCCGATGTGCGCCTGTTGACGGACACACTGGAAGTCAACGAAAGCAGTATCACAGGCGAAGCCAAGGCCGTCAACCGCACCCCTGGTGATACAGCCTATGCCGGCACCGAAGTCCTCTCCGGCAATGCCTTAGCGATCGTCACCGCCACCGGTGCTAATAGCCGCAGCGGAAAAACGATCAGCCTGATCAACCAAAGCTCGGCGCCGGGGCATTTGCAGAAGCTCTTGGGCAAAATCATCGGCTATCTAGCTGCACTCGATGCGGTGTTGGCCGTGCTATTGATCATCGTGGCCATTGTCCGCCACGAAGACTTGGTCGCCATGCTGCCGTTTCTGGCAATGCTGTTCATCGCAACGATTCCGATTGCTATGCCATCTAGTTTTGCCGTTGCTAACTCGGTCGAAGCCAAGGTTTTGAGCACCAAGCACGTCTTGGTTTCCGATCTCACCGGTATTCAAGAAGCCGCCAATATGAATGTGCTACTCGTGGATAAAACCGGTACAATCACCGCCAATAAGCCCTCTGTGGTCGCGTTCTACAACTGGTCGACGCTCCCAGACGCCGACGTGATCCAGCTGGCGATCAGTGCAGCAGATACGCGCAATGCCAGCGTGATTGACGCGGCGTTATTCAACTATGCTCAAGCACAGAACATTAAGGCCTGGCCTCAGCATAAATTCACGCCGTTCACCTCCGGTATTGGTTACTCCCAAGCCACTGTGGTCACCGACAGCGCCACTGTCAACGTGAAAGTCGGCGCATTGAAAAAGTTGGCGGCGGTGGCCACCAACCACCCAGACCTATCGGCGGTCGACTACGCCGAAGGACGTACGGCAGCCGTGGTCGTTGATTCACAACTAATAGGCTTGTTCGTACTCCAGGACCAACCTCGGGCAGATTCCGCAACTGCCATCAAGGCTCTGCAGGCACGCGGCGTCAAAGTAATCATGCTGACTGGCGATAACCAAAAAACTGCCGCCGCGATTGCCCAAGCAGTTGGGCTAAACGGTGAGGTGCTCTCGTACACCGAGGTTAATGTCGGGACCAAAATTGCAGACCTCGCAGGCATCGCCGACGTGACCCCAGAAGACAAATTGGCGATGGCCAAGTGTCTACAAGGTGAAGGCTATGTTGTTGGTATGACCGGCGACGGGGTCAACGACGCACCCGCCTTGAAACAAGCCGACGTTGGTATAGCCGTGGACAGTGCCGTTGATCTCGCCAAGCGCTCAGCGCGCATGGTTTTGCTAACAGACGGCCTGACGCCGATCATCGAGATCCTAGATGCCGGCCACCGCGTCTATCAACGCATGATGACCTGGACGATCACCAAGCTTTCACGCACCGCGGAGCTGACACTCCTGCTGACATTAGGTTATCTGATTCTCCACTTCATTCCACTAACCTTAAACGCGATGATCCTGGTCGCGATCCTGAATGATTGTGTGACCCTTGTGCTCGGCACTGACCGCACGACGATCACCCACCAGCCAGAAAGCTGGAACCTGCCCAAACTTAGCAAGATTGCTGGCATCTTGGCCATAGGCTGGTCAGCGGTCGGCTACGGTTGGCTGACTTGGTTGCAACGGCTTGGTCTAACGACTGGACAAGTCAGCACCGGCCTTTACGTCTATCTGATTTTTAGCGCAATGCTGACGATCCTGATGACCCGCACTCAAAAGCCGTTTTGGGCTGGCAGACCCAGTCGTGCCGTGGCAATAGCAATCAGCGGCAACTGTGCATTGACACTGGTTCTGGCACTTAACGGCTGGGGGATCGCCGCACTCAGCCCATCCTTGATTGGATTAGCAATCGTGATCACTTTATTAACGGGCATTGTGCTGACATCTATTCGATTGGCTGCACATATCTAGCTTATTTCCCCGATAGTGTTAATCTCAACTGATTATCATTTAATTTGAGATTTAATAAACACAAAAGTAACTGGGAAGAATCTTTCCGGCTACTTTTTGTTTAGAAATAAATTAAGAAAAGAGGATTTTAAGGTAAATGGATGAAATAAGAATCGCTTTATTCGGATTTGTGGGAGGCCTATTGAGATATATGGTTATCGGTTACTTTATCAATCACAGTACAGTACTAGGTACACTTATCATTAATTTAATTGGTTGTTTTGGTCTGGGATTAGTGAATCATTTTTTAGCGTTACAAGAGAGAATCCCTGCTACTATCACTTTATCCATTGGAACGGGACTTATCGGTGCCTTTACAACTTTCTCAACATTTACCTATGATATTTTCAATTTAATTCAACAAGGTCATTATTTAGATGCGTTTTCCTACTTGTTAAGTAGCATTATTTTAGGACTTGTTATGTCCTATTTAGGTGTTGTTCTGGGAGACAATTTAAGAAAGAAGGTTTAATTCTGAAATGGGAACGCTACTTTTTGTGGGTATAGGAGCCGCGCTTGGTTCTGTTAGTAGATATGATATAACTAAATTCATTGGTGCTCGAACTATTCCTAACTTTCCCTTGGCAACCTTAACTATTAATCTTGTAGGGGCCTTTTGTTTAGGAATTATTGTTAGATACTTACTTCACGATTCTGCTTGGTATTTGTTTTTAGGAACTGGATTTTGTGGCGGATTTACTACCTTTTCTACCATGATTAATGAAATTATAGAATTTTCTTTAGCTAAGAATATACATGTTGCCTTAGTTTATTTATCTTTCAGCCTTCTAGGTGGTATCCTGTTATTTTTCGGTGGCTTCTTCATTTGATGTTCTGTTTTGGGCCTTGATATACTGCAAAAGAAGTATTACCTACTTTAGTAACTGAATAGAGAACCGCCAAGTTACAATCCCACAAGCAATTTTAGGGTCTATAATTAACAAAATAACCCCTCAAAAACGTTGTTAAAATAGCCCCCAATATCTATAATGTAGATATTGGGGGCTATTTTTTTGCTTTTATCAATAAATAACATCTGTTTTTCAAAAAAATTGTTGGACATTTGTACTAATCGAACTAATTTCTTGCTGAGATAAATTGGCCACAACTTCGCCATCTGATCGTTTTGTTGGATCGACAGCGCGGACATGTTGTAATAACGCTGTTCCGTGAATTTCCCCTTTATCTATCTTGATAAATAACGGAGATTTAACATACTTTTCTAGCGTGCGATATTTGTCAGAAGTGCTGATTGGTACAACTAGCACCGTATTAAAATAGCGATTATAGTGATCGTTGCTCACAACTAAACACGGTCGCTTTTTCTTAGTTTCAGTTCCTTTGGCTGGATCTAAATTAATCCACAAAATAGCGCCTTGTTTTAATTTCATTAATCAAAATCTTCACTTTCTATGTCCTTACCCCAATCAAATTCTGTGGTACTGAGATTTCCGAACTTTTTTTCTTGTTCATCAACAAGTTGCCATAGATCAGGTTTACTACGAACAATCATTACTCTACCATTTGGTTCAATCTGCCATTCAATTGTGTCAGTAGACCGAACTTTTAACAGCTCACGTACTGTTTTAGGAATTGTAATCTGATTTTTACTTGTGATCTTCGAGCTAACTTTAGTTACATTACCTGCACTCACAATATCATCTCCTTACTTTTTCCTTACAAAAATAATAACATAACTATTTTAATATCTCAAGAAAAGGGGCTAAAACTATGCAACAAGTTGTCTTACCCATCAAAGATTCTAACGTGCTTAAGGAGGTTCAAGATACGTTACTCAACAACTTTAAAGCTGGCCGGCGTAACTATACGATTTTTCAAGTTGGCAAAGCGACACTTTTGCGAGTCAGTGATGTCATGCGCTTAAAACAGACCGATATTTTTAATCCGGACGGGTCTATTAAGCAAAATGCGTTCATTCACGATCGAAAAACGGGTAAGCCTAATACCTTGTACCTTAAACCAGTTCAAACAGAGCTCTTATTGTATCGCCAATGGCTACTTGAGCATCAGCTGGATTCTGAATGGCTCTTTCCTTCCATTCAACACCCCGAACGCCATATCACGGAAAAACAGTTCTACAAAATTATGAGTAAGGTTGGCGAGCTGTTAGGCATTAATTATCTAGGGACCCATACAATGCGCAAAACCGGGGCTTATCGTGTCTACACACAATCAAACTATAATATTGGCTTAGTCATGAATCTGCTCAATCATTCCAGTGAGGCGATGACTTTAGCTTATTTAGGCTTAGACCAGGCTAGTACTGAAACGATGCTGGATCAAATTAACTTTGGTTAGGGGTGGGTTCTTTATGGATTTAGATTTTAAATCAAACAAATATGAGCTGTTTGATGATTGGCATCAAAACAAGACTAAACAAGCTTTTACGCAAAAATTACAGCAACAAGCTCAAATTGAAAAAACACACCTGCCACAATTATTATCGCGTGAAGATTTAAAAATTCGTTGGCAGATGAACTCTCGTCAAAGTGTTCACCAAGTTACTAGTAAGCCTGGTTTTCCACAACCCGTTTTTACTTTTAATCATGGTAAGACGCCACTTTACTTAGCAACTGAAATTCAAATTTTCGAAATTAATCACCCCTGGGTGATTACTCCTGGTGCTCGTCTTGCTTATAGCCATTGGATTCTTCACAATGTGATTGATTAATCTTGAGATTTAGCTCTAGGATTTTTATCGTTGGCGCTAGCCTTCTAATACAAATAATCCCCATCAAAATGGGGATTAAATCTACCCTTGACACTTGTCAAGGGTGTAAGTGCGCATTGACCTCGTTTCACTCGGTCTGCTTATTCTCCTGAATTTACTTTTAGTGTATGCCTTCCGCTTCGCTATTTCAACTTTTATACTTCGACTTAACGTTTCCTATATGATATAGTTTAGGTGATTATTTCTAATATGATTGGAGGGATCGTTGTGTATAAAAGTAACTTAGAAAAACAAGAAGCTAAATTAAAAGCCCTTAATCAAAAAATTAAGGACGAAAAAAATAAGATTGAACAACGGCTAGGTAAATAAATCATCAGTCAAGCCAATTTAGATTATGCTAATTTGTCTAACGATCAGATTAAGCTTTTAGCTAAGCAATTTTCTGAATTTTTAAAGGTAGAGCCCGTAGATCATTAGCCATACGAGATGGGGAAATTCCATGTCTAATCAATATGAAAAACTAGTCGAGCAGCAAGCACGTTTAAAGCAAAAAATTGAACAAGAAGATTTTAAATTACGGCAATCTAAATACTATGAAAACCGCCAAGCCCGTAAAGCCCGTTCTCGCCGACTAATTCAAAAAGGAGCCTTACTCGAAAAATACTTTCAGGCTGATAACTTATCAGTCGAACAAACCGAATAGCTTTTAAAAACATTTACCGATTACGTTAATTCCCATAAGCCGAATAAGCTCAAAAACGATCAGCCTAGTAACTAGGCCGATCGTTTTTATTTTCTGAATCATTCATGGGATTTCTAATTTTTAAATCTGGATTATTTTTAACAAAGTCATTTAGTTGCTTTTAAATGGCGGATTCAAAGGTAATTTTTGGATTTATCCAAAGAAAGTTACGCAAATTATTTTTGATCACCTGGTCATGATCTCGTCTGTAAACTGACACAAATTTTTGGCTATTATCATAGATCACGACATTATCAGCTTTGAATGCGACTGCTGGTAAATAACGTTTTTCAACAACTTCATCTGGTACACCGTGCCCACCTTTTTGACCCGTTCATGAACCCGATTAATTGCTACTTTTTTGTTTTTTAACGCCACGTATAAAAGCGTGACCTCAAACCCATTTTGGTGAGCCCGCTCGATTAAATTTAATTGTGCCTTTCCTTGCCCAGATAAGGTTGTTTCAACATGAATACTCTGCCCAGTATTTAAAGCCGCGTGGAGTTGTTTTATTTCTTCGCGCATTGCCCTAAAGTTATCACGATTTTTATGCCAATCGCCACCCATTTTTTGGGAGGATTTCATCGGTATTTAATCGTTTGGAGTGAGTAAATAATTCGGGTCTCGCGCGATATAAAGTGCTTTTACCAGCGCCTCTTATCCCAGCCACGATGATGTATCTCTTTGGCTCACTCATGTTAAATCACGAAATGCTTGTCATTGATAATTTGCTCTTGGCGTTTATCTAAGAGGTAAGTGTGTAACGCGTCAAACAGCTTGCGTTTATCAGGATCTGGGTTATGGGCTGCTTGTTCCCAAATGCCTTGAATATCAACGGCCCAGGGGTCAGCCAGCAATTGCTCTATTTTTCGACTTCTTTGCTTGGTTTGATCATTTAAAAGGCTCCCTTCACTTTCACTTAGTTCAGTCATCACCTATTCAACCACTTAAGGCGCCTATTTTTGCTTCTAAGCGATTTTAAAGCAGTTTTAATATAATTATGCACTGCAACACTTAAAACGGCTTAAATGAGCTTATACGGCGTTCAATTCCAATAACGCTCATTGTCAGTGTTCTGTTCTTCGGGGTGTTTAGCCGCATATTCTCTAGCCGCTTGTTTATTCCACCAAATCCCAAATAGGTTTTGCATAGTGCCGTATAAGTAGTTCTCCACGTTCTTGATATGCTTCTCATTGCTTCTTAGGGCGTTAAAGTAGCGTCTTAAGGCTTTAGTCATCAAAGGTTTTAGTTCTTCGTCGTCAAGCGGGATTATGACGCCAATATCTTGATGATCCTTTTCAACTCGGTATTTAGCATTTAAGATAATGCCAATGAAGCGCCGCATTTGTTGTGGGGTACGGCACCAAAAACTAAGTAGTTGCACAGCTTCTGGTTCTAAGAAAACCGGTAAGCCACTGTCTTCATCAGTTAAGAAGTCATTAGCATGATTTATGAGATCCTGGTTTTGTTTTTGAATCTCTGCTGGTGAGAAATGGGCTGTGGAAAAGTCCAACTTTTGAGTATCTATATTGTATCTATTAGTATCTATGTTTTTAGAGTCTTTATATAGATTGCTTTCGATTTTCGAAATTCCGCTCGTAGCAAGGGATTGAGAGCTATTGTCAACGAAGTCATGCGGACTTTC
>NZ_AYZK01000012.1:0-12352 GCF_001436135.1 Lacticaseibacillus thailandensis DSM 22698 = JCM 13996
ATTCCGCCATCGCGGCAACAACAAATATAAATATACCAACAGTTGCAACTTTTGCCAACCCTTTTGCAATTAAAAGACGCGTTTTTTGATCAGTAGCTACGTATCCACGCCATGAGGTCCGCCTGGCCCACCGCGGATATTTACCCACTGCGGGCGCCAAATAACATCACGTGCAGACCTTGTTGAAGTGCAGATGCGCGTTAGTGGTCCACCACCGCCAACACACTGACCCAGGGGGCGCCCATCATGTACAATAATATTTACATCCCCCGCTAGATAGCCTACACTGTCTGATAGCATCATTCACAAGGAGTTACCCATGACACAATTAAAAACTGAGCAACACCACGAGTTACACCACCGTTTAACCGCGGCGGGGCTACTCATTACCCTAGGGGTGGTTTACGGTGACATTGGGACCAGTCCCCTCTACGTAATGAAATCATTGGTTAACGAAAACGGCGGCATGAGCACGATGACCCACGATTTTCTGGTCGGTTCCGTGTCCTTGGTCTTCTGGACCCTGGCCATTGTGACGACCCTCAAGTACGTCATCATCGCCTTGCACGCGGATAACAAAGGTGAAGGTGGCATCTTTGCCCTTTTCACCCTAGTACGCCAGCGGGCCAAGTGGCTGCTCGTCCCGGCCGTGGTCGGGGGTGCAGCCTTACTCGCGGATGGCATGTTAACGCCCGCAGTGACGGTCACCACCGCCATTGAGGGGCTCAAGAATACTGCTATTAACCACCACGTCTTCATTACCCAACAAGATCAGGTAATCATCACCACCGTCATTATTATTTCGGTGCTCTTCTTCATTCAGCGCTTCGGGACCCAGTCCATTGGGCGGTTGTTTGGGCCCATCATGACGCTGTGGTTCCTGTTTCTGGGTGTAGTGGGATTGGTCAGCCTCACCAAGGATTGGTCAATGCTGGCCGCGCTCAACCCGTACTACGCCGTCAAGCTACTATTCAGTCCCGCTAATAAAGTCGGTATCCTGATTCTGGGATCGATTTTCCTGGCAACCACGGGGGCGGAGGCCCTGTACTCCGATATGGGGCACGTGGGCCGGCCCAATATTTATGGTAGTTGGCCGTTCGTCAATATCTGCCTCGTGCTCAACTACCTGGGCCAGGCCGTCTGGATCAACCAGAACCGTGCGGCCACGGCTTGGCAACACGCCACCGACCTCAACCCCTTCTTTGACATGCTCCCGGCCAGCATTCACCTCGTCGGCATTGTGCTCGCGACCCTGGCCGCCATTATTGCCAGCCAGGCACTGATCAGTGGCTCCTACACGCTGGTCGCAGAGGCTATCCGCCTGCGCTTCCTGCCGCGGTTACGCATCGTCTACCCAACCAACTTCAAGGGGCAGCTGTACATCCCCAGTGTCAACATCTTGATGTGGATCACGTGTACGGCCATTGTCTTTTACTTCCGGACCAGCGCACACATGGAGGCTGCATACGGCCTGGCCATTACCGTCACGATGTTGATGACCACCATCTTGCTCTACCAGTACTTGCGTCTGCGGCACACGCCCCGAATCTGGTCGTGGGTCATCTTCCTGTTCTTTGCCAGCATTGAAAGTATCTTCTTCATTGCCAGCGCGGCGAAGTTCCTCCATGGTGGTTACGTGACCGTAATCATCGCTCTAGCGATCCTGCTGGTCATGTTTGTGTGGCTCTACGGGGGAATCCTCCGCGATCGGAATTCCTTCACCAATCAACGGGTGTCCCTGCTAGCGTACAAAAAGATGCTTGACGCGCTCCACGCCGACACTCATTACGAGCGGTACGCGGACAACCTGGTCTACCTGACCAAAATTCACGACAACCACTTCGTCAAAAAGAACCTCATTTACTCCATCGTCGATAAACGGCCCAAACGGGCTGACGTTTACTGGTTCGTCACGGTCAACGTCACCGACGAGCCGTTCACGGCGGAGTACACGGCAGACACTTACGGCACCGACTTTATGGTCAACGTGCAGCTTTACCTCGGCTTCCGCATGCAGCAAACCGTCAACGTCTTCCTGCGGCAAATCGTGCAGGACCTGATGGCCAGCGGCGAGATCGACCGGCAGCCGCAACAATACACCACCATGCCGGGCCGCGATGTTGGTGACTGGTCCTTCGTCCTGGTACGCGAAGAATTGTCCTCGGAAACCCGGATCAACACCTTTGTCAAAACCATCATCCAGGCCCGCCTGCTATTGCAGCGGATCACCGTTAGTCCAGCCCGCTGGTTTGGCCTTGAATACGCGGACGTGGTGGAAGAGCACGTGCCGTTAGTACTAGGTAAGGTGCGGGCCGCCCGCCTTAAGCGGGTCCACACGCAACCAAGTGCCCAAGAAGAAAATCAATAAGCAACGCAAAAAGCCATCGTGGCGCATCCCCTAGAATAACTGGGCGGACGTGCCACGATGGCTTTTTTTATCGGTGATTGCGAATAACGGGACCACCAGTATGATGAAACAATAATTACTTCATGTGTAGCAACCGGCGAATTCCGGCCACGCGGCTACCCAAAACCATATCGGCTAAGTGCGTCTTCAGTACGAGGTACCCGTAGACACCGCCGCCCAGCATCAAGGCTACCACTAGCTCCGCTACGGCACCAGGCTTGCTGACGGCGGGAATAAAGTGGTTTAGGAAGAACACGGCTAAACGCACAACCGCAAACATTATCGCCCCGAATAGCAACATTCCCGACACGCGCCGCGAAGTTTGGAACACTTTGAACCGGTAGTACTGCCACAACTTCCGTAACATCAGCACGGAGTTGACGCCCAACCCCGCCATGGAAGCGAGCATTGGCCCGTACGCACCGAACCACGCTGAAAATGGGTATTGTAACACCACTTTGACCACGATTCCCACTAACATCAGAACGATGGCCAACCGGTTACGAAACACCCCTTGCAGTAAAGCCGCCAGAACGGTGTACAGCCCCAGTGCCACCGCCAGAAGGGAGGACACCTCCAGCATGAGGATTCCCGTCACGTTGTAGCCGTAAAACACGACGTACAGCGGCTGGGCAATAGCCATCATCCCCAGGGAGGCGGGAATCATGACGATGCTGAACAGCTGAATGGCGTTGGTCATCTGGTGACTCACATCGCGCATCTCGTGGCGCGTAACCGCCGCCGACAACAGCGGAATTACGGTAATACCTAAGGCCGACGCCAACGACACCACGATCATGATCAACTTGTTGGCGTTACCCGCATACAGGGCGTATAAATCGTTCATGTGGTTGACAGACCAGTGAAACAGGTGGCCCCACATCGGCTTGTAGGTGTACTGGTCAATGATGTAATACCAGTTAATGGCCGAATCCATGATGATGAACGGCACCGCTTGGCGCGCGATGTCCATCAACAGCTGGTTGACCGAGACGTCAATCTGGTTGGCTGATTGCTCCATCTGCGCGTGAATTCGCGGCCACCGTCGAATAAAGATGGCTACCAGCATCAAGATTCCGGCCAGAGCCCCAACAAACGCGGCAAAGGTGGAGTGGGTCACCGCCAGCACGTAGTCCCCGTTCCCCATCTTCATGATGAAAAACACCGATGCCAACATGTAAATAACCCGGACAAACTGTTCGACCAGCTGGGAGATCGCACTGGGAGCCATGTCGCTGACCCCCTGGAAGTAACCCCGCATGATACTCAACACGGGAATGACCAGGATGGCCCACGCCAGGGAGTGGAAGACCGGCACCATGCGACTGTCCCCTGCGGCTAACAGCGGGGCAGCCAACCAGAGCACCGCGGCTGAAATGACGCCAAGGATTCCGGTCGCAATCATGCCATGCCACCACAACCGAATTGAGGTGGCATACTCGTTCATGGCGTCGTAATGCGCAATTTGCTTGGCCACGGCACTGGGGATCCCCGCCGTCGAAATAATGATAAAGACCCCATAAATTTGGTAACCCTTAGTAAACAAACCGTTGGCGGTCAACGCTGCTGACCCCAGCCAGGCCCACCACGGGATGATGTAAATGGCCCCCAGCACCCGGGAAAAGATGCTACCAATCGTCATCCACGCGGAACCGCGGAGCATCTTGGCCTGACTCGAGGTCGTGGTCTGCGTTTCTTTTGCGTTCATTAAAAATCCTCTTTATTCGTAGTTAACATAGTAATTCTAGTTGAATCGCACCATGACTGCAATTTACGGCTGCATCTTTAACCAGATTATCAGGTTTTTAACGGGGCCACTAGCCCACCATGAACCCAGTAAGGGCCCCCGCCACAATGGCAGGGGCCCTAACGTGACTGGCAAACTAACCAACCACAATGTTGACAATCTTATTTGGTACCACGATGACCTTACGAACGGTTTTGCCCGCGATGAACTTCTGGACGTTAGCCAGTGCCAACGCATCCTGTTGCAACTGGTCCTTGTCCGTGTCCTTAGCCGCATCCAGCTGGCCCCGCAGTTTACCGTTGACCTGGACGGCCACCGTGACCGTGTCGGCCACCAACGCACTTTCATCGTACGTTGGCCAAGCCGCGTAGGTAATGGTGTCGTCGTTGCCCAGGATCTGCCAAATCTCTTCCATGAGGTGTGGCGCTACCGGTGCCAGCAACTTGACGAAGCCCTCCACGTATTCGTACGGCAGGTCATCCACCTTGTTAGCCTCGTTGATGAAGACCATCATCTGCGCAATGGCGGTGTTGAACTTGAGGTCCGCAAAGTCGTCGGTGACCTTCTTGACGGTCTGGTTGTAAACCTTGGTCAGGCGACCGTCGTTAATGGTCGTGATCCGGTCACGCATCTTGCCGTTCTCATCAACGAAGGTACGGTAAACCCGCTCCAGGAACTTGTGGGCACCAGCTAACCCCTTGGTGCTCCAAGCAATACCGGCATCCAGTGGGCCCATGAACATTTCGTACAAGCGCAAAGTGTCGGCCCCATACTGGTCCACAACGTCATCCGGGTTGACCACATTGCCCTTAGATTTACTCATCTTTTCGTGGTTGTCGCCCAGAATCATCCCCTGGTTGAACAGCTTCTGGAATGGTTCCTTGGTTGGAACCACCCCCAGATCATAGAGGAAGAGGTTCCAGAAACGGGCGTACAGTAGGTGCAGTACGGCGTGTTCGGCCCCGCCAATGTACAGGTCAACGTTCATCCAGTACTTCAGCTTGTCCGGGTCGGCTAGCAACCGGCCGTTGCGAGGATCAATGTACCGCAGGAAGTACCAGGATGAACCGGCCCACTGCGGCATGGTGTTCGTCTCGCGCTTGCCCTTGCGGCCATTCTTATCGACCACGTTGACCCAATCAGTCAGGTTAGCTAGTGGTCCCTCCGTCGAACCAGTCGGCTCAATGTTGGCGTCTTCTGGCAGTACCAGGGGCAATTCTTCTTCGGGAACCAGCGTGGTCTCGCCATCCTCCCAATGAATAATTGGAATCGGTTCACCCCAGTAACGCTGACGGGAGAAGACCCAGTCACGGAGCTTGTAGTTGACCTTCTTGGCCCCCACCTTGTGTTCCGTGAGCCAATCGATCATGGCGTCAATCGCCGTGGCTTTGTCCATCCCGTTCAAGAAGTCACTGTTAATGTGCACGCCGTCTTCAGTGTAGGCAGCTTCATCAACGTTGCCACCCTCAATAACGGGCTTGATGGGGAGGTCAAACTTCTTGGCAAACTCCCAGTCACGCTCATCGTGGGCCGGAACAGCCATGATGGCCCCCGTGCCGTAACTAGCAAGCACGTAATCCCCAATCCAGATCGGCAACTTAGCGCCGTTAACCGGGTTGATGGCGTAGGCACCGGTGAACACACCGGTCTTATCCTTGTTCAGGTCGGTCCGGTCGAGGTCAGACTTGCTGGCCGCTTCCTTAATGTAGGCGTTGACTGCATCACGTTGTTCTGGCGTGGTGATTTCCTGCACCAGATCCTTCTCGGGTGCCAGGACGGTGTAGGTCGCCCCAAAGAGGGTGTCCGGACGTGTCGTGAAGACTTCAAAGGTCTTATCGGCGCCGGCTACCTGGAAGTTAACGCTGGCCCCAACTGAACGGCCGATCCAATTACGCTGCATTTGCTTGATGGATTCCGGCCAGTCGAGGTCGTCCAAGCCGTCCAGCAACTTGTCGGCATACGCCGTGATTTTCAGCATCCACTGCCGCATAGGCTTGCGTTCAACCGGGAAGCCGCCGCGTTCAGTCTTACCGTCGATGACCTCTTCGTTGGCTACCACGGTCCCTAAATCAGGACTCCAGTTGACTGGTACTTCGGCTTCATAGGCTAACCCACGCCGGTACATCTGTTCGAAAATCCACTGCGTCCACTTGTAGTACGATGGGTCGGTCGTGTTGATTTCCCGGTCCCAGTCGTAGGAAAAACCAAGGCTTTGAATCTGCCGCTTAAAATTGGCAATGTTTGCCGCCGTAAACTCCTTAGGTGGGTTCCCCGTCTTCAAAGCGTACTGTTCTGCTGGCAACCCAAAGGCATCCCAGCCCATGGGGTGCAAAACGTTGAACCCTTGCATCCGCTTCATGCGGGCAATAATATCAGTGGCCGTGTATCCTTCGGGATGACCCACGTGCAAGCCCTGTCCGGATGGGTAAGGGAACATGTCCAAAACGTAATACTTCGGCTTCTTGGGATCCTTACCCGTCTTAAACGTGTCGTGTTCACGCCAATACTTTTGCCACTTTTTTTCAATTGCTGCATGGTCAAATGCTGCCATTTCGTGTTGCCCCCTGTGTGTTTTATGCCCCTGAACGCAAAAAGTCGCCCTAAACAAGTTAGGACGACTTTGAGCCGCGGTACCACCTAAGTTCCGGAAATTCCCGGCGCTTGTCTGGATAACGGCAGCCCGGTCGGCCCTACTGACATTGTTCAGGCCGGCAACCAAGGAAGTCAGTTCACGGATGGGTCACGGACGACTTCCAACGACCGCCGCCTTTCTGGACGCAACCCATACGCTAATAATCTTCCCTACGTTTAGTATTATTGTGTTAAGAATAGCAAAATCCCCCCGACCAAGCAAGCATTTCGGCAGCACTATGCTAAACTAACGGTATTTATTTTGCGGAGGAAGGTCATCATGCGCATTCATCGCTGGCTAATAGCCACCATCTTAATGACCGCAATGCTCGCCATCGCGGTCGCCATCACCACGAACCAACCGTACCTCCACCAGTTTGACACCTGGGGGCTGCACCTCGCCGGGCAAACCACCACTACACGGACGAACTGGGCGCGCACCATCACCAACTGGGGGTCGCCAGTGGGGATGGTGATCACGGCCATCGTTTTGGCCCTCTGGATGTTGTGGCGGCGCCGGCCAACGTGGGCGGCGACATTGGCAAGCGCGGTACTGGCAACGGCCATTTTGAACCGGCTGGTCAAAGCCGTGGTGGTCCGGCCGCGCCCCTTTGTTGCTGACCCCCAACTGCACGCCCTCGCGCACGCCAGTGGTTGGAGTTTTCCCAGCGGCCACGCAAGTGCGAGTGCCGCCCTCGTGATTATCATGCTCATGTACATCTGGCGGTGGCACCGGCGCCCAGCAACCCGGACACTGGCGGCAATCATCGGGGTATTGTACCTGGCAACCATCGTTTGGACCCGCGTGTACCTGCACGTCCACTTTGCCAGCGACGTCCTCGCCGGGGTGTTGGAAGGCGTGGCGGTCGCCATCATTGCCCGGGAAATAATGCGTGGCTTACAGCAACGATACCGCCGCCACCTTATGCACGGCGGCGTTGGTGGCCCAGCAGGTTAGCGGCTAACGCCAGTACCACCACGACGGCACAGGTCAAGTACACCGTGTGCAGCGCGCTAAAGAGCACTCCGCGCAGTGGCGGAATCACCTCGGCCGACAATTCGTGCACCGTTTGTGAGTTGACCAGCTTGTTCATCATGTTGGTGTCCAAACCACGATGACCAGCTACCCCGGCGCTGATCCGCCCATTAAAGATGATGCCGTAAATTGAAATCATCAGCGTCTGTCCCAGCGTGCGGCTGAGCGTGTTGAAACTGGTCGCCATCCCGATTTGGTCAGGGCCAACCACGTTTTGGGACTCCACCGTCGTGCTGGTAATAATAATACCAAAGCCAAAGCCGAGCACAGCCGACACGCCCAGAAAGATTGGGTACACCGTATGAATGCTCAGGCAAAGTACCGCGGCAATACCGACCAACACGTCGACCAGCGCAATGCCGAGCACCCGGGTGACGCGCATCCGCGGCAACATCTTACCCGCTACAAATGAGCCCACGACCCATAAAATACTGCTGGGAGTGACGGCAAAGCCACCAAAAGTGGCACTCATGCCCAAAATTCCCTGCATCCACATCGGAATGTAGACTTCGTGGCCCATTACCACGCCAGAAATTAGGGCCGCAATGATGTTTTGGGAGATAAACGTCCGGGAACGGAATAGTTGCAAACTAATTACCGGGTCGGCCGCCACGTGTTCTGCGGCGATAAACCGCCACACGCTCAGCCCAGCGCCGACAAGCAGCACTAGGGCGTACCACGTGCCGTGGCTGATTTGTAACAGCTCACAGGCACCCAATACACAGACCAACACGAGCGCTAACCACCAAATGCCGCGAATGTCCAAACTGGACGAACTCGTCCGCGGCTTTTCGTATAGGAACACCGCCGTGAGCCCCATCGTGATGAGCCCGATTGGCACGTTAATAATGAAAACCCAGTGCCAGGACAATTGGTCAACAATCAACCCACCTAGTAAGGGTGCAACAACGGCCGCAATGCCCCAGGCAGAACTGTTCAGGCCCAGCACTTGGGCCCGTTTCGCCAGCGAATACATATCGGCAATAATCGTGTAGGTGACCGGCATGATGGCACCAGCCCCCACACCCTGAATCGCCCGCGCAATAATCAGCATAATCATTGATTGGGATAACCCACTAAAAAGTGAGCCCACGACAAAGATGCCCAGTCCCACTAACAGCACCGGTTTGCGGCCGCGCATATCGGCCAGCTTACCGTAGACGGGCGTCGCAATGGCACTGGTAAGCAGGTACACCGCAATGACCCAATTCATCAACCGGACGCCGTGTAACGACCCGACGATTGTCGGCATGGCGGTACTGACAATGGTACCTTCGATTGCCGCCATGAATGTTGCTATAAATACCGTCACGGTCATAACCGGAACGTTAGTACGCTGTGAATGCATGTTTAATCCCTCAACTATCATTTAATCAAATTTGTTCGTGCTACTGGTGAAGCACTGGATTTAGGTTGGTTGGCGCGGCGCCTCTGAATAGCAGCGAGTACGCCTACTGGGCTATTACTTTGCTCGACCTGGCAGCCAAGTGGTATCGGGCCTCAGTCTCTCGGCTCTGCTGACGCGGAGCCTCCGAGTAGCAGCGAGTACGCCCACTGGGGCTATTACTTTGCTCGGCCTGGCGGCCAAGTGGTATCGGGCCTCAATCTCTCGGGCTAGCTCCGCGAGCCCTCCGAGTGGCAGGCCCTAAGCGCTGAAAGCGCTAAGGGCCTACGCAAAAACGGGGGCGACAAATAAATGTCCCCCCGCCAATCGATCACCTTACTGTAAGTACTTCTTCAACGCATCTACCTTGTCCAAGTGTTCCCAAGGTAAATCGATGTCCGTGCGGCCAAAGTGACCATATGCCGCCGTCTGTTCGTATATTGGCCGCTTCAAATCCAACATCTGGATAATCCCGGCTGGACGCAGATCGAAATTGTTCCGAATTGCTTCCACAATTTTGCTTTCAGGAATCTTGTTTGTACCAAAGGTGTTGACCGAAATCGACACCGGCTTGGCCACCCCAATTGCATAAGCTAACTGCACTTCCAAAGTGCTGGCCAACCCCGCTGCAACCAAGTTTTTCGCGATGTACCGTGCCGCATAACTAGCGGACCGGTCCACCTTAGTGGCATCCTTACCGGAGAAGGCACCACCACCGTGGCGAGCAAAACTACCGTACGTATCGACAATAATTTTGCGCCCAGTCAGACCAGCGTCCGCCGCGGGGCCACCCAAAACAAAGCGGCCTGTCGGGTTCACGTAAATCTTGGTTTGATCATCAAGTAAGTTTGCCGGAATGACCGCGCGAATTACCTGCTCTTCGACGTCAGCCCGAATCTGGGCTAACGTGGCATCCGGATCGTGCTGCGTTGACACCACCACAGTGTCCACACGCAACGGTTTGCCGTCCTCACCGTATTCAACGGTCACCTGAGCCTTAGCATCCGGCCGCAAGTACTTGATGACACCTTCGTGACGCAACGCGGCAATTTTACGCATTAAACCGTGAGCCAAAACCGCTGGTAGCGGCATGTACTCAGGAGTTTCATCAATGGCGTAACCAAACATCATCCCCTGATCACCGGCACCAATTTGGTCCAGCGGGTCAGCATCGCCTTCACGTTCCTCCAGCGATTCGTTCACACCCTGCGCAATGTCAGGTGACTGTTCATCCAATGCTACCAATACGGCCACAGAGTCCGGATCAAAGCCGCTCTCGCGGGTGTAGCCAATACGACGGATCGTGTCCCGGACAACGCCCTGGATGTCAACGTATGCATTGGTTGAAACTTCCCCAAATACGAGCACCAAACCGGTGGTCACGCTGGTTTCTACCGCGGCTCGGGCGTCCGGGTCCTTGGTCAACAGCGCATCGAGAATGGCATCACTGATTTGGTCAGCAATTTTATCCGGGTGCCCCTCAGAAACGGACTCGGATGTAAATAAACGTTTTTCCGACATAAAAATTTTCCCCCTAAAAGTTTTCGGTTACAAGGCAAACCCACGCCTGTGGGCCCTATCGGGAATTCTTTGCAACAATCTATCCTACCATATAACGGTGGCCCGCCACAAAGTTTTTGCCTACCACGTAGTTTTCAGGTAGCATAAAGAATGAATGAAAGAAGGTAGAACCATGCCATCAGCACGAGATCGAATTCTATCCACAATCACCCTGGCCGGACTGGCCATTACCTACCCCATCCTCGCCGGTGGCACGGGCGGCTTTGTCTGGTCGTTCCAGCTAGTCGCACTAGTGATCGTCGCCTGCCTACTGGCGGCTATCCAGCTCGACTGGCACGCTGGGTGGATGGCACTTATCGGCATTGTTCCCGCCGTGGTGGGTGCATTTGACCAGTGGCTCCTCTTGCCGTTAACGTTAGCCTTGCTGGCCGTAAGTTACATTATTAGCACCCAGGCAATGCTACATGAAATTCGGACCACGCTACTGCTCATTCTGGCCGGCTTTGCTCAAATTATGTTGACCATGGCCGATACACACGTACTGCAGTCTTCCTACTTGCTGGCATTGGTACTCATGCTCACCCCGTTTATTATCGGGGTGTGGTCGGAATACTTACCGATGTGGGCAATCAGCCTCGTCGTATTTGCACTTTGTATTGCCGGCTTTATCATGCAGCAACTGACCATTATCGTTGTGGTCGCAATCATGGTGCTGTCGCTCGCCCCACTGCGGCGTCGGCGTGACTGGTGGTCTGCCTACTGGTTAGGCGCAGCGTGGCTGACCAGTATTCTCATGACGGTCTCCTTTATCCACGGTTAAACCACAAGCACTAGTACTCCATCAAAATTAATTACGCGCCCCGCAGCTGGAGCGGCCGTGAGGTCAACAGTTGCGGGGCGCTTTTTGGCCATGTTATTGGTGTTGAAACTCAGTTAGCATGCACACAACGTTACAAATAATTGGCCATTGTCTAGCCCCACTTTGGCACTAATGGTAAGTAGTCATCCCCACATAGTGACACAGCGGATTCAATCGACCTTAGACGTTGGGGGAGGTGCGGTTGGACCCCGATTACCGGTATGTAGTACCTCAAACGCTTTATTGTCCATCTAGAACTTTTCAAAGAAACGCAACCAATATGTTGGATCCCACTTCCTCTGTAAATTGTCGGCGCGTATGGCCGCGGCCGTGGCTACGATAATACCAAAAAAGCGTGAAACCCACGTCATACTGGCCGCACCAGAATAATCAGCTAGTTTAACTAATATATCTAGGGGGGGACGCTCGCAGCAAAGACAGATTTGGCACTAATCCTACCCCTCCCTGAAAATCATTTTTATTGCACTCTGGGCACAAAAAAAGCACCGCCAGTAGCGATGCCTCAATGAACCTGTGAAACTCATGAATCACTACGGAGAGTAAGGGATTCGAACCCTTGATACAGGCAAAACCCGTATACATGCTTTCCAAGCATGCTCCTTCAGCCACTCGGACAACTCTCCAAGGCTAAAACAATAAAAAACTCCGGTTGTCGGACTCGGACCGACGACACCCTGATTAACAGTCAGGCGCTCTACCAACTGAGCTAAACCGGAATAATATAAGCGTGGCAGCTTCCTACCCTC
>NZ_AYZK01000013.1:0-7907 GCF_001436135.1 Lacticaseibacillus thailandensis DSM 22698 = JCM 13996
TGTTCAGTTTTCAAAGTACTACCGGTCGCCCGAGGCAACTTAGATATCTTATCATCAGGGTCAACCATTGTCAACACAATATTTTGAATAATCATGCGCTTGGTTGTTATGTCCGAGCATCAGTAACAATGACTGCACCCGGTACGTATATCCCCCTCAGACAACAAATAATATAGTACCAGCGACGCCCACCACCGTCAAGACAATTTGCCAAATAAATCGTTAAAAAACATTGCGTGAATTACCGGTGCCTGCAAACCCCTGTTATAACGGCGCTGGCCGCGTCTACCCCACACAAAAACTCCGCCACCAGTTTTGCATCACATGTAGTGATACAAAACCGGCGACGGAGTTAGTAACGGCTACTTAGTTACTGCTGGAGCTACTAGAACTACTATTGCTACTACCACTCAACTCTGGTGCATCCGTGACGTAATCATCAATCGTGGATTTATTACCATTTTTGTAGAGCAAACTAGTCTTCTTTTTCTCCTGTAATTTCTTGAGCGACTTCTTAGTGGCACTCAACTTGTAATTGTAATCACCCTTATTGACCTTGGTAAAGCCACTCGGGTGGTAGAACCGTAGCAAGTTACCTTGAATGATACGGTCAGACAACGACAACATGGTCGTAGTCCGGTTCAGACTAGCCCGTTCCTGCCACTTCTGCGCTTTCGTCGGATGGCTGATCTTCTTGCCCGTTTGCGTATTATAGTACTCACTACCTACCTTAGTGATGGTTGGACTCACAAAGTCGCCATCCCTGAAGGCCACCGTTTGGTTACGATTTGGTGCTAGCAAATCAGTCCCCAACTGAATGTATTTAGAGCTATCGACGCCCAACAGGTTTTCCAGCGTTGGCAATACGTCAATTTCACCACCGTAGGTATGATTAACCCCACCTTTAAGACCGTTCATGTGAATCATCAATGGAACCCGCTGGAACTGGGCCACATCAAAGTCGTTGAACGTCTTCTTGCCCATCAACTTAGCAATAGCCTTCTTATGGTTGTCAGAGATACCATAATGATCACCGTAAAAGACCACCATCGTATTCTTATCCAAACCAGACTTCTTCAGGTAGCGCATGAACTCACCCACCGCCTGATCCAAGTAGTGCGCGGTCTGTACGTACCCATCGACGGTATCATCACCGGTCTTGGTCTTCGGGATCGTCACGTTCTTCTTATCCAAGGGGTACGGATAGTGATTGGTCAGAGTAATGATCTTCGCATAAAACGGCTGCGGTAGCTGTTCGAGCCAAGGGGTCAACTCCTTCAGGAAAATTTTGTCCTTCAGCCCGTAACCAATCTCGTAACCCTTCTTGTCCTTGTAGTACGACTTACTGAAGTAATAGTCATACCCCCAGGACTTGTAAGTATTTTCCCGGTTCCAGTAGCTAGGTACATCCCCATGGAATGCTGCCGTCGTGTAACCCTGGGACTGCGCCAAAATTGCCGGAGCTGCCTGGAAAGTGTTGCTAGTCCCGTACTGACTCATGGCCGAACCTTCAGAAGTCCCAAACAGTGAATTCTCCAGCATCATTTCGGCGTCAGAAGTCTTCCCCTGGCCAACCTGGTTGAAGAAGTTGTCAAAGCTCAGCGTATCACTCTCGTGGTAGATCTTGTTCAGGTTAGGTGTGACGTACTTACCGTCATACTTGTAGTCAATCAAAAACTGCTGAAAACTTTCCAAATGGAAAATGATAACGTTTTTGCCCTTGGCCACGCCCCGATACGAAACGTTGCCACTCATATGGTTTTTCTTCAGCCAGTTCTTCACACTATCCAGGTCACTAGCTTTGGCCTTATCCATCACGGCACTATTCTGTTCAGTCTTGACCCCGTCGTACACGGTGTACACGTTCAGACCTAAGTACTTGACGATGTAGTTATTATCAAACGTCCGGGTCAACAATCCTGAACGATCGTGATAAGCCATCTGCAGGTTCGCCCCAAAGAGCAGGACCGCCAACAAGGAGATCAACATGGCTACACGCTTCTTGACTGGACGCATGTCCACCCGTACCAGCTTGAATGCCAATACGACAATTAAAATAATAAGGTCAAGAAAGACCAAGAAGTCAGACGGGCGAATAATGTTAGTAATCCCCGTACTGAGATTATTGGACACTGAACTACTCCCCTTAATCAGGGCAAAGGTCATAAAGTCCGAAAATTCACGGTAATACAGAATGTTCGCAAACAACCAAGTCGTGGTCACCGCATCAATCAGCAACATCGTGACGTAGGACTTACGGCCCGTCATGTACAGCGCCACCCCAAATAACAGAATGGTCGTCGGTAACGGATTCAACGCCAGCAGCAGGTGCTGAAAACTGCCAGTGGATCCGAGGTTGAATTTCGTATTATACGCCCAGAGCGTCTTTGCCCAAAAAAGCGCAACGGCCAGAACGAAAAATCCCATCCTGGTGCTCAAGGCGCGACGAATACGACCGCCTAATTCCTTCATAGTGGACCTCCAGATTGTTCTTCATGATAGCCAAAAAATGGCTATAACACGCATATTATACCGCGTCGAAATTTATGTACTAGTTTCAACTAGCAAAATTAACCAATTAACAAGTAGCAAGACAAACAAAAAAGCCGCGGCACAGGCCGTGGACTCTTTGTGTACCAACATGTGGCAGCTACTTACTCGGTCGCTGATGGAGTCTCATCCTCGGGGTCAGTACCGTCATCGAGCAAGTCAAAGATTTCCATCGCTACTAAATCAATATTGTCAAACTTGAAGGTCTGGTGCGTCGCCATCTCTTCCAGCTCAAATGTTTCCGTCTGCGGGTCATAAGATACTAAGCCCCGCTCATCGCCGTTCTTTTCGAAACGCCGTGTCTGGGTTTCGTTCGAATCAGCTTCTTGCATTGCCTCAAGTCGCTTAATGATTGCAACAAGTTGTGAACCTTTCATGAGAGTATCCCCCTTATCTTCTATCTGCTATGAGCATACCACGGATTCACCATCCGTGCGGCAAAATATCGCTTACTTTAGTAATTTTTCCGTACGCCGAACTGACCGCCGGGGCCGAACGGCAATTGCCACCGTCCCACAAATCATCCCCAAATAATTGGTTAAGAAGCGCCAGAGCAACATCGCTAGCACCATAGTGGCAGGGTTGCCGATATACATCGAAAAAATTGTCTTGAAACTGTACTCTGCGCCACCACTACCACCAGGGACCGGAAAAATCGAGGTGATAATCACAATCATGACGTGTAATGCCATCACTTCGATAATGTTCACGTCTGACACGTGCAGTGACAGCAGTACAAAGTACGGCACACTGTAGTACATGAGCAGTTCCACCATCGTCAGGATGGACGCCCAGATGACTTTGCGTTTCGCCTGCTTAAGCTGCAGACTCTCCGCATAAAAAGTATCGATCTTCGCGACCCACTCGAGTTCCTTAACGTCCCGCCGCTCAGCACCCATAAACCAGCCCACCGGCTTCATCGCCCAGTGTAACAGCTTCCGGGTAAAACGGTAGTAGTACATCACCAGCAACAACCCGACAATGACCGTCACGTGGATGATCATCCCGAAGGCAATCAGCACGGCCAGCGCGCCAAAGTGGACGGCAACAGTACGAAAGGCTACGACGATTGTAAAGACAAAGTTAATCAGGACCATGAATTGGTAAACGATAAACTTCATTAACAGCACCGAGCTGGCGCGACCACCCTCAACGCCACTTTGCAGCATGGCGACCAATTGTGCTGGCTGGCCCCCCGCCGCAAACGGGGTAATGGAATTAAACAATTGTTCCACCAACGGCACGCGCAGGGCGTTGCCAAACGGCATCAGCTTTTCACCCTCATGGCGCAACAGCACCTGTAACACAACCGTCTCGACGACCCACGAGCCCAACATCATCAGGGTAGCAACCAGTAACCACCACATGTTCAGGTGGGTGAGCTCACGGACGACTTGGTGTGGATTCAGTGTACGGCTTTCCCAGGCAAAGATGACCACGCCCACGAACACCATCAACACGGCCACCAGTTTATTCTTCGAAGTCATTGGCACACCCCCTGTCCGCGGTGTTACCGCTGCTGGTCACGATGCCGTCCCCAACCGCGGCGAGGCGCCAACCGGGCCTGTGCGGTATAAAACTCGTGCCAAACACCCGCCAAACGCTCTTCGGAATACTCCTGGGCAGCCGCGTGACTGAGGTCCTGGTAGTGGTGCCACAATGCAGGTGTATCCGCCACCTGCTGTAGTTGCCGATCCATGGCATCCACATCGGGAGCCAGCATGGCGTACGGACGAATAATGCCGTCATACAATGCTAAATCACGTACCATAACTGGCGTGCCCGTTGCAAAAGCCTCTAGGACCGCCATGGGGAACAGTTCCTCAAAGGACGGCAAGAGGAATAGGTCCGCCGCGTTGTAGTAATCAACCATGGTTGGCCGCGGGATGATGCCCGTAAAGGTGACATTGGCCGGTGGGTGGGCCACCGCATCCTTCAAATGGCCATAACCATTCGTAATCTTGCCAAACGAAAAGCCGCCCGCCCAAATGAACTTGAATTCGCGATGCCGCCGGGCGAGCGTCAAGAAGTCATCGACCCCTTTGCGTTCCTGCACCTGACCCGCACCAAAGATCACAAAGTCATCTGGTTGAATACCCAGTCGTGCGCGAATCGCAGCACGTGTATCCGCATCGTCCTCATGGAAGGTGCGCTGGGAGACAAAGTTGGGGATGTACGTCACGTGCTCCGGGTTGATCCCATAATCAGCCAACCGGGGAATAAAGTTGGGATTGACGACCACGATTTGGTCCATCCGTTTGTAAAAGGCGATTACGTACTTGTTGAGTACGCCCTGCGCCACTTTGGGTAGCGTCAGACTGGACTCAAGTGTATCGGGCAGAAAATGCACGTAACCGATCTTGCGACCCCGACGCGGGCTAAACGATGACGCGTAAAACTGGGGGTCAATCGTATGGTAGTGACTAATGTCACTGCGTCCGTAATCATTAATGCGAATATCAAAGTCTTGCGGAAAATAGCGCCGCAACAACGAGATGAGCTCCGTGTACACGGACCCCACACCCTGGCCCGCAACCTTTGTGGCCGAACTAAACATGTGGATCTTAATCATTGATACTGTTCCTCCGTCTTACCCGGTGTAAGCGAATGGGCCCCCGTGTTTCATGACCCGCAATCGCAGTTTGGTAATACACCGTCGCGTCCTGATAGAACTGCAGGATCCGGTTACCAAATTCGTCCGCTGACACCGCCTGCAGTTTGGCGTTACGCGCGTCATCACCGCGATATGCGTCCGGGTGGTCAAAATAATCAACGACTTGCGCGGCCATTTCGGAAGGGTTCTTAAAAGTCCGACCAATTGTGGGGTCATCTAACAAGGCGTTAGTGTAATCGCCCTGGAGTGCCAGCACCTTGATTCCAGAGGCCATGGCCTCAATGTACGTGAGACCTTGCGCCTCCGAATCGCTAGCCGACACAAAGATATCGCCCGCCCGGTAATAGTCGGCCACCTGCTCGTGGTTAACCTCCCCCAGGAAGCGCACACTATCTCCTAATTCCAAAGTTTCGGCTTGTTCTTCCAAACTTTCGCGCGCTGGGCCATCACCAACCACAAGCAGCACGGCGTCCGGATGCTGCCGCAGAATTCGCGGCATGGCGTCGATGACCCGATCAATTCGCTTTTCGTAGGCCACCCGCGAAATCGACACCAACACGGGCACATCGTTGAGTCCCAACTCACCACGCACGTCTCGTTGTGGTGCACGCTGGTACTGACTCAAGTCGATCCCAGTCGGAATAATGCGAATGGGCGCACTGATCCCGTAACGCTCCAGCGTGTTTTGAACCCGCTCACTGGGCGCCACGACCCCAGAATCATTATGTAAAAATGCACGGGAAATCTGCTTAACGTGGTACGGCCGTAGCAGGTGCCCATTCATCACGTAGTGCAGGTAGTCTTCGTACATCGTGTGGTACGTGTGCACCACGGGAATTTTGAGGTTACGCGCCACAAACTTACCAATGTACCCTAGGGCAAACTCAGTCTGGGTGTGGACGATGTCCAAACGCAACTTCTTAGCTACTTGTAGGGCGTGAAAAAGGCCTCTGACCGCAATCCGCCGGTCCGTAAAGGAGACAAACGGCACACTGGTAAAACGAAAGATATTTGGTTCCTCAGTCCCTTCGGGCACCTTCGGATCCGTGGTAGTGAAAATGTAGACGGAATGCCCTTTACGTTCGAGGTCATCCTTCAGCGTTTTGATGGACGTGGCTACACCACTCACTTGCGGAAAGTATGTATCGGTAAAAATGCCAATATTCACGCCAATCCCTCCTCAATGGAATGCTTATTGTCAGTATAGAGATTTCCGGCACGGGGTGCAATTCACGTTTCCCACCCACGTACCTTAATATACTGACCATTGTCGCCCCTACACCATTAGTTGCCATCAGTCTCAAGGATGAGTTTCTGCAAAAAGGCGGAAGATGTATGCCAATTTAAGCTCAAAAAAGTTTGCGGCCGCGATTTGCTCATCAATAGTGTGCACCGCGTCGTAGTCCAAACGACAAAACTACAGCCTGTACAATACAGTGTCGTTAAAGAAAGAACAAGTCGTGACCCCTTCGGCGACATGGTCGTAGACTGTCTATGTCATTCTGGTTTTGATGCAATTGTGACCCGAATTTGTGCAAACACAATTTATCTGGATATGAAAAAAAAGACCCGCAATGCTGATTTAACAGCTTTACGAGTCTTTACGTCCGGCTATGTTCATAGCCATAATACCGGTGATCGGGGTCGAACCGATACTCCCTCAACAGGAACTGGATTTTGAATCCAGCGCGTCTACCAATTCCGCCACACCGGCATAACAAGGTATATTCAATTTCCTGCGGTAAGCCCGCTAGGAAGGCGGTAATCGGATTCGAACCGACGATTAAGGTTTTGCAGACCTCTGCCTTACCACTTGGCTATACCGCCATCAAAAGTACCCCAATTGGGGAATTGGGATAGCTGGATTCGAACCAGCGCATGACGGAGTCAAAGTCCGTTGCCTTACCACTTGGCTATACCCCAAAAAACAAAGGGCGGTATGTGGGAATCGAACCCACGTATGCTGGATCCACAAACCAGTGTGTTAACCACTTCACCAATACCGCCATAATGGAACCACAGGGATAGTAGGAGTTGAACCCACATCGACGGTTTTGGAGACCGTTGTTCTACCATTGAACTATATCCCTATTTATGGGGGATCTAGGATTCGAACCTAGGAACCCGAAGGAACGGTTTTACAGACCGTCGCGTTTAGCCACTTCGCTAATCCCCCATCAATGGCGCGGGACGGAATCGAACCGCCGACACATGGAGCTTCAATCCATTGCTCTACCGACTGAGCTACCGAGCCATTAACGGTCTCAACGGGACTCGAACCCGTGATCTCCTCCGTGACAGGGAGGCGTCCTAACCAACTAGACCATGAGACCAATATTCAGTTGAATTGCGGGAGCAGGGTTTGAACCTGCGACCTTCGGGTTATGAGCCCGACGAGCTACCAGACTGCTCCATCCCGCGATAATTGTAAAGGAGAATGAGGGATTCGAACCCTCGCGCCGGCATAAACCGACCTGACGGTTTTCAAGACCGTTCCCTTCAGCCACTTGGGTAATTCTCCATGCTAGGTTGGTAATGACCCGTACGGGATTTGAACCCATGTTACCGCCGTGAAAGGGCGGTGTCTTAACCACTTGACCAACGGGCCACAACGGAGAAGGAGGGATTTGAACCCTCGCGCCGCTTTCGCGACCTACACCCTTAGCAGGGGCGCCTCTTCAGCCACTTGAGTACTTCTCCATAATGAATATATTTAGTTCAATGGGCCTAAATGGACTTGAAC
>NZ_AYZK01000014.1:0-4691 GCF_001436135.1 Lacticaseibacillus thailandensis DSM 22698 = JCM 13996
CTGTTCGCGGCAGATGGTAACAACTTGCACCCCACTACTAGTAATGGTAGTGGGGTGCTTTTTTGCTACTCGGCAATAAAAAAGAACATGTATGACTCCGGGCACAATAGCCCCGCAACGTTGGTGTACCTGGGCAACTACCCGATTTTAACGATCATAAAAGCACACTTACTAATTGAAAGTAAGCTATAAACGTGGTACATTATCCATGTAATCGCTGTCAAACCCAATCGCATACAGAAAGAAGCGTGTTTTTTATGGCTAGTACACAGACTGTGCGCGCGAGTGTTGCCATGCTACGGGTGCTAGAGGCGTGGGGCGTTGACCACGTGTACGGGTATCCCGGTGGTTCGTTTAATTCCACCATGGCCGCGCTCGACGACGAAAAAGAGCGCATCCGTTATATTCAGATTCGGCACGAGCAGGTCGGGGCCTTTGCCGCCGCAGCCGATGCTAAGTTAACCGGCAAAATTGGTGTAGCGTTCGGGTCAGCTGGTCCTGGGGCGACCAACCTGCTGACCGGGTTGTACGACGCGCGGGAGGATCACGCACCCGTTTTAGCGCTCGTGGGCCAGGTCCCGCACACCAACATGAACTATGACTACTTCCAGGAGTTTGACGAGGATCCCATTTTCCGGGACGTCGCGGTGTATGACCGCACCGTCATGACTCCGGAAAGTCTGCCGTACGTGGTGGATAAGGCCATTCGCATCGCGTACCAGCAGCGCGGAGTAGCGGTGGTGATCATCCCCAACGATTTCGGTATGGTTGAAATTCCGGACCGGCCGTATGCCAGCGCAGACGCGGAAGTTGCGGCTAAGCCCGCACCGTTGCCGCAGCCGACCACAGCCGAGGTGGATCAGGCCCTGGCGATGATCAAAGTCGCCAAACGGCCGGTTATTAATGTGGGTCAAGGTATTCGTGATGGTGGTCCCCAGTTGGTCGCGCTGTCGCGGAAACTGCAGATCCCGTTGGTGACTTCCAGTTTAGCGACGGGCAAAGTTGATCCTGATTATGAGGGCAACTTGGGGGCGTTGGGCCGACTTGGTGCCAAAGCGGCCAACGAAATCTTCGGCGCGGCAGACCTGGCCATTTCGCTGGGGGCCGACTTTCCGTTCGCCCGGGTCGTCTTTGAGTCACGCCCGTTCAAGTTTATTCAAGTTGATACTGACCGGTCTAAGTTTGGTCGCCGGCACCACGTTGACCTCGGCGTTTGGTCCGACGCGACCAGCTTTGTGGAACAATTGTTAGCGCGGAGTGAACCGGCTGCACCAAGTGCCTTCTACCAGGCAGCCATTGCTGATAGCCACGAATGGCGGGGTTACCTCCACGACCGTGCTCACCGGGACACTGACCCGCTTGAGGCGGAGTCGCTTTACCAAGCGATTAACGACGTCGCGGCGCCCGACGCAGCCTTTGCCGTGGACGTGGGTGACAACAGCATAAACGCCATTCGTTACCTGCACCTCAGCCCAGCGAACAAGTGGACGATGTCGGCGTTGTTTGCCTCGATGGGCACCGCGTTGCCCGGTGCCATTGCCGCACAGCTCGATTTCCCGGACCGGCAGGTATTCAGTATCTCGGGTGACGGAGCGTTCTCCATGGTCATGCAGGACCTGATCACCGAAAAGAAGTACCATTTGCCAATTATTAACGTGGTCACGAGTAATACCGTGCTTGGCTTCATCAAGGGTGAGCAGGACGATGTGAACATGGCCGAATATAGTGGTATTGACCTGGCTGACCAGGACTTTGCCCAAATTGCCGCGGCGATGGGCATTCAGGGCGCAACGGTGCGCAAGACGGGTGACCTGCAACCCGCCTTTGCCCGGGCGGTTGCGGCCAGCAAGGCGGGGGAGCCGTTCCTCATCGATGCTAAGATCACCGCTAACCGGACGTTTGCTACGGAGTCCCTCATCGTCAACGTCCATGACGGTCAAGTGGATGAGTTCTTCAATCCGGCGTTTAACAGCAAGCACGACGCACCTAAAGTGCAGACCCTGGCGGACTTCTTTGCCTACTTTGATGCCGCCAGCTTGCACCCGCTCCGTTACTTCTTTGACAATGCGGGTGTCCAACTGTAATAATAATTCGCAATTAAAAACGCTGGCCGTCAGTCCATTGGGGACTGACGGCCAGCGTTTTTGCGGTACCTAGAATAATTGCAAAATGGCCACTGCCACGATGGGGACGACGAGGGCGGGGAGCAGGTTGAGTGTTTTGATGTGCTTTAGCCCCAGAATGCTGATGCCACTAGCCAAGATAAGGATGCCACCCACAGTCGATAATTCGTTGATCATGGCAGTACTGATGGCGCCCTGTGCGAGGGAGGCCAATAAGTAGATACTGCCCTGCCAACAGAACAGCACGGGGGCAGCGAGAATCATGCCGATACCAAAGGTGCTAGCCAGCACCGTACTGGTGACCCCATCGAGCATCCCGTTAGTGAGCAGCATGGTGATGTTGCCGCGAAGCGCAGCCTCGATGGGACCGACGATGGACAGGGTACCGATACAATATAGAAGAATTCCGGTCGCAAGTCCCTGACCTAGGCTGGATTGGCCCGCGTGGCGTTGGAGTAGCCGGTTGAAGTGGCCGTCGAGGTCGAGCCACTCACCCAAGATACCGCCTACCGCTAGGCTGACAATAAACAAGACGGGGTAGTGACTCTTGGCCATGTGGGTCAGGGCAGTATTGAGGCCGATCGCCATGACGGCTAGGCCCATCGCGGTCATCATGATGTCGTGGTAGTGTGCCTGCAGACCGTGTCCCAGCACCGCCCCCAGCGTACTACCGCCGATGATCATGGCCGTATTAAAAATTGTTCCCCACACAAGATCACGCTCCCTAATAGCTAGTATTGCTTCATATTATACCGTAACTAGGGGCCGACAGTGGTCCTAGTTACCTGCCGGGATGCGGCTGGGCAGGAGCGTGATGACCAACGTGACGAGGCCACTAATAATGGAGAGCGCGTTAAACGCATCACTTGGATAGCCCCAGATTACGGCGCCCGCGCCCATCACACCGTACTGAATCATCAGTACCCACCACGGACAACCCGCGTCACGATAACGGCGTACGAGCAGCGTAAGTGATGGTAGAAAAATGGCGAATGCGTAGATGACGATTGCGACGAGTATTACCCCCACACCGACGCCCAGTGTTCGCCCCAGGGCGGTAGCGGCATTTCCTTGGATGCCAGTGGCGTAGCCTGACAGTATGAGTACCATTCCGAGTACCAGGATGATGCTTAGCAAGTACAGCCATAAAGACATGTACCAGTATTCGCTCCGGCGTGACCGGCCCTTGAAGTTGACGTAGTTGGCAAAAAACGCCGCGATGGCGGTGAGACCAGTAGCCCCGTAGTAGCGATTGTGGGCATAATCTTGTTCGCAATGATTGGATTTTGTGGCCATGATGTTACCTCCTCTTCTTGGCCTAATTAAACCATAAATAACAGGGGATGACTATCAATTTGTAATTGAGCTGACGGCGGCTATTTGCGGAGCTAGGTAGCACCGTTATGCGTAGTCGACACGCGTAGGCGCGCAAAAAACTGGTTGTAAAACAACTGCAAAAAAGTTTTAGCACTCTCTTGACAAGAGTGCTAAAACATGGCATCATTATTATGTAAACAAGGAAAGGGGTTATCCCTTAGGAAAGGCAGATGTAGTCTATGAGTGATGAATTAATGCAGATGGATAACTGGTTGGATGACCCGTTCTTTGATGAATTGAGTCGTCGGTTCTTCACGCCGTTTACGGATGCCCGGGCCACGGCCACGCCGGTTGGCGCCTTGCGGACTGACATACAGGAACAGGATGACCGTTACGTCGCGACGGTCGATGTCCCGGGGGTCAATAAGGATGACATTCACCTGAGTTACCGGGACAACGTGCTCACGGTCAACGTGAACCGCCAGGCGGAGCAAAGTCAGCGCGATGATCACGGTCAGACGCTGATGCACGAGCGTTCCGCCGAGAGTATGACGCGCGACTTTGAATTGCCTCACGTCGATGCGGCTAAGATTAAGGCCGCGTACCGGGACGGTGTGCTGACCATTACCTTGCCGAAAGTCACGCAGGACGTTGACCAACACCAAATTGACATTCAGTAGTTTCACTTGGACCAATTGATTGATGTAGAGAATTAATGAAAGGAAGTATGCTTTATGGCTAACGAAATGATGCGGCGGAATGATATGTTTGCGGACCCATTCTTTGACAACTTGGGCCGTCACTTCTTTGACGACTTCTTTGCCCCACGTCAGGTACGGGGGTTGAAGACCGACATTGAAGACCGGGGCAACAGCTACGTTGCGCGGGTCGATGTGCCAGGAATCAACAAGGATGACATCCACCTGAACTACCAGGACAACGTGCTCAGCATCCAGGTCACTAAGCACACGGACGCTGACCACAGTGATAAGGATGGCAACCTGCTGATGCAGGAGCGTAGTTACGGCAGCATGTCCCGTAGCTACCGCCTGCCGTATGTTGACGCCGACCAGATCAAGGCTAGCTACAACGATGGTGTATTGAGTATTACGTTGCCAAAGGTCAAGGAAGAGGAACAGACTGGTCACGAAATCAATATTGACTAGTTGCTGGTAGTTTTTCCGGCGAAGTGCTTGGCAAAAATCTTGCGACCTGCTATACTAAATTCTGTTGTTGCCGCGATGGCGGAAT
>NZ_AYZK01000015.1:0-4392 GCF_001436135.1 Lacticaseibacillus thailandensis DSM 22698 = JCM 13996
GTCGTTGGCGTCGTTGGCGTCGTGCTCCCGCCAGTGTCCGGTGCGCTCACCGCGGTGTACGTAACCGTGACCGTGGTGTCGCCGTCAGCCAAATCAGGGGTCGCCGCCGCCACCGTCGTCACGTCAGCCGTATAACCAGCCAAAGCCGGTGTGGTGACCGCCGCGTAACCCGTGGCGGTCGTCACCGTCCGCGCACCCGTGACGCTATCCGTCACGATGGTGAACTGCGCCGTCTGCGTAACTGCGGCTGGCGCCGTCGCGGTACCACCATCAACCACGTAGTCAATGGTCCGTGTCGTCGCCGCCGTGCTGGTGGTCATGTGGTGTACCAGGTGCACGGTGAGATTATCGGTATCGTCCTGAGTCAAGGTGTAAGCCAACGTTGTGGCTTGCCCGTTGGCCAGATCGTAACCAGCTGGTGCCGTCGCGGTATAGGTGCCACTTTGGTCCGTGGTCCCTGCGACCCGCTGGACGGCAACCGTCGCGCCGGTACTATCGTCAACGTACGTCACCCGCAGTGTAGCTGCGTTTGGTGCGTACGTAACGGTAGCCGTCGTGTTGGTCAGGTCGGCGGTCGTCGTTGCACCGAGTTCTGCCGCTGCAACGTTGCCACTAGCCGTGTAACCCTCAACTGCTGGGGAAGTGACCGCCGCGTAGCCATCCGTAGCCGTAGCCACACTGCCGCCAGTCACGAGGTCCGTGACCGTCCGCCAGTGAGCAACCTGGGTCACATCAGCTGGCGCTTTAGTCGTATCGCCGTTAGCCACAACGTAGTGAATGGTCCGCGTCGTGGTAGCGGACCCGTACTGCATCGCGTGCGTCAGGTGCACCGTCACGTCATCGCTATCGTCGTTGGTAAAGCGGTAGTTGACGGCGCGGCTTTGGCCATCCGCCAAACTGTAGTTAGCCGGAACGGTAACCGTGTAAACACCAGTGCCATCCATCACGCCGTCCAGCGTCGTGGTGCTCACGTCGCACCCGTCACGTCATCAACATAACGTACGTGCAACTGCTCCGGGTTGGCGGTATAGTGTACCGTCACGCTGGTATCACCCGCCGTGTAGTCAGGAGTAGCCGCCGCCACCTGTGTCTGGTCCGCCGTGTAGCCGGCCAACGCTGGCGTAACGACCGCGCCATAGGTACCGTCAGTCGTGGCGGTCGTCAGGCCGGTTACATCATCGGTTGTCGTCCCGTAAATTGCGGTCTGCGTCACACTTGCTGGTGCAGGTGCGCCACCGCCATCAACCACGTAGTTAATGGTGCGCGTCGTCGTCGCGGTGCCCGCCGTCATGTGGTGGGTCAGGTGAACGGTGATGTTGTCGCTGTCGTCGGTAGCAAAGGTGTAGTTAACGCTACGACTTTGCCCTTCTACCAACTGGTAACCGCCCGGTACGGTGACCGTGTAGGTACCCTGGCCATCAACCGTGCCCTGTAAGCTCTGCGTCTCAACGGTTTGTCCGTTCTCCGCATCATCCACGTAGGTGACCGTAATGTTAGCGTCATCCGGCGTGTAGGTCACGGTCGTCGTGGTGTCAGCCAACGCGTCCGCGGCAACCGGACCCATTACCTGGGCGTCCGTGTCGTGATCCGCCGTGTAGCCAGCCACCGTTGGTGCGGTAACCGCGCCATACGCGTCTTGAGCCGTTGCGTAACTGGTGCCGGTGACGGCATCCGTGGTGACGTTCCAAGTAATTGTCTGCGTCTGATCAGCCGGTGCCTTCGTCGTGTCACCACCCGCGATGACGTAGTGGATCGTCCGGGTCGTCGTGGCCGTGCTGTGGTTGACCGCGTGGGTCAAGTGAATCGTAATATCGTTATCAGTATTTGGTGCAAAGGTGTAGTTAACACTGCTGCTTTGCCCATCTGCTAGTTCGTAATTAGCTGGAACCGTGACCGTGTAGGTGCCGGTACCGTCGGTGGTACCAGTCAACGTCGTGCTGCTCAACGTAGCACCCGTCACGTCATCGACGTAGGTAACGTTGAGGCTGGCCGCATCCGCCGTGTAGTGCACGGTGGTGTTGGTATTCGCCAACTGGTCCGCGGCAACCGCGCCTAACGTGCCGGCCGCGACGTTGCCACTAGCCGTGTAACCAGCCACCGCTGGTGAATCAACCGCGGCGTAGTAACCGGTAGCCGTCGCGACGCTGGTGCCAGTTACGGCATCAGTGGCGACGTTCCAAGTAGCGGTCTGCGTAACGACCTGCGGTGCCTTAGCAGTATCACCATTATCCATGACGTACGTGATGGTCCGCGTCGTCGTGGCGGTGCTCCGGTCAATCGCGTGGGTCAGGTGTACCGTCAGGTCATCGTTACCGTCATTGGTAAAGGTGTAAGCCAGCTCCGCGGCCTGACCGTCTGCCAAAGCGTAGTGGTCGGGTACGGACACGGTGTATTGGCCCTGCCCATCGACTTTGCCGTGCAGGGTAGCGCTAGCGACCTGCTCACCGGTGACGTCATCCACGTAGTGCACAGTCAGCGCCGCGTCGTCTGCGTGGTACGTGACGGTCGTTGTGGTGTTAGCTAAGCGGCTCGTCGCGGTTGGTGCCATCACGGCAGCAGCCACGTTACCATCAGCCGTATAGCCGGCGACAGTTGGTGCGGTGACCGCTGCGTAGGCCTCAGTTGGAGTGGCAAAGCTGGTGCCCGTTACTTCATCGGTCGTCACGTTCCAAGCCATCGTCTGCGTCGTTGGTGCTGGCGCCTTGGACTGGTCGCCGTCCGCGATGACGTAGTTGACCGTCCGCGTAGTTGTGGTCGTCGTGTGCGCAATAGCGTGTGTCAGGTGGACCGTGATGTCATCGGTACCGTCGTTAGTCAGCTGGTAACTAACGATCTCTGCCTGCCCATTAGCTAACGTGTAACCTTGCGGCACGGTGACCGTGTAGTCGCCCGTGGCATCCATTACGCCATTAACAACCGCACTAGTAACCTGTTCGCCTGTAACGTCATCAACGTAGTGGACCGTCAGTGCTTCCTGGTCAGGCGTGTAGTTAATCGTCGTGGTGGTGGCATCCGTTGGGTCGGTGGTAATCGTGCCCAGCGTGACCGCCGCGGCATCGCCATCAGCCGTGTAGCCGTTAAGTGCCGGTGAGGTCACGGCCGCAAAATCGCTCTGCGGCGTGGCCACAATAGCGCCAGTTACGGCGTCAGTAGCAACGGACCAGTTGACCGTCTGCGTCACGCTCGCTGGTACTTGCGTAGCGGCGTGGTTAGTGGCCGCATCCTGACCGTTGATCGTGTAGTTAACGGTCCGCGTGGTCGTGGCCGTCGTGTAGTTGATGGCGTGGTTCAGGTGCACCGTCACGTCATCAGTGTCGTCAGTGGTCAGCGTGTAGGCAACGCTTGCTGCCTGTCCGCTAGCCAAAACGTACCCGGTCGGCGACTGGACGGTGTAAGTACCCATACCGTCCACAACGCCGTCCACCGTGGCACTAGCGACCTGCTCGCCCGTGTTGTCATCAACATAATGTACCGTCAAAGTAGCCGGGTTAGCCGTGTAGGTTATCGTCACGTCGGCGGCATTCGTCGGCGTCGTGGTCGTGGCCGCGACCGCTGCAAGTGCGGCGTTACCGTTAGCGGTGTAACCATGTACGGTCGGCGACTGCACCGCGGCGTACTCACCTACCGGTACGAATTGCTGTTGGCCGGTAACTTCATCGGTCAGTACGTCCCAGGTCAGTGTCTGCGTCACGCTATCGGCCGCCTGCTGGTTAGAGCCAGCAAAGACGTAGTTAACCGTCCGCGTAGTTGTGGTGGTGGTGTGATCAATGGCGTGCGTCAGGTGCACGGTAATGTCATCAGTATCATCGGTGGCAAAGGTGTAGTCAACGCTAGCCGCTTGCCCGTCAGCCAAAACATAGTGTGCTGGTGCCGTGACCTTGTACGTCCCGGTACCATCAACCGTGCCGGTTAAGGTAGTACTACCAACCTGCTCACCGGTACCGTCATCCACGTAATGCACGGTCAGGGCCGCATCATCGGTGTGGTACGTGATCGTCGCGGTCGTGTTGGCCAACCGACTGGTCAAAGTTGGTGCTGGTACTTCAGCGGCAACCGTGTTGTCGGCGGTGTAACCCTCAACTGCTGGGCCGGTAACTGCCAAGTAGGCGCCCGCAGGACTAGCATAGCTAGTACCTGTGACCTCATCCGTAGTGACGTTCCAGCTCATCGTCTGCGTCGTTGGTGCTGGCGCTTTGGTACTGTCACCATCCGTGATGACGTAATTAATTGTCCGTGTAGTCGTAGTCGACGTGTGGTCAATTGCGTGCGTCAAATGAATCGTAACGTCGTCGGTATCGTCATCAGTAAACGTGTAGTTGGTGCTTGCAGCTTGGCCTGCGGCCAGCTCGTAGTGCGCTGGAACCTCAGCAGTGTAACTGCCAGTTTCGTCCA
>NZ_AYZK01000016.1:0-3281 GCF_001436135.1 Lacticaseibacillus thailandensis DSM 22698 = JCM 13996
AGCGTGGCAGCTTCCTACCCTCGCAGGCAGTTTCCCACCAACTACTATCGGCGTAGAGAAGCTTAACTTCTGTGTTCGGCATGGGAACAGGTGTATCCTTCTCGCTATCGCCACCACACTATTTTGTTTGAGAGTTTATACCCTCAAAACTGGCTATCATTGCTTTAAGTTTACCATAGAACGCGTATCTGTGTCGCGGTTGAATCCGACGTATTCAACCATTTGGTTAAGTCCTCGACCGATTAGTATTGGTCCGCTCCATACATCACTGTACTTCCACTTCCAACCTATCTACCTGATCATCTCTCAGGGGTCTTACTTCCATAAAGGAATGGGAAATCTCATCTTGAGGGTGGCTTCACGCTTAGATGCTTTCAGCGTTTATCCAGTCCATACGTAGCTACCCAGCGATGCGCCTGGCGGCACAACTGGTACACCAGCGGTATGTCCATCCCGGTCCTCTCGTACTAAGGACAGCTCCTCTCAAATTTCCTGCGCCCGCGACGGATAGGGACCGAACTGTCTCACGACGTTCTGAACCCAGCTCGCGTACCGCTTTAATGGGCGAACAGCCCAACCCTTGGGACCGACTACAGCCCCAGGATGCGATGAGCCGACATCGAGGTGCCAAACCTTCCCGTCGATGTGGACTCTTGGGGAAGATAAGCCTGTTATCCCCAGGGTAGCTTTTATCCGTTGAGCGATGGCCTTTCCATACAGAACCACCGGATCACTAAGCCCGACTTTCGTCCCTGCTCGACTTGTCAGTCTCGCAGTCAAGCTCCCTTATACCTTTACACTCTGCGAATGATTTCCAACCATTCTGAGGGAACCTTTGGGCGCCTCCGTTACATTTTAGGAGGCGACCGCCCCAGTCAAACTGCCCACCTGACACTGTCTCCCGCCGCGCTGAGCGGCGTGGGTTAGAGCGTTCATACAGCAAGGGTAGTATCCCACCAACGCCTCCACCGAAACTAGCGTTCCGGTTTCTACGGCTCCTACCTATCCTGTACAAGCGGTACAAACACTCAATATCAAGCTACAGTAAAGCTCCATGGGGTCTTTCCGTCCTGTCGCGGGTAACCCGCATCTTCACGGGTACTATAATTTCACCGAGTCTCTCGTTGAGACAGTGCCCAAATCATTACGCCTTTCGTGCAGGTCGGAACTTACCCGACAAGGAATTTCGCTACCTTAGGACCGTTATAGTTACGGCCGCCGTTTACTGGGGCTTCAATTCTGGGCTTCGCTTACGCTAACTCATCCTTTTAACCTTCCAGCACCGGGCAGGCGTCAGCCCCTATACGTCATCTTACGATTTAGCAGAGACCTGTGTTTTTGATAAACAGTTGTTTGGGCCTATTCACTGCGGCTGACCTTGCGGTCAGCACCCCTTCTTCCGAAGTTACGGGGCTATTTTGCCGAGTTCCTTAACGAGAGTTCGCTCGCACACCTGAGGATACTCTCCTCGACTACCTGTGTCGGTTTGCGGTACGGGTAGATTATTTCTCACTAGAAGCTTTTCTCGGCAGTGTGACATCAAGCACTTCGCTACTTAAATTTCGCTCCCCATCACGTCTTGTCCTTATAGAAGTAAGCATTTCACTCGCTTCAAGACTTGGCGCTTGGACATCCATTTCCAGCCGGATGCATGCTTTAGCCTCCTGCGTCCCTCCATCGCTCAAACAAAATAATCTAGTACAGGAATCTCAACCTGTTTGCCATCGACTACGCCTCTCGGCCTCGCCTTAGGACCCGACTAACCCTGGGAGGACGAGCCTTCCCCAGGAAACCTTAGTCATACGGTGGACAGGATTCTCACCTGTCTTTCGCTACTCATACCGGCATTCTCACTTCTAAGCGCTCCAGTCGTCCTCACGATCGACCTTCAACGCACTTAGAACGCTCTCCTATCGCGTCCACGTAGTGGACACCCACAGTTTCGGTACTATGCTTAAGCCCCGGTATATTTTCGGCGCAGCGTCACTCGACTAGTGAGCTATTACGCACTCTTTAAATGGTGGCTGCTTCTGAGCCAACATCCTAGTTGTCTGTGCAACGCCACATCCTTTTCCACTTAGCATAGATTTAGGGACCTTAACTGGTGATCTGGGCTGTTCCCCTTTCGACAATGGACCTTATCGCTCACTGTCTGACTCCCGGACTAAAATATGCGGCATTCGGAGTTTATATGAATTCAGTAACCCATGATGGGCCCCTAGTCCAAACAGTGCTCTACCTCCGCTATTCATCATCCGAGGCTAACCCTAAAGCTATTTCGGAGAGAACCAGCTATCTCCAAGTTCGTTTGGAATTTCACCGCTACCCACATCTCATCCCAACATTTTTCAACATATACGGGTTCGGTCCTCCAGTGCGTTTTACCACACCTTCAACCTGGACATGGGTAGGTCACTTGGTTTCGGGTCTACATCATCATACTTAGGCGCCCTGTTCAGACTCGCTTTCGCTACGGCTTCAGCTTTTCACTTTAACCTCGCATGATAACGTAACTCGCCGGTTCATTCTACAAAAGGCACGCCGTCACCCATTAACGGGCTTCGACTAATTGTAGGCACACGGTTTCAGGAACTATTTCACTCCCCTTCCGGGGTGCTTTTCACCTTTCCCTCACGGTACTGGTTCACTATCGGTCACTAGGGAGTATTTAGCCTTGGGAGATGGTCCTCCCGGATTCCGACGGAATTTCACGTGCTCCGCCGTACTCAGGATCCTGAACGGAGGGTAAGCAATTTCGACTACAGGGCTTTCACCTTGTTTCGCGTAGCTTTCCAGCTAACTTCGTCTATCACTTACTTTGGTAACTCCAATGTTCAGTCCTACAACCCCAAAGAGCAAGCTCTTTGGTTTGGGCTCTTCCCGTTTCGCTCGCCGCTACTAAGGGAATCGATTTTTCTTTCTCTTCCTGCGGGTACTTAGATGTTTCAGTTCCCCGCGTCTACCTTCAACATAGCTATGAATTCACTATGTGATAACTTGATCACTCAAGTTGGGTTGCCCCATTCGGAAATCTCCGGATCAAAGCTTACGTACAGCTCCCCGAAGCATATCGGTGTTAGTCCCGTCCTTCATCGGCTCCTAGTGCCAAGGCATTCACCGTGCGCCCTTTGTAACTTAACCTAGACAAATATAAATTTGTCGGTTATCGCGATTCGAATTTCACTGACCTTGCGGTCAGCATAAGAAACTCGCACAAATACGCTGTGTTCTCGGCATTTAAAACTTAAAATCAATGATATCCAGTTTTCAAAGTACAAACA
>NZ_AYZK01000017.1:0-1787 GCF_001436135.1 Lacticaseibacillus thailandensis DSM 22698 = JCM 13996
GGTAGTACTTTGAAAACTGAACAAAGTTTCGTATATGTGTAGGTTCTTCAACTTAGGTTGAAGAAGAATTAAACATTGCGAAGTCAATTCGCTTTTTAACAAATTAATGAGCTTAACAAGCTTCATATTTTATATGAGAGTTTGATCCTGGCTCAGGATGAACGCTGGCGGCGTGCCTAATACATGCAAGTCGAGCGAACTTAACTAAATGAATGCGGTGCTTGCACCAAGTGATTTTAGAGCGGTGAGCGGCGGATGGGTGAGTAACACGTGGGTAACCTGCCTCTAAGCAGGGGATAACATTTGGAAACAGATGCTAATACCGTATAAATCCTCAAACCACATGGTTTGAGGCTGAAAGGCGGCTTCGGCTGTCACTTAGAGATGGACCCGCGGCGTATTAGCTAGTTGGTGAGGTAATGGCTCACCAAGGCAATGATACGTAGCCGAACTGAGAGGTTGATCGGCCACATTGGGACTGAGACACGGCCCAAACTCCTACGGGAGGCAGCAGTAGGGAATCTTCCACAATGGACGCAAGTCTGATGGAGCAACGCCGCGTGAGTGAAGAAGGCTTTCGGGTCGTAAAACTCTGTTGTTGAAGAAGAACACGTTTGAGAGTAACTGTTCAGACGTTGACGGTATTCAACCAGAAAGCCACGGCTAACTACGTGCCAGCAGCCGCGGTAATACGTAGGTGGCAAGCGTTATCCGGATTTATTGGGCGTAAAGCGAGCGCAGGCGGTTTTTTAAGTCTGATGTGAAAGCCCTCGGCTTAACCGAGGAAGTGCATCGGAAACTGGGAAACTTGAATGCTGAAGAGGACAGTGGAACTCCATGTGTAGCGGTGAAATGCGTAGATATATGGAAGAACACCAGTGGCGAAGGCGGCTGTCTGGTCAGTTATTGACGCTGAGGCTCGAAAGCATGGGTAGCGAACAGGATTAGATACCCTGGTAGTCCATGCCGTAAACGATGAATACTAGGTGTTGGAGGGTTTCCGCCCTTCAGTGCCGCAGCTAACGCATTAAGTATTCCGCCTGGGGAGTACGACCGCAAGGTTGAAACTCAAAGGAATTGACGGGGGCCCGCACAAGCGGTGGAGCATGTGGTTTAATTCGAAGCAACGCGAAGAACCTTACCAGGTCTTGACATCTTCTGCTATTTCTAGAGATAGAAAGTTCCCTTCGGGGACGGAATGACAGGTGGTGCATGGTTGTCGTCAGCTCGTGTCGTGAGATGTTGGGTTAAGTCCCGCAACGAGCGCAACCCTTATGACTAGTTGCCAGCATTAAGTTGGGCACTCTAGTAAGACTGCCGGTGACAAACCGGAGGAAGGTGGGGACGACGTCAAATCATCATGCCCCTTATGACCTGGGCTACACACGTGCTACAATGGTTGGTACAACGAGTTGCGAACCCGCGAGGGCAAGCTAATCTCTTAAAGCCAATCTCAGTTCGGACTGTAGGCTGCAACTCGCCTACACGAAGTCGGAATCGCTAGTAATCGCGGATCAGCATGCCGCGGTGAATACGTTCCCGGGCCTTGTACACACCGCCCGTCACACCATGAGAGTTTGTAACACCCAAAGCCGGTGGGGCAACCCTTCGGGGAGCTAGCCGTCTAAGGTGGGACAGATGATTAGGGTGAAGTCGTAACAAGGTAGCCGTAGGAGAACCTGCGGCTGGATCACCTCCTTTCTAAGGAATTCGTTGTGGCGTCGCAAGACTAAAGCAACGATCGGAAACCTACACATGAAACTTTGTTTAGTTTTGAGGGTACTACC
>NZ_AYZK01000018.1:0-1213 GCF_001436135.1 Lacticaseibacillus thailandensis DSM 22698 = JCM 13996
GTCGCCGTCTTGCTTGGCGCAACTGTTGCTCCGGTGTCGCCATTGATGAAGCGTACTGTTTCTGTTGCCGTCCGGTTCAGACTAGCGGTATCCACACCCGCTGGATACTTTGGCCCATCGGGATCATCAGGATCCACTGGCGTCCCTGGGCCCTGCGGACCGACCTGACTTGGGTCATCACCGGCAGGAGTCTGCGGGTTGACCGTGATCGTCGCTGGGTAGTAGTAGACCGTTAGCGTCACATCGGCGGCGGTGTCATCAACTAGTGCTGGTACTTCCGTTTAGTCTGGCGTTAAGCCTGCTTTCGTCGCTGCTGGTACTGCGGCGAACGTATTGTTGTCCGTTTCCCATGCACCGTAGGTGACCGTACCCGTGGCTACATCAACGCTGGCTGTCCGGTGATACGTGATCGTCGCCGTCTTGCTTGGCGCAACTGTTGCTCCGGTGTCGCCATTGATGAAGCGTACTGTTTCTGTTGCCGTCCGGTTCAGACTAGCGGTATCCACACCCGCTGGATACTTTGGCCCATCGGGATCATCAGGATCCACTGGCGTCCCTGGGCCCTGCGGACCGACCTGACTTGGGTCATCACCGGCAGGAGTCTGCGGGTTGACCGTGATCGTCGCTGGGTAGTAGTAGACCGTTAGCGTCACATCGGCGGCGGTGTCATCAACTAGTGCTGGTACTTCCGTTTAGTCTGGCGTTAAGCCTGCTTTCGTCGCTGCTGGTACTGCGGCGAACGTATTGTTGTCCGTTTCCCATGCACCGTAGGTGACCGTACCCGTGGCTACATCAACGCTGGCTGTCCGGTGATACGTGATCGTCGCCGTCTTGCTTGGCGCAACCGTTGCCCCAGTGTTCCCATTGATAAAGCGTACGGTCTCCGTTGCCGTCCGGTTCAGGCTAGCCGCATCAACACCTGCTGGATACTTTGGTCCATCAGTGTTTTCGGGGTCCACTGGTGTTCCTGGGTCCTGCGGACCAACCTGACTGGGATCATCACCGGCAGGAGTCTGCGGGTTGACCGTGATCGTTGAACGATAATACGTAACCACAACAGTCTGATTAACGCCATCATCGTTATCAAAGGTACTTACACCCTTACGACCGTCGCTATCAATAACGTAACCATTGAAATCATAATTAATGGCTTTGCCATTGGCATCCGTACTGTAATCAATGTCTCCAGAACTCGTCCCAGTAATCGTGGCAT
>NZ_AYZK01000019.1:0-699 GCF_001436135.1 Lacticaseibacillus thailandensis DSM 22698 = JCM 13996
GTTCGAGCCCTGTATCCTCCATTATGAATTCCAGTTGGTGCGGTTGGCCCTCTGATTAATCAGGGGGCCACTTATCCGGAAGGGTTCATATTTACCCAGCAACTTGATATGCGGAAGTAGTTCAGTGGTAGAACATCACCTTGCCATGGTGGGGGTCGCGGGTTCGAATCCCGTCTTCCGCTTACCGACGTCAGCCGGTAAGCAATTAAATATGCACCCATAGCGCAATTGGATAGAGTGTCTGACTACGAATCAGAAGGTTGTAGGTTCGACTCCTACTGGGTGCATTGTTCGGGAAGTAGCTCAGCTTGGTAGAGCACCTGGTTTGGGACCAGGGGGTCGCAGGTTCGAATCCTGTCTTCCCGATTGGAACTCTTGAGTTCTAGGTTTTCGCGGTGTAGCTCAGCTGGCTAGAGCGTCCGGTTCATACCCGGGAGGTCGAGGGTTCGATCCCCCCCGCCGCGATTAGGTTGAGTCATGGACCCTTAGCACAGTTGGTTAGTGCAGGCGGCTCATAACCGCTCGGTCGTAGGTTCGAGTCCTACAGGGTCCATCTTTACATGGCAGCCTATGTTTGATAAGATATTATGGTTATCGCGGGATGGAGCAGTCTGGTAGCTCGTCGGGCTCATAACCCGAAGGTCGCAGGTTCAAACCCTGCTCCCGCAATTAAAATTGAATATTGGTCTCATGGTCTAG
>NZ_AYZK01000002.1:0-383908 GCF_001436135.1 Lacticaseibacillus thailandensis DSM 22698 = JCM 13996
GGCAACTTAGATATCTTATCATCCGTTGTTGTTACTGTCAACACATTATTACGAATAAATATTCGACAACCTGCATCAGCAGTTCAGGAAACCACCGTCCAGGGCGCGACCGAAGTCGCTCGCCCTGAACAACATAAAATATCTTACCAGCCACCAGGCGGACCGTCAAGCACTCTTACGCACTTATTTGAACTTTAGCGCAAAGCCGAACGGGGAACTAAAAAAACAGATAATCATTCGATTATCTGCATAAAAGTGCCGCTTTTAATTTTCTTTTTCAATAATCGTTTGTCCACCCATGTACGGAACCAGCACATCGGGAATTGTCACCGTGCCATCTTCATTTTGATAATTTTCCAAAATGGCGGCCACCGTCCGCCCAACAGCCAATCCAGATCCATTTAAGGTGTGCACAAATTGCAGGCGACCCTGGTCATCACGGTACTGGATGTGCGCACGCCGTGCTTGGAAATCGGTACAGTTACTGCAGCTAGAAATTTCCCGGTAAGTATTTTGCGCAGGAATCCAAACTTCAAGGTCGTAGGTCTTCGCCGACGTGAAACTAGCATCGCCCGTCGCCAACGTAATGACGTGATACGGCAAGTTCAACTTTTGCAGCAAATCTTCCGCGTCGTGCGTCAAGTTTTCGAGTTCCTGCCAGGAATCTTCCGGCTTCGTCACCTTGACCATTTCCACCTTATTAAACTGGTGCATCCGAATCAAACCACGTGTGTCACGACCGGCACTGCCCGCCTCGGACCGAAACGCCGGCGTCAACGCCGTAACGTTAATCGGTAGCTGGTCCGCATCAACAACTGAATCACGATAGTAGTTGACCAGTGGTACTTCAGCGGTCGGAATTAACGTGAGGTCACTATCTTCGTTGGTAACCGTGTAGCTATCCCCCACAAACTTAGGGAACTGGCCCGTACCGAACATCGACTCATTGTTGACAAGGTATGGTGGCAAGACTTCCGTGTAACCTTCCTTGTTGTGTTCATCCAGGAAGAAGTTATACACCGCTCGTTCCAACCGGGCACCGGAACCACGGTAATACACAAACCGACTACCGGAGACCTTGGCGGCATTCTCAAAATCAAGGATGCCCAGATCTTCACCAATATCCCAGTGGGCCTTCGGGGTGAAACCAAAGTCTCGGATGTGGCCCCACTTACGTTCCTCACGGGCGTCATCCTCATTCAAGCTAGCTGGCGCCGAGTCATCAGGAATATTGGGCAACCGTACCAAGATGTAGTTAGCCTTCTCTTCCAACTCCGCCACGGCTTTGTCCTGAGCACTAATCTCTTGACCCACCTTGCGCATAGCAGCAATCTGCTCGTCAGCGTCTTCATGTTGCCGCTTCATCTGCGCGATGGCAGCCGAGACCCGGTTTCGTTCTGCCTTCAGTTCCTCAACTTTGGTAAGCGCCGTGCGCCGCTGCTGGTCATAAGACAACAACTCGTCAATCTCTTCTGCCTTGATACCGCGCTTAGCCAACTCCGACTTAGCCCAATCTGTTTTCTGCCGCAACAACTTAATATCTAGCATGTTCGTTCCTCCACGTTTACCATCACACCAACAGGTACAAATGTTCTTTCCCACAGGTACGACCTGCTAACATTGCATACCGCTCCAGTCGTCCTCACTCTTATTATAGAAAGAAACGCCTGCCTGGCCGATACCTTTGTATACAAAAAGCCCCTCGTTGATTGGGACGAAAGGCTTTTTCCGCGGTACCACCCAGATTCACTGATCACAGCGACCAGCACGCTCTGTACGGTTAACGGACGTATCCGTGTGGCTCTCACCACCCACTATCACGCTGGACCTAGCAATACGGACGTCACAGCACCTGTCCGCTCTCTGAATTGCCTATATGCGCTTAATCACGTGTTTGCTTATTGCACTTAAAGTACCGCAAACATCCTGAAATTTCAAGTCCTGGCCCCAACCGCCCGCCAAAGTGTGAACCTGAGGCGTAATGATAACACCCACCAAGCTTTTCTGATATAATTGCTGTTGTATAATCCGTGTCAACGAATCATTAATTGGGGGAAGTAAAGCCATGCTGTTTGAAGACGCCTTTCTAGAAAATGCAGACATCCAAAAGCTCCGCATGTTCCGCGTACTCAAGACCATGGACGCCTTTGGTTTTACCATCACCGACCTGGGTAACCACCTACATATTTCGTACCAGCAAAGTTACAATGTTTTTCAAGAACTGCTTAACGACCTCGAGACCATCACGGGTCGTTCCGGTCCCGCCGTCAAAAAGAACGTTCTGGCTGGTGACAACCTCCCTGTGACCATCGACCAATACCGTCTCTACCTATTACAGAGCTCCATTCAGTTTCAGTACCTCGACTACATTACGCAAAACCGCACTGCAAACACCGACCGCTTCTGCCAGGATCACTTCATTTCCCGTTCCACGCTGACTCGGAAAACCACTTTGCTACGGACATTGCTGGAAAACCATGGCCTCAAGCTGTCGTTCACCAAGCCAGGTATTACCGGCGCGGAACCAACCATCCGCCAGTTCCTGTATATTTTCTACTGGCTGAGTTTTCGCGGGGTGGAGTGGCCGTTTACTACTGTTCCTAAAGAACGTATTGCCGAACGCTACGCCCAGATCCAGGAGCCAGGTGTCAACACGGTCAGTCACCTCCACAACTTGCTGATGCTGGCCGTCAATGACCTCCGCATCAACCATGGGGACGCTCTCGGCGCTATGCCTACCCTTGAGCGGCTACACGGTGTCATCCCCCTGCTGGATACTAAATTAATTAGCCATCAGTGGTACCCGCGCCTCAGTACACGGCAGTTGGCCCGCGAAAATCACTTTTTCGTTTTCCAACGGCTCATAGAGTACAACTTTACCCAGGACTATCGGGTCTGGGCGCCTCTGTATGATGCCACAATGCGTAGCGACAACATCATCCACCGCTACATCGACCAGCTGGCTATCCGTCTGGAACAACACCAGCGGCCGGGTGCGGGGTTACGTTTCAAAGATGATCCGCTGTTAGTGACCAACATGGTACGCGTGGCCCTGGCCAACCTCTGCGGTGGCGCCTGCTTCCCTAGCATTACCAGTTTGGATGACCCCGAACAGGACTTGTACATGCATAGCAAGCTTTATCAAATGCTCTTGAGCGCCCAACCCCAAATTATGCAGGATCTAGGGGTGGCGGGCCGGTTCGGCGACCGCGCTTACCAACAAATAGCCACCCAACTGTGCTACCTGCTGGCGCCACACCTAGCCGACTTTGAATGGCACCAGCTGGTTAACTGCCGCATCCTGCTCACCAACAACGACTTCAATAGTCGCCGGCTCGCCACCTTTGTCGGCAACATGAGCTTTGTCCATATTATGCCGGAAACCGAGGCCGCCCAGCATCCGGCCGACCTCATCATTACCGGGGTGGACGACGCCAAATTATTCCAGCAACCAGGCCATACGCACCCGCGCGTCTTTGTGTGGAGCACCGACGTGAGCAGCTCGGACTTTTACCGTTTGTTCCTGACCGTCGAAGAACTGATGTTCAACAAGCTGGGCGTCAAGTTTTCCGCCCACCAGATTCTATAATTGCAACCAAAAATGGTCCCATTACCACACACCGGTAATGGGACCATTTAGCTATTAATCAGCTTGTACGGCTTTGTAAATCCTGCCAATACCGTGTTCCGCATCCATCACGGTCACGGTGAAACCAAACTTTTCAAAAATATGCTTAGTCTTGGCAAACTTGTCTCGATCGAAGGAACTAATGTTACCGTCTACGGATTGCACATCGAACTTTTTGATCAAGTTCATGAGCGCCGTCAACGCCAACTGTGCGAGGCCCAGGTTCTGGTAGTCAAAGAAGGCCAGCCGGCTCTCACTGCCTAACGTTTCCAGCACCGTGATGTGCACCGCGTGGTCCCAACCGTTCAACTCGAACAACAGCTGTGACTGGTAATCGGCTTTGGAGTGGCCATACTTATCGACGTTCTTGTACGGCGTGTAGACAAAGATGGACGCTGTTTTGTGCTTCTGGTCATCACGCTTGATGTCGGTATACACGATATACTGGGTTACACGTTGATCGCCATCGGACATCGGCTGATTCATGCTCGCCAATACCGTATATTGCGGGTTGCCTTCAATCATGGCTAACCGCTTTTGGTATAACTCCGTATATTCTGCCTGCGTGGTCATTATAATTCCCTCCATGTCGCTATTTACGTTCATTATACCATTCTTTCAGGATTTCTCGCGGCATTTTCGCAAACGGTACCATCGCTCCCCCGTTCAAACCATCCACCAGCCAAACAAAGAGCCGCCCGGAAATTGATCTGGACGGCCCTTGTTCGTAAGTATCAATTACTTAACTTCAGTGAAAACCACGCGCTTACGCAGCTTTGGAGAGTACTTCTTCAGCTGCAGTTTTTCTGGTGTGTTGCGCTTATTCTTAGAAGTCAGGTAGATACGTTCGCCGGTTTCGGCGCATGCGAGTAAAATGTTGTTCCGCATTTCGTTCACCTCATTGTGTTTTAGTAACTCATTAAGTTTACCGAATCCGGGGCAAAAGTCAAGTGGCCTGCCTTGACGAAGATGAAGTCATCTGACCCAGTCGCCGGTTAAAACTGTCTGGCACTGGTGCCTGTACGTCGATGTGTTGCCGCGTAAACGGATCGGTGAACGTGAGGCGTTGGGCGAGCAGCATTTGCCCGCCGTGTGCACGGGCACTGCCCCCATACAACGCATCCCCCACTAACGGATGCCCCAAGTACGCCATGTGTACCCGAATCTGGTGGGTCCGGCCGGTCCGAAGTACGCAACGAACCATTGTTGCTCGTTGTCCGCGACGAACCACCCGATAATCCGTACGGGCATACTGGCCGTCCACGTCTACCCGCCGATGAATGCCGTCATCGGCCCGCCCGAGCGGCACCTCGACGCGGCCCCAATTTTGGATCAGCACACCGTCGACCACCGCCAAATACTCTTTGTGCACCACCTGATCCACACCCGCGCGGTCCAAGCGGGCCTGCGCTAGCGGGTGCTTAGCAATCAAGACGACGCCCATGGTATCGCGGTCCAACCGCGTAATGATTGCCGGCTGGACGGCCCCGTAGCCTTGCTGCACAAGGTACCCCGCCGCCATGTTCAACAGACTTGCACCCGGATGACTCGGCCCCGGCACGCTCGCACAATTCGCCGGCTTATTGACCACCAGCCAGTTGGCATCCTCATACAGCACATCCAACTGACCAGGCGCTGGCGCAACGGGCTTATCGGTAGGCAGCGTAAACGTTACTTGATCTCCAGTCACCAGGGGAATATTGCCTACGGGGCGATCGCCCACGATAATGGCGTGCGCCGTCACCAGTCGTTTAAACAACCGGTGACTCACCCCGAAACGGTCCAGGAGGCGCTTAGTGGTTGTGGCCGCCGTCGCGGTGACCCGAAACGTAAATTCCATGTCTGTCTTCCTCCCGTTCACTGCCCTATTTTAACATGGGTAATCACCGACCCCACACTATTACCACTATTTAAGTTGTGCGCGTACCTTAGCCGGAATCTTCTGCCAGCCGACACTGAAGGGACCCTTCGTGACCCGCGTTTTGCTGACCTCTGCCTTCACGTAACTGCCCGGCTTGAAGGGAGTGGGATGTACCCCGGATTGTTCAAAGGCAACCGTGCGCTTTTGTCCGTCTACCATCACCCACTTAAAGGTGTGATTATATGAATACTCTTGGCGTCCCTGGCTATCAGTGATCTTTTTGCCGTCACTGCCCCGCGTAATCGTCTTGCGTGGTGTGGGTGGTACCACCGCGTACGCCGTCTGCGCCCGATAAACGTTTAAGTACTCGCTGAGCCCGACCGCACCGGCACCGCCAATAATCACTACGGCAATGACCGCCCAGATGATCTTCTTCATATTGCGCTCCTCCATTTTTGTGCTACGTAATCAACCATGTTTATTATCACTAAGAACGGGGCCCACCACACTGGACCTGAGACCGATTTGCACAACTTTTTTTGCTTGCCTCTACGAACACATGTTCGTATAATGAAGAGCAAAGGGGGCGTAACTCTTGGATTACCAATACGAACCACACGGCGTCTTTTTTCTGATTGATAGCCGCTCCTTTTATGCCTCGGCCGAGTGCGTTGTCCGTGACCTGCATCCCCTCAAAACTGCCCTCGTCGTCATGTCAGAACAGGAAAACACCAATGGTGGGCTAATTTTAGCAACATCGCCCCGCGCCAAAGAGGAGTTCCACCTGCAAGCCAACGTATCCCGCCAGCGCGACCTCCCGCAAAGCGAAGATTTGATCGTCGTGCCCCCACGGATGAACATGTACATTCAAAAGAATCTCCAAATCAACCAAATTTTTCAGCGGTATGTGGCTCCCGCCGATATTTGGCCATACTCCATCGATGAATCAATTCTCAACCTGACCCATTCCTGGCGCCTCTTTGGCCCCAACCCGTGGGCCGTCGCACGGCAAATCCAACGTACCATTCATGATGAAACCGGCATTTATACAGCCGTGGGGATCGGCAACAACCCGCTCCAAGCCAAAATTGCGCTCGATATTTACGCCAAGCACCAGTACGACTTAATTGCGGAGATCAACTACCAGAACATTCCCCAGCAGCTGTGGACCATCACCAACATGGAGGACGTCTGGAGTATCGGCAAACGAACGGCGAACCACTTACGCCGCATCGGCATTAATAATATGTGGGAACTGGCACACGCCAATCCGTACGCCCTGCGCGCCGAATTTGGCCTGATTGGCGAGCAACTCTACGCCCTGGCGTGGGGTATCGACCGCGCCCACCCCGGACAGGTGGAACCAATCAAATCACCGAGTATCAGCAATTCTCAAGTACTACCACGGGACTATATCCATCGGGACGAAATTCGCCTGGTCGTCAAAGAAATTGGTGAGCAAGTGGCCGCCCGGTTGCGCCACCGCCACTTACTGTGCCACAAGGTCAGCCTGGGCATCGGCTTTAACTATGCAACTGCTACGGCCACCAACCGCGGCGGTTTCGGGGCGGAGATCACCGTCAGTGCCACTAACAGTAACCACGCCATTGCGGCGGCCCTTCTGCGCATCTTTGACCACTACTGGGACGGTGAAGGAGTCCGCAACATTGCCGTTAGTTGCGGCCAATTGGGACCGGATAACGGCCAACAACTCGAGTTATTCCAACCAGTAAAACAACAAATTCAGGACTACACGCTGGAACGCACGGTCGATGCCATCCGCTCACGTTTTGGGTTTACCGCGCTCGTTTACGCTAAAAGCAAGCTGACCGGAGGCACGGCCATTAACCGCGCCAATCTGGTCGGCGGACACAATGGGGGTAATAGTTATGAGTAAAGATGGCGACATTATTAACGCGCGGATCGATCAACTCTTCCTTCGGCGCAGTCATACCCGCTACTGGATCACGCTAGTTGATGACCGCTATAACCACAGCTACAACTTCTTCTTCAACATCATTCCGCAAAAACAGCGGCACCGGTCCATCCCGCTGCACTCGTTGCCTAGTGGTGACCTAGCTCGCCTTGAAGCTACCCTGACGGCGATTCGCCACCACACCCAACTCAGTATTGAAATTCGCGGTTTTCAAGGGTTAAGGTGGCCGAGTGATGGGAACCTCATCCAAAAACGCCGCCGTGCAGACGAGGCCTAGTCACCCCACAAACTTAATTAGGTCGTCACGCACAATTATATTTGGCCTGCCCGCCAACACGTTGTAAACTAGAGCTAGTACAAAAAACAGTCATGAAGGGCGGCGCTTGCATGCAACCAAACCTACTTAACATTCATCATGGTTTTAATTTTCGCGACCTAGGCGGTTACACCACCACCGATGGTCGGCGTATCCGTAGCCACCGGTTGGTGCGCTCCGGCAAACTGGACCAACTGTCTGATCGGGACGTCCACTTTCTCGGGGAATACGGCGTGCGCCACGACGTCGACTTCCGGTCCCCAGACGAACAAACTAAAGCTCCGGACCGGCCATTGCCAGCGGCACACTACCACTCCTTACCAGTGTTCATCACCGACCAGACCCAGGTGTCTAAAACCTGGGAGGAAGAGCAGGCGGAGTTTTCACAAGACCCACGGGGTGGGTTCAAAAACATGGTGATAACCTACCGTAATTTGGTGATGCAAAAACCGGCCCAGCACGCTTACCAGGAATTCTTCCGGATCCTCCTAACGAGTCCGGACCACGTTACGTTGTTCCACTGCACCGCCGGCAAGGACCGCACCGGGATGGGTGCTGTATACCTACTCAGCGCCCTAGGGGTAGACGCCCACACCATTCGGGCCGATTACCTGGCGGCCAATCAGTTCATCCAGACACCACTAGATGACATCATGCAGGAAACACGGGCGCACGGCGGTAACGCTAACCTATTGCAAAGTATCCACGACCTATGGACGGTGCACGGGGCCTTCTTGGACAGCGCCCTCAACACCATCCAGTCGGAATACGGCAGTATGGACGTCTACCTGCACGACGTTATCGGGCTATCTAATTCAGACCGGCGTGACCTTCAAGAGTTGTACCTGGAAGATGCCAGCTGAAGCCGTCACTATGATTACGCTATTAACTAACACAGCGGGAAGGAATAAGTATGAAACTATACCAAGGACTTACACAAGTAACCGTCAACGACGCAATGATTGACGACGCTCCTAACTTTGATATCACCACCGATTTGGTGGCCCCATTGCACTACACGCCCAGCGAACTGTACCACTACATCGACTCGGTGTTGCGACCAGGCAGTCGCCACGACGAAAACAACCTGCGTTACGTCACTGACGCGCCCTTCATCGCGGAAAACTACGACTTTAAAGCCTTTCCGCCTGACACAAACGTCACGACCTTCGAAGGTAAAATGAAGGTGGCCCGGGCCCTGGTCGATGACCTCAACCGGCACGTTTCCATTAACGTGGATACTGCCAGCCACCATTTTGTCATTATTTTCGTGGATTAATAGCCACCGTCTGTTTGGGCCTGAACACTCCCATGGAGCTTCACGGCCCAATTTGTTTATTAACAGCTTACACACAGGAAAGTGAAACCTCATGAATCAGAAACACAGTCAACACCAGTATCCCGCCATGCGCAACCGGGTTTTACCGAAGCGGCCCACCAGCGGCCTCACTGCCCCTACCGCCATCGAGACTGCCGTCATTAAAACCGCACCCAGTCTGCGTAACAAACGGGTCGCCGTCATTAACGCGACCACACCCTGGCTGACTCAATACGCAGTCAACGCCGGGGCGGATGCAGTCATCGGCATCAGTCAGCATCGCCACCAGATTGACACAGCCCGCCACCAAGCGGATAGTGCGCAACTGCGCTACCAGTTATTGCCACCTAACCGCTGGGCCCTGCTGGGGGGCACCTACGATATTTTGGTTGCCCGCGTCACCAGCAACACTGAACTGACCGGTGCCGCGGCGGCCAGCGGCATTATCGACGCCAAGCATGGTTGTGTCATCATCATCAATGAGGGCCTCAACGTGGCAACTATCCGCCGGGTACTGACCGATCCCCTCGAATGTAACGGCCGGGCCTGGAACAACACCCAGACTACGGGTTCACTGTTAGCATTCCGGCCGCAACGGTGACCAGATAACGGCTAGCGCCGTAATTAAACTAATAATTGAGCTGTTTTTATAACTTAATAGAACGTCAACACTTAATTCATGATAGAATAGTGCCAGTTTACCAAAATAAGAAATGGGGAATGAACATATGGATAGTGGCCAAGTCGCCGCGAATTTACTGGTGATGGTCGTTACCTTCGTCTTCGCGGCGTTTTTCGTTGCGAGTGAGTTTGCGTTGGTACAAAGTCGTCCCAGCGCGCTGGAGGAATTATTACAAAGTGGTCAGGGCAACAAGCGGCGCCTGACCCGCGCCCTAAAGATGGTGCACAACCTCAACGAGTACCTCTCGACCACGCAGGTCGGGGTCTCACTGGCGGGCATCATTGTTGGTTGGATCGGTGAGGAAACCGTTGAGTTCCTACTGATCGACCTCATGGGGTTGGTACACCTTCAATTACCTGAAGGTGGCCTCCGTGCGGTCGGGGCGGTGCTTGGTGTCATCATCCTGACCTACTTTGAAGTGGTCCTGACCGAAATCGTGCCCAAAAATATCGCCATCGACTTTTCCATTAAGGTGCTCATGTTTGTGGTCACACCGCTGCACTACTTCCACATCCTCTTCTACCCGTTCGTCTGGTTACTAAACAAGTCGTCCGTCGGAATCGTCAAAATGATGGGGATCAAACCCGCCGACGAAAGCAACGAAGCCTTCTCACAGGCGGAAATCCTGAATCTTAGTAAAAACGCAATTACAACCGGTGACATGGACAAAAACGACGTGGTCTACATGGAACGCGCGTTTGACCTGAACGATAAGACCGCCCGCGACATCATGGTTGACCGTACCCGGCTGATCGTCGTGGACGTCACCGACACGGTACACGACGTCTTGCGGCTGTACCTCAAAGAAGGTTTCAGTCGCTTCCCCGTCGTAGCCAATGGTGACAAGGATAAAATTCTCGGTTACGTGTACGTGTATGACTTGATTCGGCAATCACTGGCGGACGACAGCATCACAATGTCCAAAGTCTTGCGGGCCATCGTCACCGTACCAGAATCAACACCCATCCATGACATTCTGCAACAAATGATTCGGCGTCAAGCCCCGATTGTGGTGGTGGCCGACGAATACGGTGGTACGAGCGGGATTGTCACGGACAAAGATATTTACGAGGAACTGTTCGGCACCGTTAAGGATGAAATCGACGACGTGTCTGATGAATACATCCTGGCCACCGACCAGGACAACGTTTACAAGGTTAGTGGTAAGACCACGATGTACGACTTTGAGCGTTTCTTCCACACCGACATCCCCGACTTTGAAAACTCCGACGTTGTAACGGTTGGTGGATCCATCATTGAACTGTACCCGAACCTCAAACAAAACGACGAGGTCGAGCTGGGGCGGTTCACCTTCAAGGTCATTGATTACGACCCTGGTTTCTTCGACTGGTTTGAAGTGACCGACCATGATCCGGACGGTACCAAAGCCGCCGCGGCATCAGCGGCGGCCGCCGATGCCGACGAAGCTGATTAATCAAGTACGTACCCAAACGGCCCCGAGCAATGACTCGAGGCTTTTTTGTTGGGTGAATCGCGAGCCTGCTGGCGCCTCCCGACGCGGCAACACTGCCCCGCAATTACGCACGGCACTATTGGACCACACACCAAAGCAGCCGGCATCTTGTCCACAAATACCCAAGTGCAGGCATAAATAAACCCCGGACAAACCAATAATTGGTCCGTCCGGGGTTATTTGACGTCAAAATGTTTAGTTGACCAACCACATTAATGCGCCCTGCGAATGTTCTTTGCACTCCCTGCCTGGCCAGCACCTTGTGACGGCCGTTTTACTCCAAAAACGTACAGGTCGCAACCGTTGCACGCCTACAATATAGATGGAGTGAACCGGATAGGCATCATTGCAGGTATCGGTGTAAGAATTTCAGTACGTGCCGGCGATAGGCAACGGGATGGGTGGCCAGGCTCTTCGCGTGGGCGGCGCCTGGCACCACCCACAGCTGCTTGGGTCCCTTGGCGGCCCGGTAGTTCGCGTACACCATCCGTGTCGGCACAAAGTTGTCCTTGTTGCCGTGAATGAACAGCATTGGTCGATGGTTGTGTGCCAATGTGGCACTAGTCCGGGCGGCAGCAAAGTTGTTGTGGGTAATCAGGCTGGCCGTCGCGATGACCCCGGGTACCAGCGGCCACCGCGGTAGGTGATACATCGACTTGGCCTTTGCGGCTAACTCATCGCTAATACTCGTGTAGCCACAATCCTCAATGAAGGCCTTGACCTGGTGTGGTAGCTTGAGTCCCGCCGTGTACATGGTGGTGGCCCCACCCATGGAAACCCCGAACATGGCAATCTTGCTGCTCTGCCCGTCACGGGCAATCACCTGCTTGATCCACCGGCGGTAGTCAAGGCGGTCGGGCCAACCGTAACCAATATAATTACCATCAGATTGGCCGTGACCCCGGTCGTCGGGTGCCAACACGTTATAGCCCGCTGCATGGAACATGCGAATATAGCTGGCCATATCCTCCTTGGTGTTCATATAGCCGTGCGCAACCACCACCGTTTTGTTCGTATGGTGTGCGGCGGGCACGTAGTCGGCTACCAACTGCCAGCTGCGGTGACCCGTCGCCGTTTCGTGCCAGGTCTGCTTGTGGACGCGTTGTAACCACGCTTTGTCCACCCGCTCCTGCCGGGTATCCCCACTACCAAGAAAACTCTTCTTGCTAGGCACAAACGCGTAATTATAGAAGTACAGGCACGCAGCACAGTAGGCGGCGAGGATGAACACAATCAGGCCACCTAACCACCAACAGAGTCGTTTGTGTCGTTTAAACCATTGCTTCATTGCTAAGTTCCTCCATCTTTGCCACCGTCGTTAACGCCGTGACGGCCACAAAGTGTGGCGCCACTCACTTTAGGAGGCATCATTATGAACACTGATCAAGCTATGACCGCCTTCATCGACAGTTACTTTCACGCCGTGAAGGGATTCACGGCAGCACTACAAGCGGCGGTCAGTCCCTACAAAATTTCGTTTGAACAATATCAAATCATGCGGGATATCGCGACGGGGCGGATCGAGACCCTGACGGACATCGTCAAGCTCCGGGGCGTCACCAAACCAGCAATTGCCCGCCAAATTGGTTCGTTGCTCCGGCTGGGCTACGTGCAGCAAAAAACCGCGCAGGCTGATCACCGGCGGCGGCTCCTCGCCCTCACCCACACGGGCGCTAACGTGGAACAAACCATCACGACCAGTGCGCGCCGGCGGTTTCAAGCCATCACGCGCCACATGGGTGCCACACCCCTCGCCGAGCTAACGACCTTACTGGGCCAACTCAACGCCGCGCTAGAAGCGACCGCATCCGCATAAGTACGTTACCATTATCCCGCAAGCCACCCGTGACAGACAATGTCCAGGTGTAACGGATACGCCAACCGCAAAAAAACGGGCCCCACGGCCCGTTTTTTGTACCACTCTTTGTGATTACTGTTCGTGCGCGTAAATGTATTCACGCGTCATTGGCAAAGTCTTACCCGATGGTCCCTTCGAAACCAGGTACTGGATCACGTCAATGTTACCCGATTCAAAGGAAGCAGCGGCGGCCTGCAGGTACAAATCCCACATCCGGACGAATTCCTTGCCCATCTTGGCACGAACCTCACCACGCTTGGCGTTGAAGTTCTCGTCCCAAATTTCGGTAGTCTTCTGGTAGTGACGGCGCAACGGCTCAAGGTCGTTCAGCTGCAAACCAGCATCCACAAAGTGCTGAGTCATTTCCGTCAAACCAGGAATGTACCCACCGGGGAAAATGTACTTAGTCAACCACGCGTTAGTCGCGCCACCTTGCTGCCGGGTGATACCGTGGATCAAAGCCACACCGTTATCCGTAAGCAAGTCCGCAACCTTCTGCGTGTATAGACCCAAGTTTTCCTGACCCACGTGTTCGAACATCCCCACGGAGGTCACGTAATCAAACTTCCGGTCCAACTCACGGTAGTCTTCCAGGATGACTTCCGCCACGTCTTCGAGACCTTGGTCCTTAATCTGCTGCTGAACGTACTTGTACTGTTCCTTGCTGAGCGTGATCCCAGCAACCTTCAATCCGTACTCCTTGGCCGCCGTCAGCATCAACGTACCCCAGCCACAACCGATATCCAATAGGGTTTTGCCCGCTTGTGGGTGCAACTTGTTGATGATGTGGTGGACCTTGTTGATTTGTGCTTGTTCCAGCGTGTCCGTGTCGTGTTCAAAGTAGGCACAGGAGTACGTCATCGTGGGGTCCAGCCAAGCCTTGTAAAAGTCATTACTGATGTCGTAGTGGCTCTGCACATCCTGCTTACTCTTGGACTTGGTGTGCGACTGCTTGGGCAGGAACTTGATGAACTTCTTGTTCCGCATGAAGCTGCCCGCACTCTCATACGCCGCAGTCAACACTTGCTGAATTGGACGCTCGCTCGTCCCGGTCACGTCAATGTCGCCGGCCATGTAGGCCTCGCCCAACGCCAGGGACGCGTTTTTGGAAAGTTCCTTTAATGAAATGGCCTTTTTGATATCGATGGTTGCCTGGGCGGCGCCATCACCGTAGGTCTCACTAGTACCATCCCAGTAGTTTACCGTCACCGGAATGTTAAACGAGTGGGCAAACATTGTCTGGTACAATTTCTTCTCTAACATAGGATCCTCCGTTTAACAAAATTACTAACTAGTATACAGCAGTACATAACATAATGCACACGCAAGCGCTTTCGTCAACCGCCATTAATCGTCAAAGTGACCCGTGTGCACGTCGGTCAGGTACTCGCCCAAACCGGCAAAGTAGTCATCGGGGTTGTCCAACATTTGCCCGTGGCCCGCATGCGGCGTGATGTGCAACCGGGCGTGCTGGGCTTCCGCCGCCATCCGTGAAGCAGCACCCAGTGGCATGGTCTCGTGCCCACCAAAGGTCAGGTACATTGGCACGTTGATCTTCTGAATGTACCCGCGCCGATCCCAGTTCTTCAGCGCTCCCACCATAACAAACTCGTTGTCGCCCTGGAAATAATTGTATACCGGCGTGGCCAACGTGTTGATCAGGTGCCGCGGCTGGGGATCACTCGCGTGGTGCAGATACTGCTCCCCGAGCTGGGCAACCAGTTCCTGGTAATGCGCATCGCTAAAGTCATGGCGGGCTTCCACATCGTGCATGTAGGCCACCTCGTCAGCACTAAACATTGACTCACGAATCTGGTTGACACTGTCGATGTATTCCTCGAGGTTATCGATCATGGAACTCAAAATCACGCCGGCCAGGTGCTCACCGTACTTGAGTGCATACTCGATGGCAAGCACGCCACCCCAGGACTGTCCGAGTAAGAAGAAGTGCTCGAGGCCGAGTTGCTGGCGGACCTCTTCAACTTCGTCAACGTAATATTCAATGTTGAAGAAACGCTTGCGGTTCTCCGGGTCATTAAAATCGGGTTGGTCTGAGAAGAATGAACCCAGCTGGTCATACCGACTGACCCGGACGTGATAAGGTGCCAGTCGCTCAGCAAAGTTTTCAAACACTTCATTGGTACCACCAGGACCACCGTGCAGGCACAAGAGTTGAATATCGCCCTCACCCTGGGTCTGGGTCCAAAGGTGGTAACCGTTACTTAACGTGATAAAGCGCGTTCCGTTAGGATTTGTTTTCGGCATGATTTTTCTCCTTCGTCTATAGCGTTACTACCATTATCGCACTCACCGCCACAAAGTTTAAGCTACCTGGACTATATGGTGGACCAGCCTACTCGAGTCGGGTGGACAGCGGTTTGGTGAGTCATTCCCCGATGACCATCTTTTCCGAAGTTTGTGTGAAGTCCGCCCCCAGTCTGACGACAATCCTCTAAGGAATCGTTACAATAAGAACAAAGTAACCGTAATCTGACTGATTCGAGGCGAGACCATGCGAACTGACCCCAAAATTGGATTAAAACAGAGCTACGTTGATGCGCAAATCGCCGCGGGCGCCCATAACGTGGAACAAGCCCCGCTGACCCGCACCGTGGGGCAAATTGTCGCCGGCAACACCTTGACCCTCTTCAATTTGATCAACGTCGTCATCGCCGCCTTCATTATCACCACGGGTTCGTACAGTAACCTGCTCTTTCTCGGTGTTGCCATCGTGAACACCGCCATCGGGACCTTCCAGGAAATTCGCGCCAAACACCAGCTGGATTCCCTGACCATCATCAGCGCCCCGCAAGCAACGGTCGTCCGTGACGGCCACGTCACCACCATCCCCGCTGATCAGTTAGTGGTGGGTGACGCCCTACAACTGCACCGTGGTGACCAGGTACCCGTTGACGGTGTCGTGTTGACCCATGGTGGCCTCGAGGTCGACGAAAGTGCGCTGACTGGGGAACCAAACAATATCGTCAAGCAACCGGATGATGCCGTACTCTCAGGAAGCTTCATCGTTGCCGGCAGTGCCACCGTCATGGTCACCAAAGTCGCGGGGGACACCTTTGCCGCTCGCCTCGCCGCCACTGCTAAAGCTGAACGTCCCAACAAAGATAGCAGTAGCCAGCTCCTCAACACCATTAACCGCATCATCAAGGTGCTGACCTACGTCCTCATTCCGTTGGGATTAGCCCTCTTCACCGTCTCGATGATCCGGCGAGGGGCGTACAACCGGGCCATCTTGACCACTAGTGCTGCAGTCATTGGCATGATTCCCGAAGGCCTGGTGCTCATGACTAACGTCGCGCTGGCAGTAGGCGCCCGCAACCTCGGCCAGCGCCGCGTCTTGGTACGCTCCCTCACCGCCATCGAGGCGTTAGCGCGCGTCGATACCATCTGTCTTGACAAGACGGGGACCATCACGACCGGCCGTCTCAAAGTCAACCAGGTAGTGCCAGCGCCGGGTCACGATGAAGACGACTTGGCCACCGCTGTTAGTGCCGTCACCTTCGCCTTAAACGACGACAACGAAACCGCCCTTGCCATTAAGGAATACTACCCGCAGCCACCCCAGTGGGCGGTCACGCACACGGTACCGTTTAGTTCAGCCCGCAAGTGGTCTGGCGCCACCTTCAGTGATGGCGTGAGCTACTTTATGGGTGCCCCCGAATTCACCTTTGGCAACCAACTCGACACGACCGCCACCACAGCCATTGATAAAGCCGCCACGGCAGGACTGCGCATGCTCGCGGTGGGTCGAACCACGGGTGCGTTAACCACCCCACTCATCCACCCCGAGCTCATCGGTTTTGTCCTCATCGCCGACGAAATCCGGCCAGCCGCGGCGGAAACCTTCGCTTACTTTGCCGGCCAAGATGTGCAACTCAAAGTGATTTCTGGGGATAACCCCGTGACCGTAGCCAGCGTTGCCCGGCGTGCCGGCATTGCGGGTACTGACCGGTTGATCAACATGAGTACCGTCGGCAATACACCCGACTACGCCGCCCTAGTGCGGGATTACAACGTCTTTGGCCGCGTCACCCCTGACCAGAAGCAGCACCTCATCGCCGCTTACCAGGCAGCCGGGCACACCGTCGCCATGACCGGTGACGGCGTCAACGACGTCCTGGCCCTACGCCAATCTGACTGTGCCATCGCCATGGCGAGCGGCAGTGAGGCGGCGAGTGCCATTGCCGATTTTGTGCTTCTCGACGCCAACTTTGACGCCATGACCGGCGTGTTGAATGAAGGCCGGCGCGTCATTAACAACATTGAAAGTGTCGCCTCGCTGTTCCTCATCAAAACCATGTACTCCGTGGCGCTCATCATCATCTTTATCTTCCTGAACGCCGACTACCCGATCATCCCCATCAACCTGACCCCCGTGTCGGCGGTCACGGTCGCCATCCCGTCGTTCTTCCTGTCACTGGAACCCAACTTTGCGCGGGTGACCGGTCAGTTTATGAAGAAGGTCATGACCTTTGCGGCCCCGGCCGCGACGGAAGTCGTCCTGTACACCCTGCTGATGACCTGGCTGGAGTCCTTCTTACACCTTTCGTTCTACGCGACCGGTACCATCGTCGCGTTGCTGATTACCTGCGTGTGCTACAACGTGCTGTTTCGCGTCTCGCGTCCCTTTAACCGGCTCAAAGTGGGCATGCTGGCCCTAATTGCCGTGGTCATGTTCGGTGTCTTCTTTGTCACCAACCGCGCCTTCTCGTTGGTCTCGCTGTGGCACTGGCAGTTGCTACTACTTTACGCGCCCCTAGCTGTATCCACGTACCCGGTCTACATCATCCTGCAGGAATTCCTGGGCCGCCGCGTACTCGGACGGATCAACTGGCGGTCGTAACGCCGCGCGGTCGAACCGCCCGATACTGTTATAATGGGTGGTAGGTAATGATTAGAAAGAAGCGAACAAACCCTTATGCACCCACAAATTGGTTCCGTGATCCACAAACTACGTACTGCTCAAGGCTGGTCGGTCGACGACCTAGCCGCGGGCGTCTGTCCCGCGACCACCCTTGCGGCGATTGAGGCCAATACTCACGTACCGAGCATCGAGACCATTATTGGCATCAGCCAGCGTCTAGGTATCCGCCTTAACCGCTTTGACCTGGCCGCCAACTACCCCGTGGGCAAAAATGCGCGCCGGAACCTGGAACTCAGCAGTCATATCGCTGATCACGACTATGGCGCCGTCAAGAAGATGCTCAACTCCGCAGCTTACGCGGATGCCGCCATGTCAGACGTACAGGCGCAAGCGTACTACTTCTACCTGGGCCTAGCTGACCTAGCCGTCGACGCTAACTTGGATGGGGCACGCTACAACCTGCACATGGCGTTAGCCGTGAACCACCAACGCTCGGTGCTGACCGCATTGTGTTACGCCTACGTCGGCTTGGTCGCTGCGCAAGCACGCAAAGTCGCACCGCTCACCGACGCGGTGACGAACGCGACCCAAATGGCGGATACAGTTCCCTTTAACGGTGACGTTAACGCAGTCAACTACGTCGGGGCACTTGCTTACTTCCAAGCTCAGGATGTGTCCCGGAGCGCGGAGTTAGCCGTCGCAACTTTACAGCTCGCCGCCCAGCACCAGCAACCGGCGTTACTAATGCACACGTACACGCTACTCGCCCAACTCATTCGCCGGGTGGCCGGCCAGCCACAAGCACTACGCACCCTCAATACCATCACGGATTGGGACAATATTTTGCAATTCTAAAACCAAATGTGAAAAAAGCCAGTTAAATTTAACTGGCTTTTTGTTTAATTTTAATTTACACTCAATGTAGGCGGATACAGGGACCGCCAACGTATGAGGGAAGTGATTGCAATGTCAGCAAACTGGCGTCGTGAGTACGATGATGAGGCCCTGCTGTTCGGGTTGTTGACCGGTATCAAGCCCATCCCGGACGTTGTCCCGACTAAGTCATCGTTGCCACAAACGGGAGCACCAAATGCACAAGTAACGCACAAGCAGGAGTCAAAACCAGATGCCAAACAGTCAGTTACCCACAAATAATCCACATTGAACACCCACCGGGAGCCATGCGGTGGGTGTTCAATGTTTTTTGATCAAGGAGGTACATTATGTCATCAGCCTTACCACCACGCAGTGCCGTTGATCCAGCCAATACGTGGGATCTTACCGCCATTTTTAGTGACGCTAATGCGTGGCGTGCCGCCACGCACCAATTGGTGGATCAAGCCCGCCAATTTAGTCACCGGTACGCACACCACCTCGACACAACTACGAACGTGGTCGCCGCACTTGACGACCTCAATGGTATTGAAACGTTACGCGAACAAGTCGCTTGTTACACGGAATTTCCGCAAAGTGCCGACAGTACCAATCCCGAACTAAACGCGCGCGTTGCCACCAACGCGACTGTCCAAGCCAACGTTGATAGTGCCCTCAGTTTCTTGCACCCAGCACTGGCCCAGTTGCCCACCACCGTCCTGGATACGGTGGTCCGGGAACGACCCCAATACGCCGGTTACATACGCCACCTAGTTGCCACCCAAGCCCACGTCCTCAGTCCGGAGTTAGAAAGCACCCTGGCTACCTTGGCGCCAGCACTCAATACCTTCCGTAACATCCGGCGACAGGCATTGCGGCAGACATGGACTTCGGCACCTTCACCGCACACGGGCACACTTACCCGCTCGACTTTGTGAGCTATGAGGAAACATACCAAAAACACCCCGATCCGGCGGTGCGGCGAGCCGCATTCCGGCAATTTAGTGCGACCCTCGCACGGTACCAACACACCTTTGCCACCGCCTACCTCGGCCAGGTGACCCGTGAAAAAGCCGCAGCCACATTGCGGGGTTATGATTCTGTCATCGACTTCTTGCTGGCCGACCAGGAGGTACCGCGGCCGCTGTTTGACCGCCAAATCGACGTTCTCATGAACCGGCTGGCACCCGTGATGCGCCGCTACGTCCGGCACGTGGCCCAGGTGCGCGGGCTTGACCACTTGGAGTACACCGACCTGCAAATCGACATCGACCCCGACTTTGCACCTCAATACACACGGGCTGATGCGACCACCATTGTGGAACAGGCGACCGCGGTGCTAGGACCGGACTACCAGCAGCTGATGCACCAGGCCTTGACCCAGCGGTGGGTCGACTGCGCACCTAACGTTGGTAAAGATTCCGGGGCCTACACGGAAATGCCTTACGGTGTGCACCCCTACATCATGATGACGTGGACCGACACGTTGCCGGCGCTGGACACCCTCATCCACGAGCTCGGCCATGTGGGGCAAATGCACTACTCGGCTGACGCCAATCCGGCGTTAACATGGGTCATGCCCATTTACCATTGTGAGGCACCCTCAACCTTTAACGAGTTACTACTCACTCGCTACCTGACCCAGCAGGCAACGGATAATCCGCGCCTACAACGTTTTGCACTGTCACGGTTGCTGAGTGACACCTACTTCCACAACTGTGTCACTCACCTACTAGAAGCAGCCTTCCAGCGGGAAGTTTACACGCTGATCGACCGTGGTGAAAGCTTTGACGCCGCCCGCCTCGACAAGCTAAAGTTGCAAGTATTACGCCAATTCTGGGGCGACACTGTAGACTTAACGGGCGCGGAAACCACCTGGATGCGCCAGGATCACTACTACCTCGGCCTGTACTCGTACAGCTATTCGGCCAGCCTGACCATTGCCACGCAGGTGTGGCAAGATCTGGAACACGACCAAAGTAGCACGGTGCAACGCTGGCGAAAGTTCTTGGCCCTGGGTGACAGTGCCGATCCCGTGGCGGCAGCGGCCGTGGCCGGCGTGGATGTAACCACCGATGCACCGTTACAACACATGGTGGACTTCCTCGACGGGACAGAACGGCGCATTGAACAACTATCCACAACCATTGCACAGCAGTAGTTAAAAAAAGCCGGTTACCCAAAAACTGTGGGTAACCGGCTTGACTGTATTATCGTGTTATTGGTGCGAGGCCCTTAAACGTAACGGGCCCGGTTTTCAAAGTTCAGTTTACCGATGACGACGTCGCTAGAATGCGCCCCACCTTCAACCAGGAGACCCTGGTTATCGAGCATTTTGACCATGAAGTTCTGGGTGGCCAGGGTCAGGTTGATCCCCGAGGTGATTTCAACACCCTGGGACTTCGCGTAATCAATGGCACCCTGCACGGAGAGGGTCAGGGAATCATGAAAGGTGGTGTTCAGGCGGTCGTACAAAACATCGAGTTGCTGATCAACGTATTCGCCAATTGCGGCAAAGTAAGTTTTGTGGGCAGCCTGTAGTTTCATGTAGCGGGATACGAGTTGATTATTGTCAATTGTCATCTTAGGGCTCCAATCTAAATTGTGGGAAAGGCAATGGGTTAAGTGTATCACAGAGCGAAGCCCCACGGGTAGAAAGCGTGAGCGTAAGCTACCCCTAATGCTCACAATATCACAGCGCTTTGATAAAGAACCGATCCATCTCAGTATGCGGCCCCGCGGCCAGCGGCGCTGATAGCGCCTTGTACCCCAGTTTAGGGTACAACAGACAAGCCACAGTCAGGACGTGGTGGGTCTCCAAATAAATCCGCCGGTATCCCGCCACGCGCGCACCAGCCTCCGCGCAGGCCACCAACCGGCGACTAGCGCCCTGGCCTTGCGCGGCAGGCGCAATGTACAGCTTTTGCAGTTCGGCTGTATCGTCACAATACTCACCAAAGCCGCAGCCGCCGACGACCTCATCCGCGTCGTTCACCAAGACAAAGTACCCACGCTGGGGTTGTGCGTAAAACGTCGCCAGATCATCCAGTTGCGGATCAAAGTACGCCGTCCCGGGCACATCCAAGCCAAAATGTGCCAAACTATCGCGAATCAGGTGGGCCACCGCCGCGTTATCCCCCGCCCGTATTGGTCGAATCTGCATGTTGTCACCCCACTACACTAAATTTACTCACCATTATACTGCTACCGGACAAGTCAGGAACAACGACTTTGTTACCCCAAACAAAAAGGAGCCAACCACCAACGTGGTGAGCTCCTTGTCGTTAATTTTAGTCTTTAGTCCGAATTGTGAAGCTATTACGCTTCTTGCCGGCACCGGAACGGTTACGGTCATCGCGACGGTGATCATCCCGCCGGCCGCCGTTACGGTGGTCAGCACCATTACGGTCGCGTGAACCCCGATAACCGCCACGGCGTTCGCCACCACGGTTACCACGGTAGCCACCGCGGTTATTCCCACGGTAACCACCACGACCGCCATTACGGCTCCGGCCACCACCGTGACCGCGCCGTGGTAATGGACGTTCTGGTGTGATCTTAACCGGTACGGAGGACGCGTCATCTGGTGCAACGCTCTTCAGCAGGGCAGCCGCAATCTGTTCTGGCGTGTATTCCTTCAACAGGGCTGCAGCGTCATCCTCAAACTTGCTGAGGTCACCGTCCATGATTTCCTTAACGTTGGCCAACGCTGTATTCAACTGACCACGGAACGCCTCGTCGGCAGTTGGTGGCTTCATTGGTAGCATCCGCTTCTTCGTCAGGTCTTCAATCGTCCGCAGGTAGTCAATTTCACCCGGCGTGACGAAGGTTACGGACACCCCGGAGTGACCGGCACGGCCAGTACGGCCAATACGGTGCACGTAGCTGTCGGGGTCCTGGGGAATGTCGTAGTTGTAAACGTGGGTCACACCCGAAACGTCAAGTCCACGAGCGGCAACGTCGGTGGCAACCAGGAAGTCCAGCTCGCCACTCTTAAACTGCTTCAGCACCTGCGAGCGCTTCTGCTGGGTGAGGTCACCGTGAATTCCTTCGGCTTTGTAACCGCGGGCCTGGAGACCCTTAGTCAGTTCGTCGACACGGCGCTTCGTCCGCCCGAAGATCAGGGCCAGTTCAGGACCCTGCACGTCAAAGATGCGGGTCATGATGTCAAACTTTTCAAAGTCCTTAGCGCGAACGTAGTACTGATCGATATTGTCGGCAGTCAGCTCTTTGCTCTTGATCTGCACAGTCTCAGGATTGTGCATGAACTTGTTGGCAATGTTCATGATGGGCTTAGGCATCGTCGCGGAGAACAGCAAGGTCTGACGACCCTCCGGTGCGTTCTGCACGATGCTCTCAATGTCATCAATGAACCCCATGTCCAACATCTCGTCGGCTTCGTCCAGGACCAAAGTCCGGAGGTTAGCCAGCTTCAACGTGTGACGGTTGATGTGGTCAAGTAAACGACCTGGCGTACCCACAACGATTTGTGGATGATCTGCTAAGCCACGAATCTGGCGCCGAATGTCGGAACCACCGTACACGGCTTGGACCCGTGCATGCTTGTCGCGACCCAACCGGTAAAGTTCTTCCTGGGTCTGAATCGCCAGTTCCCGGGTTGGTGAAATGACCAACGCCTGAACGGAACGGTCACTAAAATCAATGTGTTGCAGTAATGGCAGACCAAAAGCCGCGGTCTTACCAGTACCCGTTTGGGCCTGCCCAATAACGTCCTTACCCGCTAAGACCAGCGGGATGGTGGCTGCCTGGATTGGGGTTGCTTCTTCAAACCCGGCACGGTCAATCGCCTTGAGCAAATCTTGGTCCAAACCTAATTCTGTAAACTTCAAATGAGTCCTCCTAGTGTGTGCATATGCACACCACAAAACCGGAGTAAATCCACCCATGAAGGTACCGTTTTGTAACGTGCACAATGTGTTATCAAAAATGCGTTCTTACTATTATAGCGTGAATCGGGTCAAAACGCAAAGAAAGGCCCAGACGCCCTAGGGTTTCACAGCCAGTTTTCATAATTGCAACATGCTCAACGACCAGAAATTGCGTCTCCTCGGGTTCGCGGCCACGTGACCGCAATGGTTATCTTCATTAACATCTGCCCATAAAGAAAGGGAGTGTGTGCGGTAGCACCACTCCCAAAAATTGTCATAACGTTATTCTCGTGAACCGTTCAGTAACGCGCTCAACACGTTTTCTAGGTGCATCCCGTGGCTACCCTTGATCAAAACGAGATCATCCGAGTACACCCCATCCAGTAGCTGCGACTCCAGGTGACTTTGATCATCCTCGGCAAAGTAGAACAGGTGCTGGCCGTCATACTTAGCCTGCAGGGCGGTATACAGCGCATGCATTTCCGGCCCGTATAGGTAGACACAGTTAACTTGGTCAGGATCCAAGGCATCGGCCAAACCCGCGTGTAGGTCATGGCTCGCCGTGCCTAGTTCCAGCATGTCACCCAGCACGGCAATGCGGCGCCCCTTGGTGGGCACCTTCACAAAGTCGTGCAACACGGCACGCACAGCGGTCGGGTTAGAGTTATAGACGTCACTGAGGATGGACTCCCCGGCGTCACCCTTCAACCACTCCGTCCGGTTATGCGTGGCCTTGAAGTGCGCCAACGCATCACGCATGGCTTCCGGCTTCACATGGAAGCGCCGCCCAACTAAAATCGCCGCAAGGGCGTTGTTAACGTTGTACTCCCCCATCATCGGAATGGAGAAGTGCACGTCTGGCCAGCGGGAAACATCAAACTCCGTGTGGTCACGGAACGGCTGCACGTGTTCCGCCGCCAGGTCGTTATTTGGTGCTAGGCCAAAGGTGACCTGGTCCTGCGTCACTTTGGCGGCCCGCTCCCGCAATAACGGTTCATCCCCATTATAAACGAACAGGCCATCGTCTTTGAGCCCCGACACGATTTCCATCTTGGCATCCGCAATCCGGTCGCGCGTCTTAAAAAACTCAATGTGTGCTTCGCCAATCATGGTAATAACCGCCACATCCGGTTCCGCCAGGGTGCTGAGGGCTTCAAGTTCACCAAAGTGATCCATACCCATCTCGACCACTAGCACCTCGGTATTTGGTTCCATCGACAGAATCGTGATGGGGACCCCGATAGCATTGTTAAAGTTATCCTGGGTCTTAACCACCCGGTACTGGCTGGCCAAAATTGCGGCCGTCATGTCCTTGGTGGTCGTTTTCCCGTTACTACCCGTAATGGCAACCACTTTGGGGTTCACTTTAATCAGCAGATAGTAACGTGCCCACGCGTGTAGCGCCTTGAGTGGATCATCCACCACCAGTAGCGGCGCAGTACCCACGCGGCTTTGCGTACTCTCTGCATGCGCGTGGTCACAGAAACTAGCGACCGCGCCACCGGCAAAGGCCTGCTCAATAAACTCATGACCATCACGGTGACCCTTCAATGGTACAAACAGGTCGCCCTGTTGCACCTTCCGGGCGTCAAAACACACGCCAGTCACCGTCACCTGGTCAGCGTTAGCTGGTGCTGTGGCACCCACCACGCTGGCAATTGTATCCAGAGTCATTTTCATGACAGTATCTCCCCTATATAAAAACGGGTAGGCACATCAACTGCACGTACCCGTTTTTGATTAGATCGTGATCCGCACCACGATCAGGTAGCAACGTGTTACTACCCACAACTGATTTGAACCCATCAATTTTACCGCGAATCGGGCCCCGATGCCACTACTTTATCCGCCGCAGCATGTAAGTGTCGAGCCAGTGCCGATTCCGCCGAATACCAAAGTACCCGACGATGCCCAGCGCCAGGCTCCCCACAAAGTCCATGCACAGGTCGCCCATGGTGTCCATGAGCGCGGCCCGACCAGCCAACAAGTGTCCACCGCTCATGTACCGCTGCATGTCGAGGCCGAACAAACCATCACCGGTAAACTCGTAAAACTCCCAGCAGACACCGACCATTGTCCCGAATGCCACCGCAAAGATGCTCAGTAATAGCGGGCTGACCTGGTCACGCTGGTCGGCGGGCGTCAGGGCCGCAAAGATCATGTACCCGAGTCCGGCTAACATGGCCGCAGAGAAGGCGTGCTCAACTTTGTCCCAGTACGGCACCGAGTACATCCCCATCCCGGTACCTAACAGGATCGACATTAGGATAAACAACTCGTACAGCGCCACCAATAACGGTGGCAACTGCACGTGCAACCACTTGGTCAGTGCAAGCGGCACGGAGGCCAACACCAGCCCAGCGGCAACCTGCCCAATCAGGCCCAGCTGGCTACTGCGCCACGGATGGCCCATAGCTAGCAACGTCCCACAGATAATGACGTACAACAGCATGCCGATAATATTCAGGTAATATAGGTACTGGCTAAATTTACGCATATTCTGCCCTCCAATCAGCAGAGCGGAGCGTTCAGAGACAGAATGGGACGGGCTGGGATGCCCAGGACCCACTTTGGCCTCGACATTCCAGCTCGGTACCTGGCAGTTTCAGCCCCGCGCAAATCGACTAACATGAACAGTTTAACAGAAGCATTTCCTCACCGTGAGGATTTTGGCGCGCAAATGGCAAAATGCATTTAGTTTCGCGCCGGGAAAGGTCGCTGATTGTGTAGTTAGCTGTCCTGGCACCGAGATGTCTCCCAGTAAGGACAATGTCCCTAATGGCCATCGGTATTCCTATTCTTTTCCATCATCAGCCATCTAGTCAGCCAACGCTACAGTCTCGGCCATTGTTCCGAGTTAGCTCCCAGTAGGGACATAAAGACAATGTCCTTACCAGGCATCGCCATTCCGCTAGCTTTTCGCCATCAGCGGTCAAACCAGCCAATGCTACAGTCTCTCGCAATGGCTTAGCCATTGCTCCGAGTTAACTCTCAGTAAGGACAATGTCCTAACTGGGAGTAAAAAAAAACCTCCGCAAGCGGAGGAAAGTTTGGGGGAACTTTTTTGGGGAGTGTAAGTTTAGGTTTGAGATAGGCTGATGCCTCTCTACAAGTTATATAGTACCAAATCTAACAAGCTGTGCTCAGCAACATCAATAAATATATTTTTTATTTTGGCGAACTTTATAATAATTTATTTATAGTACCATTAGTTAAATAATGCTGTGGCGGACACTTCTGTCACCCTTGTCAATAAACGTTGCAAATACAACGATTATCCCTGTGTAACGTCGACAGCGCCACCAAGAAATCATATTCGTGACGGCCATCCGTCCGTAAACGATACCACAACATTGACACATCTGGCTAGTTATAATAAACGTAAATTTATGTGATTTACTTCACACATAAAAGTAGTCACACCATTAATACCCCGACAAACAGCGCACTGACTGTCTTTAACGACAACCTAACAATCCTACAATCTTGTGTCACCCACCCACAGCGGGGGGCATCATCATCAGTCCTTGGGGTGCGTGGCAGGGATTCAAACTTATCCTCACCTCACCGAGCGATCACAGATAATTTTCCTAGTAAGGACAATGTCCGTACTGGGCATCGCCATTCCGCTAGCTTTCAGCCATCAGCGGTCAAGCCAGCCAATGCTACAATCTCTCGCAATGGCTTGGCCATTACTCCGAGTTAACTCTCAGTGAGGACAAAGTCCTAACTGACCATCGACACTCCGCTAGTTCTTCGCCATCTGCGCTCAAGCCAGCCAATGCTACAGTCTCTCGCAATGGCTTGGCCATTGCTCCGAGTTAACTCTCAGTAAGGACAAAGTCCTAACTGAGAGTAAAAAAAACCTCCGCTAGCGGAGGAAAAGTTTGGGGGAACTTTTTTGGGGAGTGTAAGTTTAGGTTTGAGTTTGGCTTGCGCCTCTCTACGCAACTTATAATACCAAATTATTATCCGTGAACGCGCCAATTTATCACAGGATAATTTTTATTTTTTGGCCGTTCATTAGCAAGAGCTTATTGACATATAAGTAAAGCTAAACGTGATTTAATAGCCAGACGCGCTACCTTTTTTGCCCAAACAAAAACCCCGGCGCTAACCGGGATTTTATAAGTACATCATTACTTGCTCGTAAAACCGTACTTCTTGTTGAACCGCTCAACACGGCCATCCGCCTTAGCAAACTTCTGCTTGCCAGTGTAGAACGGGTGGGAGTCAGACGTCGTTTCAACACGAACCAATGGGTATTCCTTACCATCGTCCATGGTGACAGTCTCGCTGCTGGTCTTAGTGGAGCCAGCAATAAACTTGTAACCAGTCGTTGAGTCCATGAATACGACCTGGTGATAATCTGGGTGAATTCCTTGCTTCATGATCATTTCTCCTTCGCCCTGAGCCATTGCCTGACCCAGAGATTCTTATTATCTTAACTGTAGTATGTTAACACGAATGCGCACTTTTGGCAATTTTCAGCTGGCGCTGTCCACTAGCTGAACGTCCGCGCCCAAGCCTTGCAACTTCATTACCACACGGTCATAACCGCGGAGAATGTTATCGACTTTGGTGATGGTCGTTTCGCCCTGCGCCATCAACCCGGCCAGCATTAAGCACGCGCCGGCCCGAATCTCTTCAGCCGCAACCGTCGCGCCGGTCAGTTGGTCGCAGTGACGAATCTTGATGTGATCATCCTCCACCCTGATGTTAGCTCCCATCTTGAGGAGTTCCGGCACGTGCCGGGTCCGTTTGGGATAGATGGTGTCGATCACCATCGCCTCCCCGTCGGCTTTCATCAATAACGGAGTCAACGGTTGCTGGAGGTCAGTGGCAAAGCCGGGGTATGGCGCAGTCTTAATCGTCACGCCGTGAAGCTCACCGGAAGGGTATACAAAGATGGAATCTTCCCCTACATCCATGACCACACCCATTTCCTCTAACTTGGCCAAAAAAGAATCCAGGTGTTCCGCAATGATGTTCTTGACCAGGATACCGTCACCCTGGGCTGCCGCAATGGACAAGTACGTGCCCGCCTCAATACGGTCAGGAATGATGGTATGCGCGTTGTTCGCCGCCAACCGACTGGCACCTTCAATGCGAATCACGTCAGTACCGGCACCACGAATCGTCGCGCCCATATTGTTGAGGTACGTAGCGAGGTCAATAATTTCCGGCTCCCGTGCAACGTTCTCAATAACCGTCTGTCCGTGGGCAGTGACCGCCGCAAGAATGATATTGATGGTTGCCCCCACCGACACCATGTCGAGGAAAATATGTGCTCCATGCAGGCCGTCTTCAGGCGCATTTAAAACAATGGCCCCGTTATGGTCCGCCACTTTGGCACCCAGGGCCTCGAACCCCTTAATGTGTTGGTCAATTGGCCGCGGCCCAATGTCATCACCACCAGGCAACCCCACGACCGCATGTCCAAAGCGGCCCAACATGGCGCCCATAAAGTAATAAGACGCCCGCAGGCTCTTGATTTTCCCACTGGGGAGATCGGTCATCACGATCTGCGTCGGGTCAATGCGTAGGTCATTACCACTGAAGTCAGAGGTCACATTCATCTCAGCCAGGATACTCATCAAGTTGTAAACATCCTGGATATGTGGCACCCCAGTTAGCAGTACTGGTGTCCGGGACAGGATGGCAGCGGGAATCAGCGCAACAGTGCTGTTTTTAGCGCCACCAATTGTGACCTCGCCAGACAGTCTCTTCCCCCCATGAATCAGCATTTTTTCCATCAAAAAATTCCTCGTTGAAAATCATTTCGTAACGTTTAATTGTTGAATTTATCCGTGAACCCGCTGACGGGCGCGATAACCAAATGAGCAAGATGACGATTCGCCACCCTGGGCGGCCTGCAAGCGTTTACCTGTGGCCGTTCTTTAATGTCAGGTTACCAACTTCACTCATTATTCCAGTTTATAGAAGGGCGGCGCTAAAAGCAAGCGCCGCCCCTCTTAAACAAAACTACAGATTAATTATTTAACTTTCTTTAGAAGTTCCCCGCGGCCTTGATGAACGCCTTGAATAGTGGTTCTGGCTTCGTTGGCCGAGACTGGAATTCTGGGTGGTACTGACTAGCAACAAAGAACTTGTTGGTCGGCAACTCGATGACTTCCATCAGCCGGTTATCAGGACTCGTACCGGAGAACACCAACCCTTTGGCCTCAAGCTGAGCGCGGTACTTCGTGTTGAACTCGTAACGGTGACGATGACGCTTCTGTACTTCCTTAACGTTGCCGTATGCAGCGGCGGCAACTGAACCCGGCTTCAGGTCACATGGATACAGCCCCAAACGCAAGGTACCGCCCATGTTTTCCACGTTTTCCTGGTCAGGCAGAATATCAATAATTGGGGTACCGTGATCCGCAGTTTCGGTGCTGATGGCATCCTTGATTCCAACCACATCCCGGGCAAATTCGATCGACGCCATCTGCATCCCCAAGCAAATGCCCAGGAACGGGACGTCATGCTCACGTGCGTAGCGAATAGCAGCAATTTTGCCTTCCAGACCCCGGTCACCAAAGCCACCAGGAACTAGAATGCCATCCGCATCCCCCAGCAACTCGTCCGCGTTTTCATCGGTCACGTCTTCAGCCTGGAGGGAGTTGAGCTCAATCTTGGTGTTGAAGCTGTATCCGGCAGCCCGCAGCGCTTCAGCCACGGAAATGTAGGCGCCTTTGAGGGAAACATACTTACCGACGAGGGCAATCTTAACGCTCCCCTGCAAGTTCTGCACCCGGTGCTCCAACTCAACAAAGTCGCTAATGTCAGCCGGCTTCGTCTTCAAGCCCAGGTGGTCAACCACGTATTGGTCCATGCCCTGTTCGTTCAGCTTGCGCACGATTGAGTAAATGGTGGGCACATCCCGCGACTCAATAACGGCTTCCGTCGGCACGTCCGTAAACATGGCAATCTTCTGCTTCATTTCGTCGGTGACGGGCTTTTCCGTCCGCAAAACCAACATGTTCGGCTGAATCCCGATGCTACGCAGTTCCTTGACGGTGTGCTGCGTTGGCTTGGTCTTGAGTTCAGCGGCAGCCCGCAAGTATGGTACCAAGGAAGCGTGGATGTAGAAGGTGTTTTCAGCGCCCACATCCGCCTTCATCTGACGAATAGCTTCCAAGAATGGTTCACTTTCAATGTCACCCACGGTACCACCGATTTCGGTGATGATAACATCCGAATCAGTGTGCTTCGCGGCACGCATAATCTTTTCCTTAATCATGTTAGTGACGTGTGGGATTACCTGCACCGTCCCGCCCAGGTATTCACCGTGACGTTCACGCTGCAAAACTTCCGAATAAATTTTACCAGCCGTGAAGTTACTGTATTTGTTCAAGTTGATATCGATAAACCGCTCGTAGTGACCCAAATCCAGGTCCGTTTCGGCGCCATCGTCGGTCACGAACACTTCACCATGCTGGTAAGGGTTCATGGTACCGGGATCGACGTTCAAATATGGATCAAACTTCTGAATGGTAACTTTGAGACCGCGACTCTTCAACAGGCGGCCAAGTGATGCGGCAACAATCCCCTTGCCCAGGGAACTAACAACGCCACCAGTGACAAAAATATACTTGGTCATATCAACTCTCCTATCCTAGACTGCGTGTCGCCACGACAGCCAACAACGACTTTACCGCGGGGAAAAACAAAAACAAAAAACAAGCTCCCCATTCACAATGGAATAGGGAGCTTGTAACCGATTGACTCTACATAGGTTCTGCAGAGTGCCCAATAAGTATATTACCGGGATGACATGCCAAAGTCAAGGGATTACCGGCAGGGATATCAAGGACGGTCAACCCCATACCGGGTTGGTCGCCTGCTGCAGACTCACAGCACCAATAACGCCTAACCTGCGCATAATAATAGGGCCACGTCCATTACGCGGCCCCACAGTCATACTATCTAATCATCATAATCAGTATCATCATCGTCATCGCTAAACTCAGCTAACTGACCTTCGATACCATCTGGCAGCTTGTCTGGCGTGTCGTCCGTTTCGTCGGCATCATCATCGACAGCCGCATCGTCGTCGTCCGCATAACCAGCTTCACCGTCATCGTAGTCATCGTCAGTATCGTCAAGATCATCGTCTTCAGGATCATCGGCGTTGTAATCAATGACGTCATCGTCATCAGCAACGTCAGCCAAGAAGGCGTTGACCTTCTTACGCTTCTTGCGCTGGGGCGCCCCTTCTTCGTCTTCGGGGTGGTTAACCTCTTCGTCGACGGATTCGTATGGATACCAGGAGCGCAGCCCCCAGACGTTCTCACCCAGCGAGATAAACTCACCATCTTCGTTCACATCAGTATAAAACTGTGGCAAGCGTTCACGAATTTCTTCGTCACTCCGGCCCAAGTAGGTCTGAATTTGATTGACCAGATCAGCAAACGCAATTGGTTCGCCCTTTTCATTTAAGATTGCGCGTGCAACCTCAATTAAGGACAGCTCGCTTTTGTCGGCGTCTTGGAATACTTCCAGTTTCAAGTTAGTCGCGCCCCTTTCCCGTTTTCGCAGATAGGTTCAATGATACCAGCGAACCATCTACATATCAATAGTAGCATACCACATTTGTGACATTTAGCTGCGCGTTCACGTTAATTTAATTGGCTCCAGTAAAGTTCAGGTGCAGGCGGTAATCACCCAAGTGTTGCTTGTTCGCATCAAGCCGGTACTCGATGTACACCTCACCATTCAGTGGTGCGCTGGTATAGGCCACATCCATCCGTGGCGTAATGGTCTGCACGGGAATTATACCGTACGGGGTCGTGTACCGTGCCACCACGGCTTTTTCGGCTTCGAACTGTAGCTGCAGCCGGGTGTCGGTTTCCGCGTTACCACGGGTGAGCATCACGGAGTCAGCCCCAGCGATCTTAAAAGTAACGGGGATGGTGGAATCATCGTCCGCCTGTTCACGGTAGCGTATATATAATGTGTCCCCCATTTGGACGAGTTGTCCGGGTTCATTAAATTCATGGTGTTCATTGTTTCCGTCCTGGTTGACCCACGTTTCAAGGTGAATTTGAACCGGGACGCCGCGTGTCATGTCCATACTTGTCATCCTCTCTGCCCTGTATTATATGCCAAAGCCGCCGCAACGGCTACCGGGGGATGGTGTGACCCCGACAACTGCCTCCGCCACCCATCCGCTCACCAGCTATGAGGCACAACACCCTGCATGGTGACGCAGACTGCTAGTTTGGCTATACTTAAAGTAGTAGAAACGTTTCCAGGAGGGGACTACATGGCAAATAAAAAATTACCGCGCGAAAAAGTCTTTCGCGACCCGGTCCACAATTATATCCACGTGCAAGACAGCGTTATTCTCGATTTGATCAACTCACCCGAAATGCAACGCTTACGCCGCATTCATCAGCTCGGTGTCAGTAGCATTGTCTTCCAGGGTGCCGAGCACACACGCTTCACCCACTCACTGGGCGTATACGAAATTGCGCGTGAGATCTGTGACAACTTTGCCGCTAATTACCCCAGCCGCACACCCGGAGATGGCCTGTGGGACAATTCCGAACGGCTGCTCACCCTGTGTGCTGCGCTACTCCACGACATCGGCCACGGCGCTTATTCGCACACCTTTGAACACATCTTCCATACCAACCACGAAGATATTACCCGGGAAATTATTACTAGTCCAGATACCCGCGTGAACGCCATCCTGCGTGGTGTGAGCCCCGAGTTCCCTGACCAAGTGGCTAGCGTGATTGACCACCAGTACCCTAATCCCCAAGTGGTCCAAATGATCAGCAGCCAAATCGATGCCGACCGAATGGACTACCTGCTGCGGGACGCGTACAACACCGGGACCAACTACGGTCTCTTTGACCTCACCCGGATCCTGCGCGTAATGCGGCCCTACGCGGGTGGCATCGCCTTTGAACCCAGCGGGATGCACGCGGTGGAGGACTACATCGTGAGTCGCTTCCAAATGTACCAGCAAGTTTATTTCCACCCCGTGTCCCGCGGGATGGAAGTAGTTCTCACTGGCGTCCTCAAGCGCGCCAAGGAACTGTACGAAGCCGGCAGCGTCAAAAAGGAATTCCGGCCGCGGCTACTGATTCCGTTCTTTGGCCAAGACTTTAATCTGGATGACTACCTCCAGCTGGACGACGGCGTGCTCACCACCTACTTTCACTACTGGCAGCGGTACCCCGATCCGATTTTGAGTGACCTAGCTGACCGGTTCCTGAACCGCCGGCCGCTGAAGTCATTACCGTTTTCGACCGGGACGGCGGACCTCCTGCCCGCAATGCGCCAGGCCGTTGCGGATGCCGGCTTTGATCCCGCGTACTACACGGCCATCAACAACAGCTTTGACTTGCCATACGACCAGTACGACCCGACCAGCGCGAGTCCCAAGACCCAAATCGAGATTATGCAACTCGACGGCTCACTAGAGGAATTATCCACATTGAGCCCGCTGGTAGCGGCCATTACCGGTAAGGTCAGCGGCGACCAGCGGTTCTTCTTCCCCAAAGTCATGCTGACGAGCAAAGACGACCCGGATTGGCAGCCCGCGTACGGCGAATTTCAGCAGTACCTTGCCCACGGACAGATCATTGATCCGCGTATCAACCGACTACTGTAACGGGAGGTAGTAACATGACGATCAAACTCATCGCAACCGATATGGATGGCACCTTGCTCAACCACGACAACGCAGTTAGCCAGCGCAACCGTGAGGCTATTCGCGCCGCCCGGGCCGCGGGAGTCCGAGTCGTGCTGTGTACCGGCCGGCCCCTACCCGGCATTGCCACCTACCTCGAGCCGCTGGGTCTGACCACCGACGATGATTACGCCATCGCCTACAACGGCGCGTTGGTACAAAGTTGCGCGAGTGGAACCGTGCTGCTACAACACGAGGTGACCCTTGCTGACTACGCCCGGTTCTACACCCTGAGCCAACGCTTCCACGTAGACATTCACGCTGAAGACAACCAGACATTGTACGCGGGACAGTCACCAACATCCGCCCTCACCCGGACGGAAGCACGCCTGACGTTTATTAACTTGGTGGTGCGTACCCCGGACGACTTTGCACCGGACACCCGCTTTGCCAAAATTATGTTCATTGACCAACCCGCACAGATTGACCGGTTACAAGCCCACCTAGCCCCCGCCACCCGCGCTGCTTACACCATCGTGCGCAGTGAACCCTACTTTCTGGAAGTGCTGAACCAAAGAGCCAGCAAGGGGCGCGCCCTCGCTGGCTTAGCGGCCAAACTGCATGTTCAACCCGACGAAGTGATGGTGCTAGGTGACCAGGCCAATGACCTGTCCATGTTCAATTATGCCGGCTGGGGCGTGGCGATGGGTAACGCCATCCCCGCCGTCAAAGCCCAGGCCAATGCCGTGACCGGCACCAACGCCGAAGACGGCGTCGCTCAGGCCATCGAACGGTATGTATTGCGTTAACCCTCGTGAATATGCGCCTGCAGTTCCAACCAGCGTGCGACCGCCCACCGGTGGGTCGGCCGCTTCAACTGGCCAGCTGCCACGCTAATGGGCATCAACATCAACGTGTTGAAGTTTTCCAGTGGTGGCGCCACCTGTTCGATCCCATGACACGCGTAAAACGTTGCGGGGTGGTAATAGGCCGTTTGCCGGTGATGGGAGTAAAAGTACTCCGCCGCCGCGCCCAGTTTGTCATCAATTGTGACCCGCACGCCAAATTCTTCAAGCAGTTCCCGTTGCAAAGTCGCCTGGTCATCTTCGCCAGCCTCAACGCCGCCCCCCGGCAGGAAAATTGCCGAGTTAGGTGCGCCCAACATGAGTAGCCGCTGGCCCGACGCATCCGGAATAACGGCGTACACGCCGCGGCGCTCGACGTAGTCCAACTTGGGATCCTTAGTACCAAAAACTGGGTCGGTCATTTTTATCACCACTTTCTAATTTGCTCTCATTATAATCTATTCGGCACTCGACTGAAAGGCGGAATGCACATGAACTGGTTTCTTTTTGGCGTCTTCCTGATTGCTGCGGGTTGTTGCGGCCTGGCTACGTACAGTTACCTCAGTGAACCTCGCCGGCTCGTCAACGGGTTGCTGATCAACCTAGCTTTGTTCAGCCTGCTCACCCTCGCCGCCGTAATCGTCATGGTGGCCAATAGTACCACGCTCCTCGTCGTGGCTCTCATCGCCCTCGTAATCGTCGGTGTGCCCGTGATCATGCTGGTGGCCTTCCACCTAGTGTGGTTATTATGGAACGCTTTGCTCGTGTGGCGCCGTGAAGGCCATAGTCTGGGCAACATGCTCACTTTAATGATTGCCGCGGGTTTGGTGCTACTCAGTATTTTGGATACCGTCGGCCACCAACTGTTGCCAGCCTGGTTGGCCTACTCACTGACGGTCTTGGTAAACTGTTGCTGGTTGTACATTGCCATTACCGGCCTGAACTTTCTCACCGCCCTCATCGCTTACAATTGCTGGCGGACCCGTCAGCCGCTCCAGTACCTGATCGTCCTCGGGGCCGGACTACTGGACGGCCACCGGGTATCCCGTCTGCTGGGCGCCCGCATTGACGTAGCCATTGCCCGCTACCAGCGGCAAGTGGCGCAGGGACTGCCAGCACCGACCATCATCTTGTCTGGCGGCCAGGGCCCCGATGAACAGGTCAGCGAAGCCCAAGCCATGCAAGCGTATGCGGTGGCCCACGGCATTCCGGCTACAGCGACCCTCCTCGAGGATCAAAGCCGCACGACCCTGGAGAACATGCGCTTTTCACGCCGCATCATCGATCAACACCAACAGGGACGGCCTTATCACGCGATGTTTTGCACGAATAATTATCACTTACTGCGTGCTGGTATTTTTGCCCGCCGTGCTGGTATCGACGCGAACGGAATCGGGGCCAAGACCCGTCTGTACTTCCTGCCCAACGCCACCATCCGTGAATACGTTGCCATGATGGTCATGAACAAACGCCGCCATTTTGTCGCCGGCGGCCTCATCCTAGCCTACACCATCCTCACCATGATTTTGGGCGCTACCCACACGATAGCCTTCTAACCATGCTAAAATATTCCTTGTAATGGTTACGCTGACTGAGCATCCAGGAGGAGGAGTACTATGCTGAAAGAGTTTCGAGAATTTATTAGTCGTGGCAACATGGTCGACCTAGCTGTGGGCGTTATCATTGGCGGTGCTTTCACCAGCCTGGTGAAATCCCTCACCACTAATTTGATCAGCCCATTACTGTCATTGTTTATGGGTAAAGCAAACTTAGACGGATTGTACTTCACCGTGTTCAGCGCTAAGTTCACTGTCGGGACGTTCATCAGTGATGTGATCAACTTCATCATTATGGCGTTCGTCGTGTTCCTGTTGGTCAAAATCATCAACCGACTCACCCACCGTGCTAAACCTGCGCCCGCGGCCCCGTCGGCAGAAGAAACCTACCTCAAAGAAATTCGGGATATGCTCGCCGCGCAGACCCACCAAAATGACTGACAAAAAACCACACAATCAAAAAGGAGCAACCACGCGATCGTGGTTGCTCCTTTGCTATCTATACGTACTACTCAGCGTCCCGACGGAACCGATTCTGGAACAATGGGGACACTGGCCGGTTTTCGTGAATGTGCTTGATGGCCCGGCCAATCAGTGGACCAACTGAAACGGTCACCAACTTGTCGAACTTCTTGTCCTCCGGCTGCTGGATCGAGTCGGTCACCACGACCTGCTCAATCGGAGAATTCTTCAACCGCTCAACGGCTGGGCCAGAGAACACGGCGTGGGTTGCGGAAACCAGCACGGACTTGGCGCCGGCTTCTTTCAACGCCGCCGAAGCCAAGGTGATAGTCCCCGCGGTGTCAATCATATCATCGATAATGATACAGTGCTTGTCCTTGACGTTACCGACAATGTTCATGACCTCAGCCACGTTTGGCCGTGGCCGCCGCTTGTCGATGATAGCAATCGGCGACTTCAGGAACTCGGCCAGCTTCCGGGCACGCGTCACCCCACCATGGTCAGGAGAAACGACCACGGTATCGTCACCAACAAAGTGGTTGCTGAGGAAGTAGTCCGCCAGCAGCGGCGCCCCCATCAAGTGGTCAACTGGGATATCAAAGAAACCCTGGATTTGTGCCGCATGGAGGTCCAGCAATAACGCCCGGTCGGCACCGGCACGTTCGAGCATGTTAGCCACCAACTTGGCGGTAATCGGTTCACGGCTCCGCGCCTTGCGGTCTTGACGGGCGTACCCGTAGTACGGCATCACCACGTTAATGGTGTGGGCGGACGCACGCCGCAGGGCATCGATCATGATGAGCAATTCCATCAGGTTGTCGTTAACCGGCGCCGAGGTGGACTGGATCAAGTAAATATCATCCCCACGGATACTTTCCTCGATGTTAATCTGAATTTCCCCATCAGAGAAACGGTTCACGGACGACTTACCCAACTCAACACCAACCTCAGCGGCAATCTTTTCCGCCAACGGCTTGTTGGAGTTCAGGGCAAAAATTTTTAATTTCGGGTCAGCGTAATGCGCAGACATGGTGGCCTCCATATGTGTATTTGTTCGGATTCTGCTTACGTATTAAGTCTAGACGATTAATCACAAAAAGCAAGTGACGTTGACTGGCTCTCATGAAATTATTTCTGAAAGTTCCTTGGTTCAACACCGCAAATGCCATAAAAAGTTGGTTAGGAACGGGCCGGCAAGACATGAAAGTACACCACCAACTGAGGTGTGACAATCAGAGTGTCAGGACGAAGACCGCCCCCACAGCAAACGCGCCCAATTAATGCGATTAGTGGCGCCAGTACGGACATTTAGTGATCAAACTATTGTTTTCTTTACCATCAACCAACTGGCGTAGATAAGAAAGGGTGGCCACAATGCTTAAGGGCCACCCTGTACTTATTTGATTTAACCGCGCTACACACTACCGTAACCACAACGGCCTGCGTTGCGCTCGCTACTGCCAGTCCTCCGAGTCGGACAATGGCAGCCGGTCCCAATAATCTGGCTTCGTCGTCTGCCGTGACCGGGCAATCGCCATGGCGTGGAACGGCACGTCGTTCGTGATTGTCGAACCCGCCGCAATGAAACTGTGATCCGCCACGTCCACCGGTGCCACGATGTTGGAGTTGCTGCCGATAAAGGCGTCATCGCCCACGTTCGTATGCCACTTCTTGACCCCATCGTAGTTGACAAAGACCACGCCACAGCCAACGTTGATGTTCTTGCCCAGGGTCGCGTCACCCACGTACGTCAAGTGCCCCACCTTGGTGCCAGCGCCAATCGTGGCCTTCTTCACTTCACAGAAATTCCCGATGTGGACGCCCTCACCAATATCACTCTGTGGACGTAGGTGGCTGTTCGGACCAATATCACTGTTCTTGTGCATAATACTGTCCTCAATCGTCGAACTCGTGACGGTCACGCCGTCTTCAATGGTACTGTTGACGATGGTCGAACCCGACCTGATGTGGCAATCATTACCAATCACGGTCTGACCCTTCAGGTAAACGCCCGGCTCAATGACCGTATCGTTGCCGATCTGCACGTCCGCATCAATGTACGTCCGCTCAGGGTCAATCAGGGTCACCCCGTCACGCATGTGCTCCTCGTTGATCCGGTCGCGCATCACACTCGCCGCGGCGGCCAAAGCCACCCGGTCGTTCACGCCCATACTTTCGTTGAAGTCTGGCATTTTGTATGCGGCCACCACATCACCGCGCCGCTTCAGGATTTCAATCACGTCCGTCAGGTAATACTCACCCTGCGCGTTATCATTCGTCACTTCGTGCAAGGCCGAGAACAAAGCCTTGTTGTCAAAGCAGAACACGCCGGTGTTAATTTCGTTGATTTTGGCTTCTTCCGGCGTGGCGTCCTTTTGTTCCACGATTTTCTGGACGGTACCCAAATCGCCACGGATGATGCGCCCATAGCCAGTCGGATCTGGCGCTGCCGCCGTCAAAATTGTGGCCTTGGCGCCCTTGTCCGCGTGGTAGGCGAACAACTTCTCAAACGTGGCGGCAGTCAACAGCGGTGTGTCACCACTGACAATCATTGTCACCCCGTCGCGACCACCCAAAATGCTTTCAGCCTGCAAAACAGCGTGCCCAGTCCCCAACTGTTCCTTCTGTTCAGCAAACTGCGTACGGTCCCCCAACTCAGCTTTGACCGCCTCAGCGTCGTGACCAACCACAGTGACCACGGCTTCGGGATGAATTTGCTCTACCTGGGTCAACACGTGGTCGACCATCGACTTGCCCGCAACACGGTGCAACACCTTGTGTAGCTTGCTCTTCATCCGCGTACCCTTACCCGCGGCTAAAATAATCGTGTATTTTGCTGTCATGTATACTCTCGCTCCTGTAAGTTTTGGTTTTGGTGTCACCTGTAATGATAGCATAGTCACCGCGCACTTGCCGTAATTGGTATAGGCCCTGCCATCTCCGTTCTAACGTCCCAACCACACAACAAAAGGGACCCCGCCCAGGTGGTCCCTCACAGTACATTTCAATTATCGTTGCTGAGTATCATTTACTACCATCACTTTGCCGCGCGTCTGGCGTTAGCGCAACTGGTGTTGGTACCGCGGTGCGTGGTTTGAGCGCCACTTGTTCGGTACCCGCCCACGCTTCGTAGAACAACCGCTCCCGACGCCGCAACAACTGCCAGCAAAGGTTCCAGACCACGAACAGCACGCCCACGCTGAGTAGGCCCAACGCTAGCAAGTTGAGCTGCGTCCGGGCACCCACATTAGCCAATACACCAGTTAGTTCGTGCGTCCAGACCCGCAACAGCGGCAGCGTAATCAGGTACAGTACACCCTGACGTAACCCCAGCCGCCACCACGACAGTGACGTCCCATTCACGCCCACGATGCGTATCCGTAACAACTTTTTGCCCAGCGTCTGGCCGTGCAACCACAGCGGAGTCAGGTACATTAAGCACAGGACTGGCACCAGGTACGTCACCAGCCAGCTTGCCGCCAGCCCGGCGTGACCCAACCACCGGAGTACGGCACTCAACAAGAACGCCACCAGACCCCGAATAATCACAAAGTCGACCAGCCACGCCGCAAAACGCCGCAGTGGCCCGACCCGGTCAGCCTGGGCAAAACTTTGAGCATCCATCCGGGCCCGGTTGGGAAAGGCCACCGCAATCAGGGGCGTCAACCCAAAACCGAGGACCCCGCCGGTGGTGTTGATCAACAAGTCGTCCACATCGAACAAGCGGTAAGGCCGGGGGTAGATCAGGTACAACCCCGACAACTGGGTCAGTTCAAAGAAGAGGCTCAGGCCAAACGTCAATAACACTGCCTGCCACCACGAGCGCCTAAAGTAGTAGCGCATGTAGAAGCCAAACGGCACGGTCAGCATTAGGTTAAACGCAGGTTGCAGGAACGACGGCTGCTTAAGCGTCGCCAACCAGGTGTGCCAATTAGTGAGCTCAAACCCAGAATACTTCATGAATTCCCGCACAAACATCAACGGTACGAGGTTGTACCGCGGCGTTTGCAATGCCGCCACCACGTGGATGGGTGGCAACGGCAAAATAATCAGGAAGTATGCACACAGCATGTAAAACACGAAGAAAAACAGGACGATAGTACGGCTCCACAAAAAGCTGCCGTAGCGTCGGTACTGCAAAATGACGAACGGTAAACTCAGCAAAGCAGCCAGGAACGGAAAGACGAAGATGGCCGTCTTGATGGGTTCCAAGTAGGATGACATTAATTACCCAACTCCTTGAGCAGATCCTCGTTGCGCTGCAGGTAGTTCCCGGCCGCCGCGTGGATGCTCTTTTCCTTACCGTCGACCGTGTCAACTTTCAATAGCGAGGTGTAATCATCGACCATGTGGTCACCGTTGAACGTCCCTTCGGCAAAGACGGAAACGCCGACCGTTTCAGCATCAAATTCTTCAATCAGACTCTTCATCCCGTTAACGGTGCCGCCGCCCTTCATGAAGTCGTCCACGATCAGGACGCCTTCGCCGGCACGCAAGGAACGCTTGCTGAGTTCCATCTTCTGGACACGGTCCGACGAACCCGAGACGTAGTTGACGGATACGGTGGAGCCTTCCGTCACCTTAGAATCACGCCGCACGATCACAAACGGTACGTTCAAGTACTGACTGACACTTTGGGCAATCGGAATTCCCTTAGTGGCCACCGTCATGACGGCATCCACGCGGGAATCCAGGTACTGGGTCGCAATTAGGCGACCGATTTGGCGCAAAACTTCCGGCGTGCCGAGAAGGTCACTGAGGTACACGTACCCACCAGGTAGTAACCGGTCAGTGTCCGCCAAGCGACCAGCCATCTCGCTGATAAACTCGTTAGCTTCGTCGATGCCAATCATGGGAATGTAGCGCACGCCACCAGCGGCCCCAGGGACGGTCTCCAAAATGCCAGTTTGCCGCTGCTTAAAAGTACGGCGAATGATGGCCAGGTCTTCACTGATGGACGATTTAGCTGATTCATAGCGCTGCGAAAAAAAGGTTAGGGGCACCAGCGTGTGGGGCCGCTCTAACAAGTAGCGGGTCATATCAATCAGTCGATCACTACGACGGGTTTTCATGTTGTTATCTCCTCTGAGTTTCAATGTTTTACGTATTTTATCAATCGATTATAACCGAATATCCGTCTTTACGCTAGCCATTTCCACCCATTATTCAACAATGTTCGCCTATCGTCGACGGTTTTTTCCCACTGGCACCCGGTGTAGTGACTAGTAGACTAGTAGTCGTTATCACCGTCATTATTGCCGTACTCGACCTGGATGGTGATGTGGGTGATGCCGCACTGTTCCCGGATTCGTGCAGCGAGTTCGTCCAAGAACGCGTCGTTATGTTCGTGGGTGTTCCGCCGCACGTGTACCGTCAGTGCCGTGTCGGCCGTGCTAATGGCCCAGATGTGCAGGTCGTGGTAGCTCACCACGCTCGGGCAATGCGCAATGACTGCCTCCACCTGCCGGGTGTCGATACTACGGGGAACCGCCGCCAACGCCATGTTGAGGGCATCACGTAACAATCCCCACGTTAATCCGAGCACTGCGCCCGCCACTACTAACGAGGCTACCGGGTCCACCCAGCGCCACCCGGTGACGATCATGATGATACCGGCGACGACCACGGCTAGCGACACGCCGGCATCTGCAGCCATGTGCAAAAAGGCCCCCCGCACGTTGAGGTCCTTGTTGCCCCGACCAAACAGCAGCGCCGTGGCCCCGTTGACGAGGACCCCCGCGCCCGCGATCAGCACCACGGACCACCCCGCGACCGGGGCTGGATGATGCAGTTTATTGACAGCTTCCGCCACGATCAACACCATGGCAATCACCAACATGAGTGCGTTGACCAACGCCGCCAGGATGGTGGTACCCTTCAAGCCGTATGTCCGTCGTAACGTGGGGTGCCGCCGCGTCAACAGCTCCGCGCCCCACGCCAACACGAGGCCCAGCACGTCACTCAAATTGTGCAACGCGTCCGCAATCAACGCCACGGAGCCCACCATGGCTCCCAATACCAACTCCACGATGGTGTAACCCGTGTTCAAAAAGGTGCCCCAGGCAAAATGGTCAGCGGTCGCGTGCCGCCCTGAAGATTCTTTATTCATCTTCTCCTCCACTTCTTCGGCACGACCGCGCCGGTCGGGCGTTAATCTCAATGATACGTTGGTAGTCCCCCACCACCTGCATCATTCAAACGAACGCGCCGTCGTGGCCGCATTACTGGTCCATCAGCGCTGGGCGTGCTAACCCAGTCTCAATGGCCGCACTAAATACACCTCCTTGCAGAAACCACGCATACTGTTGTAGACGCGCTCCGCCCGCGAACGGGTGGGGCACAAGCCAAAGACGGTCGGCCCGGTGCCGCTCATCTGTGCCACACTGGCCCCATACTTAACCAGACGCTGTTCAAGTTCTTTGATCACCGGGAACCGGGTGGCAGTCACGTCTTCGAGTGCGTTGCCCATCCCGGACACCATCAGGTCAAAGTTGCGCTGGGTGATACCCTTAAGCACGCGGTCAGTTTGCGGCCGGTGCAGAACCTGGTCGTAGTCCACCATGCTTAAAATACGGGCCGTAGTGACCGAAATAGCCGGCTTTACCAGAACCACCCAAAAGCTGGGCAGGGTGCCTAGCGGCGTCACCTGCTCGCCACGACCCGTAACCAGTGCCGGTTGCGAATACACACAAAAGGGCACGTCCGAGTCCACTTTGAGACCGATCCGTGCAAGTTGTTCCTGGCTGTAGTGCAGCCCCCACAGTTCGTTCAGGCCGCGCAAAACCGCCGCGGCGTCCGCGGAGCCACCGCCCAGGCCCGCCGCTACGGGAATGTGTTTTTCAATGTAGATTGATGCACCGGCATTAATACCAGCCTCTTGACGCAAAATACGGGCCGCCTGGAACGCGAGGTTGCGCGCATCCTCAGGGACAAAGCCGCTGTCCGTGCTGACCCTGATTTTACGGGCACCCGGGCGTATGGACACGTAATCCGCCAGGTCGATGCTCGTCATGACCATGCGCCACTCGTGCTCACCATCGCCATGGCGGTACAGCGCGTCGAGACTAAGATTGATTTTGGCCGGAGCTTTCTGGGTAATTTCCATAACCCTCACCAGTCTTTACCTGTTCATTGTCGTGCTTGTTAGCATTAGTATACGCAATTATGCACAACTTTGCACGAACCAAGTGCTGGCCCACTGACGGGGTTTACAGTGCGGACACCCCACCATCCACAAAGATGGTCTGGCCGGTGATGAAGTGATTGTGCATCAAGAATAGGTAGGCCGTTGCCACCTCGGTCGGTGTGCCCACGCGCCCCAGCGGAATTTGCTGCGCTTGGGCCTCTACCTGCGCGGCGACCTCGGCGTCGCTCAGGTTCCGCCACAAACCCGTTGGCGTCCAGTACGGCGCCACGGCGTTAACGCGTTGGTGCGGCGCAACCTCCACGGCCAGTCCTTGCACCAAAGTCATCAGCGCCTGGTTGCCCACCACGGCGCCCGAGGCATTATACGGGCGACCACCAGCGCCGGCGGTCAGCGTTAAACTGCCCTGCTCGTTCAGGTGGGGCAACACGCGCCGCGCGACCCGCATCCCCGTCGTAAACTTACCCGCCACTGCCGCAACCTCTTCGTCGTCGGTGTGATCCAAAAAGCCGCCACCCATGGCGCCACCGAGAGTCGACACCACGTGGTCAAAGTTGGCCTGATCAGCCAGCCAACTTTGTAACTGGTTCCCATCAGCTACATCCAGACAGACACCTTGCGCTCCCGTGAGTTTGCCCAGTGCGGCCGTTAGGTGTTGCTGCGTACGGCCAATGATTGTCACCTGGGCACCCTCATTGAGGGCAAGTTGGGCAACCGCCTGGCCAAAACCCGACGTGCCACCAATCACCAGCACCCGCTGTCCCGTTACCGTTACCATGTTGTATTCGCTCCTTTCGCGCCACCATGTGGGCGCACCGTTGCACACATTCGGTTAACACAAAGGGCCGACACCAACGAGAATGTTGGTGTCGGCCCTCAGCCGTAATGCATGTTGTTGCTGGCTTCACCACGCCAGGTAGTCATCCTACCTAAGCCGAAGCAGCCTCATCAAACGAAATTTCAATTGACTTAGTCAACAGATCTGCATAACTGTACGAAACCCGCTCAAAGTCGTTTTCTTCTTGATTCAGTTCCACCACGAAAATGGCTGGGAAAGTTTCGCGCAAAATACCGTTGCGCCGGGTGACTTTCTTCCGCCCTGCCTGGGCAACCACGGTGATTGGCTCACCGATTTTAGAGTCAAGTTTGTTCTTGATACTAGCAAGTGTTATTGGCATGTGCTCACCCCTTCGGTTAGTTATGATAGCACAAAAAGGCCCTAATTGCAAGTGTGGCAAGGGCCCGGTGCATCCCGGTATGAGTGGGTTTCACTGAAAGATTACAAAATTGGTCTGATTTTTTTCTGCTCACGCAACATGGTGTTTCTGTAAATTATTGAAGAGTAGCGCAAAGTCGGTGATGGTCAGCCGCTCCGCTCGCACCCCCGGTTCAATACCACTATCCGCCAGGGCCGCGGTCATGGCTGCCTTTACGTCTGGCGCCTTGCCGTACAGCTGCTGGAGGTTGTTCCACAGCGTCTTGCGCCGTGAAGCAAAGCTGCCCCGGACCAGCCGGTCAAAACCGGCCGGATCATTAACCATCGCGAGGGGTTGCGGCCGCCGTTGGAGCACAATGATGGCCGAATCCACGTTGGGCGCCGGCACAAAGGAATGTCGATTGACCGTCATGGCCACACGCACCGTCATCTGATTCTGAATCGCGATGGACAGGCTACTATAATCCTTACTTCCGGGTTGGGCGGTCAAGCGGTCGGCAACCTCCCCCTGCATCATCACGGTAATCGAACTAAAGTCCACCGTCGTGCGCATCAGGTGCATCAAAATGGGTGTAGTGATGTAGTACGGCAGGTTAGCCACCACTTTGACGTCGTGCTGACCATCAAAGTGGGTGTTGATCAACTCCTGCAGGTTCGCCGCCAACACGTCCTGATTCACCACCGTCACGTTGGGGTACGGTGCCATTGTGTCAGCCAGTACCGGCAACAACGCTGCGTCAATCTCCAACGCTAACACTTGGTGAGCCGCTTCGGCCAAGTACTGAGTGAGCGAGCCGATGCCGGGGCCAATTTCAATCACGTCGCTATGGTCATCGATGGCCGCCGCGCGCACGATGCCACTCAACACGTCCAGGTTCGTTAAAAAGTTTTGCCCCAGGTGTTTTTTAGTGTGGAAGCCGAAACGCTCCATGATGGCATGGGTGCGTGCCGGAGTAGCAATACGGGGAATATCAGTCATGCTTGATCCTTTCATTAACGCGACGGAGGGCCGCCGCAAACTCGTTGGTGGTAATGCCAAAGGCCCGCAGTCGCCGCAACAGCTGTTTACCGTTGGCATAACCAATGTTGAGTTCGTCACCCAACAGCTCACGCCGCCGCTGCGCATCCCGGCCGCCCAACAATCCGGCCGTCCATAGATCCTCACGCGTAATGACCTCGGGGGCCGCGGTGCTCAGGGTAAATAGGTGCCCCAACACCGCCTGCAGGTCAGCTACCCGCGCGTGTTCCACGCCTAGTGACCCACCGCTGCGTGCCGGTACGGCCTGCTCACGCGGTAAAAAAGCGTGCTGGGCATCCGGCACGGCGGCCATGATCTTCTTGCGGATCCGCTGCCCCTGAAAGTCGGGGTCCGTCAGCACGATCACGCCACGGGTAGCCTGGGCGTGCTGAATCCGCCGCAACGTAGCGTCGTCAATGGCACTACCGTGCGTTTCAATCGTATCAACGTCGCCGAATGCCTCGCGCAACCGCTTGGTGTCGTCCCGACCCTCAACGACGATGATTTGTTGTATACGTTTCATTCAATCTCCTAATTACCTAAACCAAACAACCGGTGGGCGTTGGCCTGCGTGACCGCGGCAATGTGTTCTGGTGTCGTGCCCCGCAACCGGGCCACCGCCTCCACGACGTAACGGGTAAACCCGGGCTGGTTGGTCTGGCCGCGGTATGGCTCCGGTGTCAGGTACGGCGCGTCGGTTTCGACCAGCAGCCGGTCATCGGGCACTACCCGTACCGCGTCATGCTCTGGCGCCGCATTTTTGAAGCTGACAATGCCGGAAAACGAGACGTACATCCCCAGCGCCAAAAACCGCCGGGCCCACACCGCGTCACCGGTAAAACTATGCATCACCCCGCCAAAGCGGCGAATCTGGCTGTTATTCAGTAGCGTGTACGTATCCATAAAGGCGTCACGACTATGAATTGATACTGGCATGTCGAGTTCGTCCGCCAGCGCCAACTGCTGGACAAAGACGCGGCGTTGCACCGCCCGGGGCGATGTATCCCAGTGGTAGTCGAGGCCAATTTCGCCAATCGCTACCGTTTGGGGTAGCGCCAGCTGGGTTCGCAACTCCGCTGCAGCAGCCGGCGTATAGTCCTTCGCCGATTCAGGGTGCCAGCCCACGATGGCGACTAACCCCGGGTAACGGGCCGCTAACTGCACTGCCCCAGCGTTAAGCGTCGTGTCCGACCCCACAATGGCCATTTCGTCGACCCCCAGTGCGTGGGCTGCCGCTACGCAGGCGTCCTCCTTCCTGGCGTAAGCCGGATCATTTAAATGTGTATGGGAATCAAAAATTTGCATAGTTACTCCGCTTCTTTGTACCCCGCTCCGTTCATCTTGACCCATTGTACAGCATTCCCCGAAACCTACCAACTACGGTGACAGCAACTTGGTGAAAAACTCGTCGTTCTGCGTGGTAAACTAAGCGTGTTAAACGTTGGGTTCGAACGAGTGAAAGGATGATCACTGTGAATAATATTCCGACAGATATGGATCAAGTCGCCAGCATGGTGCAGGCCGCAGCTGCAGCGGGCCACCCGACTACGGCAACCGACGTCATCAACAAGGGTTTACAGCAATCCGCCCAGGACTACATGGACGAAGCCACTGAAGGCAGCTACTTTAGCGCACACCTCAGCGGTAACCAGATTACCATTGACGACATGAACGGTAAGCAGGTGGCCACTATCAGGACGCCAGCCGCCTCGTACGCAGAGGCCTTCAAGGCCAACCCACGGCAAACACTGACCAATATTGATAACGACTTGCGCCACTTGATCGACACCCGCCAGATTGCTTTGTAAACCGGATGCGGATAAATAGTCAATCGGCCACGAAAAAATCCCGTGCTTACGCACAGGATTTTTGTTTGCCTACACAATTAGCCTAACAGTGCCCCGTTGGCAACGCTCGGGTCGATCGTCAGTAAGGTGATCTTCCCCGCCGAGTCCTCACTCGACAGTAACATCCCCTGACTCTCGATGCCCAGCATCTTGCGTGGCTTCATGTTGACGACGGCCATGACTTTCTTTCCCACGAGGTCCTGGTAGTGCGGATAGTACTTGTGAATACCGCTCAGAATCGTCCGTTTGCCCTCGTCACCAGCGTCCAGCGTGAACTGGAGCAATTTGCTGGAGCCTTTGACTGGTTCCACGGCCAAAATTTCAACCACCCGAATCTCGGTTTTATCAAAGTCATCAAAGCTGATTTCCGGTTTGCGGGTCCCAGCAGCCGCAACGGCCGCCTTCTTCTTGTTGCCCTCAACCTTCTTGTCCTTACTCTTGGCCATGGCGCCCTTGATGTAGGCCACCTCGGTCTCCACATCTAGCCGGGGGAAGATGGGCTGCCCCTTCTTCACAACGGTGGCATCCGCTGGTAAGTGACCAAACTCCGGCAGCTGCTGGTCAGCCGCGCTCTGGTCCAATCCCAACTGGTCAAAGATGTCACCTGAGGCCTTAACCAGCACCGGCTTAGCCAGGACCGCGATCACGCGCAGACTTTCAGCCAGGTGCGCCATGACGGACGCCAACTGGTCGCGTTTGCTGTCATCTTTAGCCAGTACCCATGGCTCCGTCTCGTCAATGTACTTATTGGCCCGTGCCACCAGCTTCCACGCGGTATCCATCGCGTCAGAGAATTGCAAGTTGTCCATCTGGGTGGCGTAATCCGCTACCGTCTGCTTGGCGGTGGCCTCTAGGCTATCATCAAAATCAGTCCGACCGGCACTCAACGCAGGAATGTGGCCATCACAGTACTTGTTGATCATGGCAACGGTCCGGTTCAGCAGGTTTCCGAGGTCGTTTGCCAGATCAAAGTTGATCCGATCAACAAAGTCTTCCGGCGTGAACACCCCGTCGCGGCCAAACGGAATCGCGCGAATCATGTAGTACCGTAGCGCGTCCAAACCGTAGCGGTTGATCAAAGTCTCGGGGTACACAGCGTTGCCCTTGGACTTACTCATCTTGCCATCCTTCATCAGTAGCCATCCATGCCCGTATACCTTCCGTGGGATCGGAATACCCAACGCCATCAGGATGATGGGCCAATAGATGGTGTGGAACCGCACAATTTCTTTGCCGACAAACTGGACGTTTGCCGGCCAGTACTTCTTGAACAGGCTGTCATCGTCACTACCGTAACCCAACGCCGTAATATAGTTGAGCAGGGCGTCCACCCAGACGTAGACCACGTGCTTGGGGTTACCCGGCACGGGCACGCCCCAGTTGAAACTGGTTCGGCTCATGGCGAGGTCTTCCAGGCCCGGCTTAATGAAGTTGTTGATCATTTCGTTCTTACGGGACTCCGGCTGGATAAAGTCGGGGTGATCCTCGTAGTACTTGAGCAGCCGGTCAGCATACTTGCTCATACGGAAGAAGTAACTTTCTTCCTTGACTAGCTGTACTTCGTGGCCCGACGGTGCTTTGCCGCCGATAACCTTACCGTTATCGTCACGGTAAACTTCGGCCAACTGGGTCTCAGTAAAGTATTCTTCATCCTCCACGGAGTACCAGCCGGTGTATTCACCGAGGTAAACGTCACCCTGATCGATCAGACGCTGGACGATCTTTTGCACGGCTTTGACGTGCTCCGGGTCCGTGGTGCGAATAAATTTATCGTTGGTAATGTGGAGGGTCTGCCATAGCTGCTTGATCCCCACGACCATCCCGTCGACGTACTCCTGCGGTGACTGGTGCAGCTTTTCCGCCTTCTGCTCAATCTTCAATCCGTGCTCGTCGGTCCCAGTCAGGAAGAAGACGTCGTAGCCGGTCTGCCGCTTGTAGCGGGCCAAAACGTCGGCCACGATGGTCGTATAGGCGTTCCCGATGGTCAGTTTGCCGGACGGATAATAAATTGGTGTTGTGATGTAGTACGTTGGTTTTGTAGACATATGAGCCTAGCCTCCAGAGATGTAATTGTAACGCTCTGTGCCGCAAGCGAATGCGCACAGTCGTAATTGTGACCAGTATACCACGCATACCCAGCACGTTCTATGCAGGCCTCACCGGTGGTAGCTGGGTTGGTGTGATGGAGGTGGCTGGGGTGTTGCAGTACAATGGTCGTAACAAAGAATGCAAAGATGAGGGGTAACATAATGGCGGATTACGCAGAACCAGTACAAGGATTATTAGATGAACTCAGCCGCGTCCTCGGGCACCAAGTCCAGGTCAACGCGGAAGGCCCCAGCAGTGGTGTCCTGAACCACGACCAGGGTGACCTGACCGTCAACAAGGACGGCCAAGTGGTCGTGCACATTACCGACACCACCGACGTGGACTACACCTTGAGCCACGAACTCGTTCACTTCATGATGAACATGAAGGGCTACCTAATGATGGAAATGCCCCTCCACAGCGACGACCAGGAATACGACGCCATGCGCATCTCCACCGCTAAGCTACTCGAAATGGCCGCACAACACGTGATGGTCGTGGCCTGGCAGCGTGAAAATGGCCTGCTCAACGACGGCGTGGACCAATCGGTCATCGCCGGCTTTGAACAACAACTCGATGATGAGGATCCGCAACACCCTGACGACATGATTGCCTTCCGTACCCTGTTGTTGCTTGACGGCCTCGTTTACGTGCACCAGATGCCGCAACCAGACAACACACTGCGTGCTTGGCGAAACCGGTACCCGGCGGCGATGGCTGCAGCGGAGCATCTCTTTGGCTTGATCAGCGAACATGAAACTGACACCCCGCGGCGGTTACGGGGGGTCGAGGTCAAACTTCTCGCTAGCTTTGAACAATTCCTGATCGACCAGGGGTACGCCCAGCTGAGCCTGCCCGACTTTGTGGTCTTGCCACCAGTGCTGTCCAAGCGCCAGTTGCGCCTCGAACTGACCCAGCTCTACACGCTGAGCGAGACCTCGTTAAGCGTCGACGGCGACGACCTGACCGGCTTTATCGCTCAGGGTAACACCGACCATCAAACCGCCTTTGTATTGTCATTACCCAAAGATGCGGCGTCCAGTGAGGCGTTACAAGCCCTCTACCAGCGGCCCGTTAAGGACGTCCTCGATCAGTTCGATATTACCTATAGCGAGCGGTAAGCACCGCTACCAGTGAGGTGTGCGTATGGACAAATCACGTTTGGAAGCCTTCACGGATGGCGTCATTGCCATCATTATTACCGTCATGGTCTTGGAACTCCACGTTCCGCACGGCGATGACCTGCACGCGTTACTCGGTACCTGGCACCAGTTTGTCGTGTACTTGGCCAGCTTTGTCACCGTCGCCGTTTATTGGCACAGTCACCATTACCTCTTCAGCCGTGTACAAACGGTTTCCCGCGCAACGCTGTGGCTCAACACCATGTTCTTATTAGCGCTATCGTTCTTTCCGTTTGCCACGGCCTGGGTTGGTGACACCAACCTGATCGCGCTGGTACCCGAACAGCTCTACGGCGTAGTGCTCCTCATCGCCGACGTGGTCTTCACCCTCATGGTGGCCAGCATACTCCGTAATGGCGCTAACCCGATCCTAACCACGACCCTACGCAAAAGTGAATGGTCCATCACCGGCAACGTGGTCGCTATCGGCGTCGGATGGATTTGGCCACCACTCACCTTGATTATCGACGTACTGATTCTAACCAATTGGCTGTTGCCGGACCGCCTGCTATTACGAAAGGACAACCAAAAATGAAACGTTACACTGTCATTGCGTTACGGACTCCTCAAGGTGTCGTTGGCATTAACCGGCGTCAACCACCATTTCGGGGGATGTGGAACCTCATCGGCGGCAAAATTGAACCAGGGGAAACGGAGCGGCATGGCGCCATGCGTGAGACCTTTGAAGAAACCGGCGCGGAACTCCCCGAACCCACCTTTGACTTTGTGGGTACCCTCGACTGGGTCGTCGACGGTGACCGTATTGGCATCATGTACCTCTACGTCGTTGACACCGATGAGCGCTTGCACCTGCCCTGCGATACGCGGGAAGGCATTCTGGCCGCACTGGACCCGGACTGGGTCACCCTCACCGACAATCAGGGCATCGTGCCCGACCTGAAACCACTATTGCCGCAGATGCTGCACGGCCATAATCTAGACCTAGTCGCCACTTACCGTGGCAACAATTTAGTCAGCGTCATCCCCCGCCCCAGCGCCGATTAACGTGCTCGGCAAGGGCGCGTTCGCATGCTAAAAACGGGTATAATAAAGGTACCGAGTAAAGGAGGTGCACATAATGCACATTGCTGTTGATACACCTAACGGCTACCTACCAGACAAGTACGGTAAGTACGCTACGGGCGATGATATGCGTAACGGCTTTCCCGTAACCAGTTTTCCGTTCCAAGTCACCGATATTCCGGCCGACACTGTGGCGCTAGCCTTGACCCTGACAGACTATGATGCCATCCCGGTCTCTGGCTTCATGTGGATTCACTGGATTGCCGCCGACATTCCGTTAAGTTTGGCCAACATACCCGCCAACGCGAGCCGCGACCTCGCCGGACAGTTCGTCCAGGGCCGCAATTCGAACGCTGGGCGGTACGTGAATAATACCGACCCCGAGATCTACCAGCGCTACACTGGACCAACGCCACCTAACGCTGACCACGACTACACGTTTACCATGTACGCGCTGAACGCCACGTTAGACCTGCCTGAAGGCTTCTGGATGAACGAACTTCGTCACGCCCTGCCAGGACACGTACTGGCGCAGGCTAGTCTTGAGATTACTAGCCGCGTATAGCCAGAGCTGGTTTGCACAAAGACGGTACGGTGACGTCACCTACACCAAAATCACCATGTCGACGTTTGATCGACATGGTGATTTTTATCTACAATTTCATCCACGTTTACCCACTATCACTGGCTACAATTGTTCCCCCCGTGTGGTCCGTGGCGCCGGGGCGGTCGGTCCAGTTGGCGGGTGACCGCGTGCCGGTCGATCAACCCGTCAGCGGTGCCCCACATGGCCCAGCCAGTGAGCACCATCACGAATATGGCCCCAATTATCCACATCCAGATCAACATCACCACCCCATCCCTACGTGTGGTTCTATTCTCCAGCCGGGTCGTCGCCGGGTTGTAACGAAATCAACTTGCCGGTAGCCCGTAACACCGTCAGTTCCGCGATACTAACGGCGCAATCACCGCTTTGGGCCAACAGGCGGGCCACTGCCAGTGCCGGTTCACCCGGCGTGATTGGCCCCAGCAACGCCTGAATGCGGACGTTCAGCCGGTCTACCTCGCGATCACTCAACGCGACCTCTTGTGCCACGCTAGCATCACGGCGCACGAAAGCATGAACTGCCATCCCCAGCGTCTTGCCTACGCGGTTCAACATCGCCGTCAACCACACATCCGCTTGGCTGTCCGTGGGGTGTCCCGGCTGGGTAAAGCTACTGGTGGTGATTGCGGCCAGCACGACGGCGTGGTCGCCTACCCGTTCGAGCGCATCCGTAACTTTGAGTAAAGTGGCCACGTCCTGCCAGTCCTGCCGCATATCGCTCAGCGCCGCCCGTAACGCCGCACGGTCGATCCGGGCCTCCACCGCGTTAAGTTCCGCATCAGTATTGAAAACCAACCGCGCCGCCGCGGGGTCTTGCCGTAAAAACGCACCGCCGGCCAGCACCAATTGGTGGCTAGCCCGCGCCGCCATCCGGATGAGCGCTGCGTTCACGTCGTCATCATCCATCCCCATACTCATCGACCCACATCCTTTCGGGAAACCCAACCCGTCGATTGACTACACTGTTAGTGTAGCTAGCACGTGTAAAGACCCACACAACCTTTGGGTAACCTTTGTATGCAGTCCGTAAAACTTTGGTAAAAATCGGCTGAATCTGAGCCAATACCAAAAAGCCACCAACGCGTTGATTGCGTTGGTGGCTTTTGGTTGGTACCGGTATCGAGTTAGAACAAACTCAATACCCAATTGTAAATGCTGGTAAAAAAGTTGACGATGCGCTGCCAGAGGCTACTCCACCAGCTACTATCGTGATTGCCAACCGACCCCTTGATCTTATTGAACAAGCCCTTGGCGGAACTCTGGATACTGTTGGCCAGGTCGCTGGCTTGTTGCTTAAAACCGCTACCCTTCAAGGCCCCCGAATTTTGGATCTTGACCATCAGGTTAATAATCTGGGTCCGCTGGTTGTTGTTGATAATTGTGCCTAAATTATTATTTTTCAACTGACTGTCCACAATGTTCCCAATCTGATTTGAGGAGAGCGTCTGTTGACCGTTGTTGCTGTCAGTCGCCATTTGCTTTTTGATGCCCGCAATGGCGTTATTCAGTTGTTTGTCACTATAACCGTCTTTGTTCTTGTTGGCCTGGGTAATACTACTCAGAGTGTTGACCTCGTCTTGGGCAGCCGTCACCTGTGACTGGCTCAACGTACTGCCATTAGCTGCAAAGGCAGCGTACACCCCCGCCAACGCGCCGGACCCGTCGATTGAGACCGGACTCGTGATGTAAATATTGGCGTTAGTGACCCCCGCCGTAACGGCCGCATTACGGTACTGGTCAGCGGTAATGGTGGTGATGTTGTTCGCCCCGTTATAGTTGACGATCTTGACGTTAATACCGCCGCTACTGGTTTTTTGTACCAACGCGGACGACCAGACCCCTGAACTGGTGGTGAAGTTATCACCACTCGGGTTCAGGTATTTCACCAATGTCGCCCCGTCAACGGTCAGCGTGTTGTAACTGTCACCCGTCCCTGCGGCGTCGGTCAGGGTGTCAATGACACCCTGCCGCTGACTACTTGTGAGTGATGACCCTAACGTCACCACTGGCTTATCCCAGGCGCTATCGGTGGCAGCCGCTACGTGCTGCGTACCCAAACCAATTACGGCCACGACCACTGCCGCCAGGGCCCAAAAAAGCTTCTTCATGTTGTTGACCATCCTTTATTATCGGAGTTATGACGCTACCATAATTTTACCAGCACGGGGGCAGGCCGGCCGCCCACCCCTGTTTCTTTACTAAAACACATGTTTTGTGACTAGCCCTCACTGGTATGTGGTGGCTGCGGTGCGTACACCCACTGCTCGAACGTATGGGTCAACTTGGGGTCCGCCGCTATAACCGTCCGCGCCGAGTCACGCCGGTACTGCGACCACGGGAGGAGGACCATCTTGGTATCCCCCTCAAACGCCCCATGTATCCGCGTCACGTAGAGCTTGTCGGGGTTGCCAACCGCGGTTAAAAAGCTGGTGAACACCCCCGCCCCGCCGATAACAAAGGCGACATCGTGGTCGCCCGTGTTAGCGGCATTGAGCGCGGCCTCCATAGAGTGCACCACGACGACCCCATCCGGAGCCTGAAAATCAGCTTGGTGAGTCAACACAATGTTTTGCCGCTGCGGGAGGGCCCGACTGCCCATACCGGCAAAGGTGCGGCGGCCCATGATCACCGCCTGGTTTAACGTTGTTGCCTTAAAAAATTTGAGGTCATCGGCTAACCGCCACGGCAGTTTGCCGTCACGCCCAATTACCCGGTTGCGGTCCTGCGCCCAAATAAAGGCTGTTTCCATACCCCGTCATCTCCTCGTACTCCGTTGGTCGCGTTATCGCCGTTAATTATACTGCTACCGGAGCCTTGATGGCCGGTAGCGGGTCATAGTTGACCGCTTTAATATCATCCATGCCAAACTCATCGAGGTCATGCTTGTCGGGGTTCAACCACAACTGCGGTGCTGGCCGCGGCGTCCGGCTCAACTGTTCACGCACCTGGTCTAAATGGTTCTTATAAATATGGGCATCCCCTAGCGTGTGGACAAAGTCGCCCACCTGCAGATCCGTTGCTCGCGCCACCATCGAGAGCAACAGCGCGTAGCTGGCAATGTTAAATGGAACGCCCAGGAAGACGTCTCCCGAACGTTGATACAACTGTAGTGACAGCTTGCCATCATTCACGTAGAACTGGAACATGGTGTGGCATGGTGGCAGCGCCATCGTCGGCACGTCCTCCGGGTTCCATGCGGACACGATCAGCCGCCGAGAATCGGGGTTGTGCTTAATTTGTTCGATTACATGCCCAAGCTGGTCGATTGTTCCACCAGTACTGGTACGCCAAGCACGCCACTGACTGCCATACACATTACCCAGATCCCCATAGTGGGCGGCAAAGTCGTCGTCGTGCAAGATACGGTCGTCAAAGGCACGCTTTTGTTCCTGGTACTGGGCGTTAAAATCCGCGTCCACCAGGTGCCGCCGGCCAAAATCAGTCATGTCCGGACCGTGGTACTCCGGCGACTCGATCCACTTTTTAAAGGCCCACTCATCCCAGATGTGATTTTTGTGTTGGAGGAGGAAGCGAATGTTGGTATCACCGTGCAGGAACCACAGCAATTCACTTTTAATCAGCCCGAGAGGTACCTTCTTGGTGGTCAGCAGCGGGAACCCTTCCTGCAGGTTGAACCGCATTTGGTAGCCAAAGATGCTATAGGTGCCAGTCCCGGTCCGATCATCTTTATAATGGCCATCGTCAAGAATGTGGCGGGCCAAATCTAGGTATGCTTGTTCCAGCATGATGGTGCCTCCTCGATGTTATTCATTGCTACCATCATACCGCATCATCTGCACACCGACCACTGGATGATTAGTGGTATGCGTCGTTAGTTGGCGACGCCTGCCCAATGCACGGGAACGCCGGCTGCCACAAAGAGACACCGAACTGGCTCCACGACAATCCACCTACTGACACTCTCGTGACTAAGGCAGCATATCTCTCCATATCCTTTAGGAGCCAAAAAGTTGCCCACCTAATTAGTGAGCAACTCTCGCCGTAATTTACTTATTGTGCTGCGGCCTTCGCCAACTCCTGCTCTTTCAACCGCCGCATCGTCCGCAGATAACTGGCAATCAGAACGGACACCGAGCCAATCCAGGCCAACGGGTTGGCCATCGCCGCCCCCGTGAAGCCGAGACTCGTAACCAAAATCACACCCGCAAAGATCCGCATCACCAGTTCGAAGACCCCTGCCAGCGTTGGCACCAACGTCTGACCCAGGCCCTGCAACGTGTAACGGACCGTAAACAGAAGTGCTAGGAACCAGTACATGCTGGCGTTGAAGTGGAAATACGTTTGCGCCAGCGCGGTCACGTGCAGCACCCCGTTACCGAGAAAGAGGTTCACCAGCGGCCGTCCAAAGATGATGATCAACGCCCCGAGGATCGCCGACGTCGTCATGTTCAGGGCCATCGTTTGGTGGATACCTTGCCGAATCCGTCCGAATTCCCGCGCACCTTTGTTCTGCGCCGCGTACGTCGCCATGGTCACCCCAAACGAGGCCGCCGGTAGTGACGCCAACTGGTCGATTCGTCCCGCCGCGGTGTAGGCCGCGACCGCATCGGTCCCCAGCGTGTTGAGCATTACCTGGATGATCACCGCGCCAATGGCAATGATTGACTGCTGAAAGCCCATCGGCAACGCGATGGTCATCTGCTTACGCACTTCCACCAGGTCGAAGGTCATGTCATGCCGCCGCACCACCAGCATCGGGATGCGCCGACGAATGTACCACCAACAGCACAGCGATGAAAAGACCTGGGCCGTCACCGTCGCCCAGCCAGCACCAGCAACCCCCATGTGCAACTTGAGGATAAACAGCAATTCCAGCAAAATGTTAACAATGGTGGACAATACCAGGAAAATCAGTGGTGTGCGTGAATCACCCAGCGCACGAATCTGGTTACTGAGCACGTTAAACGCCATGGAGGCACCGAACCCCATAAAGATGACACGCACGAAGGATGCCGACTGGTGGACGATGCTGGCCGGTGTCTGCATCAGGTGGAGCAGCGGCACCGTGAACGTTACCGACAGCGCCGTGCCGATTACCGTAATGATAATGGCCAGCCAAATACTAGCGACAAAACTCCGCCGCACCCCGCGAAAGTCGCGCGCACCGTACGCCTGGGCGGTGGGAATCGCCAGCCCCGAGGAAGTCCCCTGGGCAAAGCCAATAACCAAAAACGTCAGGCTACCCGTGGCCCCCACGGCCGCGAGTGCGTTCACCCCAATCGTCCGCCCAACGATCAGCGCATCCATGAAACTATACAGTTGTTGGAATACGTTCCCAATCAGGAGGGGGATGGTAAATAATACCACCAATTTGATTGGGTTACCCTTCGTCAATGTGCGCAAACTAATGCCTCCTTTGTCCATATCAACGCCATTATACTCATCCCCAACTACAAAAAAAGCCCTCGGTTAACAATCACCGGGGACAAAACCAACAACGTTAACGGTGGTGCGGATGCCAATGTATACGCGTCTGGGCAAAGTCGTGGACGCGGCCCTTACTGCCGTGAATTTGTCCATAAAAGTATTCGTAGACACACGCGTTCAGCACGGCGCCCACCATAACGATGAACGAATTCACAAACAGCCACAGTAGCAGCACCACGAAGGCTGCGAGTGTACCGTACGCGCTGAAGCCACTACCAAAGTAGCGCATGTACAGGGAAAAAGCGTACGACACCACGATCCACCCCACGGTCGCAAAAACCGCTCCGGGCATGATGGTCCAGAACCGCATTTTGGCGTTAGGCATGAGGTAGTAACACAAGGTGAAAGCCACCACCAACACCACGATGGTGATCGGCCACTTGACCGACTGAAAGGCACTCACCCAGTAATTACGAATGCTGGTATTTTCTACCACCCATTCGAGCACTTGCCGCCCAAAGGTAAACACCAACACCACGGCCAAAACGACCGCAATTAGGATCACCGTGAGCACCATTGATACCAGACGCGAAATGAAAAAATTCTGCACGGTTGCCCGAATACCATACGCCCGGTTGAACCCCGACCGCATGGAGGCGATACACAGACTTGCCGCCCACAACGTAAAGATAGTCCCAATGCCCACCCACGTAGTGTTGGGCTTTGCCGCGAGTGATGCGAGCACGGGTCGAATCGTCGCCATCACGTTGGCGGGGACCACCTGCGTCACGGTCGTGCGTAGGCCAAAACTAGAGACCCCGATTCGGGATACTAGGTTAAACACGATCAGCGCGGCCGGAAATGCCGATAGAATCGCGTAGTACGCCATTGCTGCAGCCGTTTGGTCGATTTGTGCGGCGTTGACCCGCCGGCCCAGCAGGTCGAGTATTGCCGCCCAGCGTTGTTTAGGCGTTAGGTGCTGGCGGTGAATTGGCTGATGTCTTTGTTCATTACGGTCATGTAGCTCTTGCCACGAGGCTGCACTGACCCGATGCCCGAAAACCGTGCGCTTAGGCATGGGCTTCCTCCTTTATCACTGACACGACCGCCACTGCGGCCATGCTTTTACTACCCTCAGTAAACAAATAAACGGCCAACCGGCGCGCAATGGGCAATAACCCACCACCGCACAATTGGCCGCCAGTACCACCACCAAGATGGTCGCGGCACGTTATTTGCTAAAGGTACTTAGCATCATATTCTGGATCTTGGCTAGTCAGGATCTTAGGCCCATCGTTGGTAATGGCAATGGTGTGTTCGTACTGCGCACACAGGGAGCCATCGGCCGTAACGTAGTATTCCCAGTTAGTCTTAGGGTCTTCTTTGGCAACAATTTCCCAGGTGCCGGTAGTAATCATCGGCTCGATGGTAATGGTCATGCCGGCCTTGAGGCGCAGACCATGACCGGGCTTGCCGTAGTGCGGCACGTTAGGTGCTTCGTGCATGGTCGGCTGAATGCCGTGACCAATCAGTTCGCGTACGTCGCCGTAACCATTTTCGACTTCGGTGTACTGCTGGATGGCGTGGCCGATGTCACCGATACGGTTACCGACAACGGCCTGGTCAATACCCAGGTACAAAGCCTTTTTGGTCACGTCCATCAGCTTTTGGGCTTCGGGACTGATGTTACCAACGGCGTAGTTCCAGCAAGAGTCGCTGATGTAGCCGTCTTTGTCCACACACATATCGACGGCCACGATGTCACCATCGTGCAGGATCAGGTCCTTGCGCGGTTCAGCGTGGGCTACTTCGTCGTTAACGGATACACAGGTCGCGTACTGGTAACCCTCAAAGCCCATTTCACTCGCGTGGGCGTGGTGGTCACTGATGTACTGCCGGGTAAATTCTTCAATCTCCCAGCTAGAAATACCGGGCTTGATGATGTTACGCAAGCCACGGTGCACGCCGGCCAAAACGGCGCCAGCGCGACGAATACCGTCAATTTCACGGTCTGTCTTAATGGTAATCAAATTCTCTACCTCCATTTGCTATCTCCACCATGATACACCAAAACATATCCCCATTGCGATGTTCGGGGCGCCCACGTGACTGAGCGGGCATGTTGAACTATCCTTGCTTGCTAAACCACGCCACGATAGCCGCTTTCTGGCGCAGGCTTCAACCCGCGACGGTGCTGCCGTATTGCCCCCCTGCTTGTTGTGACTAAACGCTAACAGTGCACACGCACCATCAATCTAGACGCCACCGGCACGGGTCACACCCCAGCTATCGGAGCCACGCCGGCACCACGCACCGTGTTTGGAGCACACTGTGACCATGGAGCACAAATCTGCTATACTGTTTGGGAACATTTAATAGGAGGTAGCGCACACATGGCTACAGCACGAATTGTTTACGCCAGCATGACTGGTAATACTGAAGAAATTGCCGAAATTATCGAGGAAGAGCTGGAGAAACACAACGTGTCCGTGACCACCACCGAGGTGTCACAAGCCATTGCCGACGACTTTGCCGACGTCGACATCTGCATCGTGGCCACCTACACGTTTAGCGACTCCGGTAGCGGCATGTTGCCTGACGAAGCCGTTGACTTCTACGAGGAACTCAAGGACGTCGACCTCCACGGCAAGGTGTTCGGTTGCGCCGGTAGTGGCGACCACTTCTACACCGACTTTGCCACCAGTGTTGATGACTTCGCGGAAGTCCTCGCCGCCGATGGAGCCGTGAAGGGTGCCGACAGCGTCAAAGTTGACTTAGCCCCCGAAGCCGAGGATATCGACCGCCTTGAAGAGTTCGTCAACCAAATCGTTGCCAAGCAGCAAGAAATCGCAGCTCAATAATTGCACCACCTCTGGGGCCAGCTTCTGGGCCCCGTTTTGCTACCCTGGGCGACTTTGCGGGCATTAAAAAAGGGCCATGCTAGAAAGCATCGTCCTTAATCGTATCGTACCCTTGAATTAGTTGGCGCGAGCCATGGAAATAATGTTGTCACTATCTGCACCATCGAAACGCTTGTTCTCAATAAAGTCCTTCAGTACCGACTGTAAAATCTCGATCATCTGGGCGTGGGAGATGTGGATGAAGCCGGCAGACATCAAGTCCGCAATCCCTGTAGCCACGATCCAGGCGCCAGTAATGACGTTGTTCTTCTGAGATTCAGTCAACTGCTTAACGGAGTCGTACTTGTTGAGGCGCTTCAAGGCGGCACTCATGGCAAACTGGCGCATGTCGTCAACACCGAGGTGATCCTCAACGAACACTGACTGGTACAAGCTGTTGTTCTCGATGGCAAAGTCGATGTAAGTCAACGCCATGTCGATCAGCGGGTCATCAGTATAGGTGCGCTGGAACCGTTCCGTCAGTTCTGACTTGATGCGATCAACCACCGCCTGCCGCAAATCTGCCATGTTGGCAAATTCGAGGTAGATAGGTTGCGTGGAGCACCCCATCGATGCAGCGATGTTACGAGCGGTGAACTTCTTAAAGTCCTCCGCAATGACTAAGTTGTACGCAGCGTTCAAAATGTGATCGCGCGTAATGGTTTTCTTTCGTGCCATGTTATGCCTCCCCAAATAAAGTTTGATTCATCAAAAAAACGATGCTCCCCTAAGCATCAGCAGTTACAAAACACATTGTATCAGAATCGGCAAATAAAACAATAGTCACAAAATAATAAAAATGATTTCTGTTGTTTAATACCTGGTGATAAGGCTATCGGCACGGGCGTTGAGCCCCACCCACCGGTCGGTATGCTAAAATGGTTGCAATAACATGCACAAGTTGTTATGTTCCCGGCCTGCTCCTTAACAATAGGAGGAATGAGTTAGGACCTGACCAAATTTTGCACGTAACTTGGCGAAATACACTGACCTGGCCGTTGAGACCGGCGTCGCGGTTAAACCTAGTGATACCGTCTACCTCCAGACCAACGTCACCCGAGCTCAGCTGGCCCACCTCATCGTCGCCGCGGCCTACCGCGCCGGGGCTGCCAAGGTGAATCTGGCCGACACCCACGTGAACTTCATGATGGGGTCTGCACAAATGAATATTGCTGGCATCGCCCGCGACAGTCAGCGGGTCGCGCTTTTCCGCAACGGCGACTGGGCGTAATCACAAAGAAAGCGAAGGCATACTGAATATGACAACGAACCTGATTTTTGACCTCGACGACACCCTGCTAGACTTTACCGCCAGCGAACTGCACGGCCTGCAACGCGTTTTTGTGCAGTACGGTATCCCCTATACCGATGAAACTCAGCGCACCTACCAGCAGATCAATACCCACCTCTGGAACGAGCTGGCGCGCGGTCACGTCACGCGTGAGCAGATTTTTGCGCGCCGTTTCGCAACGTTTCTGGACGCCATTGGCCGCGACCCGGCACCCGCTCACGATATGGAAGCGGCGTACCGCGTGGAACTCAACCACGGCTACGACCGCGTACCGGGAGCCAAAACGCTCCTGATCGACCTCCACCAGCACGGCTTTCGCATCCTGGCTGGTACCAACGGTCTGGCAACCACGCAACACCAACGATTGCAGCACAGTCACCTGGGGCCGTTGTTTGACGGGGTCTTTATTTCGCAGGAAATCGGGTTCGATAAGCCGTCCCACCAATTCTTTGACGCCATCTTTGCCGCGGAGCCCCAGGCCACGCGGCAAAACACCATCATGATTGGCGACGGCCTCAACTCGGACATCCGGGGCGGCATTAACTACGGGCTACGCACCGTGTGGGTCAACCTGCACGGCCAGCAAAACACCACACCATTACACCCGACCCGCGAGGTGCACTCGTTGCCAGAGCTTGACCAAATTCTTGTACAATCCGCATAAAACGTTGGGAGGAAACGCAATGAATGTTATTTTTCATATTGACGAAATGGCCAAGTGGCCAATGGTACTGAACAACGTGATGCACTACCATGAGTGGCTCACTGCGCACCAGCAGACGGCACACGTCGAGATTCTCGCCAATGGTGACGCCGTAAGGGGCGCCGAGACCGGTAGTGACGTCCAGCTAACGCCAGTAGCCCAAGCTGGCACCGTCGTGGCGGTCTGTGCCAACTCGCTGAACCAGCGCCACATTGATCAGCGGCAACTGCAAGCAGGCGTGACGGTGGTACCGGTCGGCGTTATTGAATTAGCACAAAAACAACAGGCCGGTTACGCCTATATTCGACCATAAATTAGAAAAATAATATTAGCGTAGATTACTTATGGCCCGGACAGAGGATTGTCCGGGCCATTTTTTCGGTGGGAAACATTATTTTACCAAAATTAGGGGTATACATGGCTGTTGTTTTCTGTTTGATTTTCGGAGTTAGGGAGCAGTGGTACTGGCGTTGCCAAACATATAAACTCCTCACTAATGCGCAATCGAGGGCAGAACCCTACACCTAACACAAAATCGCCTAGCCATCCCTCAAACTAGATGACTAGGCGATTTTACGTTAATCTGCGGATGCTGACCGCCCTTGCTTGCGCTCTGCACCCCATCGGAATCGAACCGATGACCTACCGCTTAGGAGGCGGTCGCTCTATCCTGCTGAGCTAGGGGTGCGGGAAAAGCTCACTAGATAACTGTGCCACAACGCACTGTGAGCGTCAATCAATCCTAAATATTTGCGGCCGCTAACCGTTGGTACACCGCCTGGAACTCCGTTGCGACCGCCTGCATCGTCGTGGCGTTGGTCAAGTAGTTCTCCGCGTGCACCAACAGCAACTTGACCTGAGGTAGTTCACCGCGTGCCTCTAGCGTCAACAAGTGGTTGTGCGCGTCCTGCGCCTGCTGTACAAACCCAGCCACGAGTTTAAGCCGCTTCTCGGCCTGCGCAAACTTACCCGCACGGCTAGCCGCCATGGCTGCCACCGCCGCGTCCCGGGCGTTTGCCCCGGCCGTAATCAACGTCATCATCTCATCCGCACTGGATTGCGCCATCGTCACTACCTCCTCTACCGACCACTACTTCTTGGGCTTACCCTTGTTCTTACGGTTCCGCGCCCGGTTCTTCTTGTGTGGGCGCCGCTTGGGTTCTGATGCTGTCACACCCGCCGTGAGCGTACGGCGCTCGCCATGGTTGCGCGTATTCGTCGCCGCAACACCGGTCGTGGCTGTCTTAGCGGCTGCCGACGCCTTCCGTACTGGCGGCGTCTCACTCACTGGCCGCTCCGTCGTCAATCCGTGGTTGCCCACGTAAGCGCGCTGAACGTTATATTGAGGAACCAGCTTCTTCAAATCACGGAAATCGTGGTCATCCCCCATCGTGATGACCGTCCCCGGATTGCCCATCCGGCCGGTACGGCCAGCCCGGTGGATGTACGCCGTAGCCGTCCGCGGCACTTCAAAGTTGATCACGGCGGGCAACCGGATCAAGTCCAAGCCACGACCAGCCAGATCGGTGGCCAGTAGCAACTTGATTTTGCCCTTGCGGAAGCCGACCATCGCCTGCTTGCGTTCTTGCGCCCGCGCGTTACGGGACAGCACCGCAAACTTGATGTGCTGGTGCCGCAAAATGCTAGCAGTGCGCTCCATGCTGGCATTCTTGTTGAAGAAGACCAACGCCTGGAAGCCTTCGGTGTGGGCTAACCGCCCCAACCAGGCCACCTGGTGTTCACGACCGCCACGCAGGAAGTAGTGTTGCACTGCGCCCTGCGTATGGTCGATGGCCCGTACGTCAATCACTTCGGGCTCGATACCAAACCACTTGTGCAGTTCGTGCAGAATGGGACCGTCCGTAGCCGAGAAAAAGGCCAGCTGCAGTTCACCCGGAGCGTGTTCCAACAGGTCACGCACTTGACCCAAGCCGGGGTCGCGTAACAACTCATCGGCCTCGTCAATGACCATCGTTTCGAGGTTGTGCAGCTTGGCGACCCCGTCGTCAGCCAGTTCCAATAACCGACCTATCGTCGCCACGATGACCTCGGGATGCTTTTTCAACTGTTCCTTTTGTCGCGCCACGTTGGCACTACCAGTAATGGCGGTGACGTGCACGTTAATTGCCTGCGCGTATGGCTGCAGGACATCCCGCGTCTGCATTGCTAATTCCTGGGAGGGCGAGAGGATGATAATCTGAATACCATCACCCGGCGTGACCTTCTCCAGTAATGGTAACCCAAAGGCCAGCGTTTTCCCCGAGCCGGTGGGGGCCAGGCCAATGACGTCCTGATCGTTGCGCAAAGGTGCCGCCACAGCCGCCTGAATGGGCGTTTCGGCCTTAAAGCCGGCCTTAGCCCAGAGTGATTGAAATGGTGTTGCTACTGTCATAAATGCTCCTTATAGACAACGCACGCGGCGTGGCGGATCCCTTCCGCCCGGCCGCGTGCGCCTAGTTCCGTGTTGCTCCGGCTCTTATTCTACCAGAAAATTACTGTTTGTCGCCCGGAAATTTAACGCCGGCGGCTAAGCGCATATCCGTCATCACCTGGTGCACCTGCCGCGCCAGTTGTAACTGCCGGGCTGCCGCCGCGTGGTCGCCACTAGTGATGGTGTCGCCAAAGAACGCCGCTTCGGGAGCCATTGGGTTGTCTTCCTGGGGACCAGCCAGTTGGGCCGTACCTTCCGGCGTGGTGAAGTCCATCTGGGTGATGCTTTCGGGTGCGTCCAGCCGCAGCGTATCCTTGCCAAAGTAGATTTCGGAAGGCAAGTAGCTCTGCGTGGTCTTGCCACAAATCATGTTGACATCAAAGTCAGGGTAGCTCAAGTGCATCACACCGGTACCATCTACCCCACTTTGCAACATAGTCGGCAGGTAGGTGGCGTGCGTCGGAACACCAAACCAACCAATGGCGGCATAGACCAGGTAAACCCCTAGGTCCATCATTGCACCCCCCGCAAACTTGGTGGTAAAGACGTTCGGCTCCTTACCGGCGAGGTAGGCATCGTACCGGGAGGAATACTTCATGTAAACCAGTGTGGCCCCCGTGACCTCGTGGCTATCCACAAATTGACGCACGCGGTGGAAGTTGTCTTCGTAAATGTGACGTGCAGCCTCAAACACAAAGACGTCCGGGTGGGCCGCCATGGCCGCATCCAGCGCGTCAAAGTCCGCCACGTTGGCCACCATCGGCTTTTCCACGATGACGTGCTTACCGGCATTCACCGCCGCCAGCGTCTGCTGTGCGTGCAGACTGTTGGGGCTGGCAATATAAACGACGTCGAAATCAGGGCTACTGAAAAAGGCGTGCAGGTCGTCAAAGAGCCCGACTTCCTGCTCGTACTGGGCAGCAAATTCCTGGGCTTTGGCTAGGCGGCGTGAATATACAGCGGTTAGTTCAAACCGGCCCGTCCCTTGGGCAGCATCAATAAACTGCTTGGTAATCCAATTGGTACCAATGATACCTAAACGTAACATACGTGCTCCTCCTCTAGGTACATCCGTTGTTGTAAACGCATTAATTTTTCTCTTATTGTAACAGTTTACACAACCTCCAGAATAGGCTTAAACAAACAAAGCCGCCGTTTACAACCACCAACTTTCACCGATCACGACGACAGACACGAATCTGTCAAAAATATTTAATGAAATTGCCGTCGCAAATAACGGCCATGGTGCTATCATGATGAAGAAGGAGGTATAAATTCATGGTCAATATCTGGCGCTCTTTACGATCGATTAACGCACATCGGAATCACCACGCTAGTGACGCGGACAGCAATCCCGCGTTGGCGCTAGCCCAGATCTATGAAGGCAGCTTTGATTTTATCGACAGTGCTACTAACCGCCGCCACCGTTTGGCCGTGAACGCAAACCTCGATATCATAATTGATAACAAGCAATTACCCGGACAGATTGTTGGTGTCACCCGGGACGCGCTGACCTTTATTGATCACTTCGGTTATCACCTCATCATTCGGTGCACCGGGGGTATCCCCGAGACCATTTACGATGAGGCCGAGGACGAAACGTACGCCATCATTTACCCGGATGCCGTCGATGAAGACGCCACGGAGTGACGTTCAACCGTAGTACGTTAATTATTTGATTTGTACCCACACCCACTTGATGCGTAGCGTCAGGTGGTTTTTTATGCCCAACGCCATCCTGCTTTACCCAAAATGTGGTGTTACTAACCGCACCTATCACAAGATAAAAACAAAATTTAATAACGGTGAGTAAAAGATATGTGGCCATTTGGTGCCGTTCAGCGCACAAAACGCATAATAAAAATAACGCCACCCAGCCTTTTCGACCCTTGCAAACACTTACAAAAAGATTCATTATGTACTTGGAATAGTCTACTAATATGTATCTTTGATGGAGGAGGAGCGGTAATGGCAAAACCTGAATCACGAAAAGAACTATTGGTTGCAGCGCGTACAGAATACGACAAAATTTGGAACTTGATCAACTCGCTACCGGAGCAAGGGGCGACGGGCGAATTCAACTTTAACATCCCCGAGCGGAACGTTCGCGACGTTTTGGTGCACCTCTCCACGTGGCAACAAATGTACCTGAAGTGGAGTAACAGTAATCTGGACGGCCACCACGTGCGTTTCCTACCACGGCCATACACGTGGCAAGATTACGCCGCCCTCAATCAGCACATTCTGGCTGAGCATCAGGACGACACGTTAGCCGATGCCAAGACTGCACTGGAGGAATCCCACGCGAAAGTTATCCAGCAGATCGAAGACCTGATCAACGAGCAACTCTTCATCCCTGGCTTTTACAAGTGGACTGGGTCCACGGACCTGGGTGCCTACGCAACAGCCATCACGTACGGAAACTACGTCTGGGCCGTAAAGATTCTGCGCCTCTTTAAACGCCAGAAGCGGGCTACCACCCAAGCATAAGGACTACGTAATAGGGCGTTGCCACTACCAACTATTTACCGGTTGGTAGTGGCAACGCCCTATTTGTTTGTTCAACCAAATTTAGCGTAACTCGCGCCGCTGGTGGTCCACCAAGTCGTACACTTTGCCCCGAGCCTGGTGTGGGCGGCCGAGAAAGTACTCGGCCACCGTCGCATTGATCAGCGCGCCGATAATCAGCAGCATGGCGGACAGGTCGAGCCACAGCATCAACACCATGACGGTCCCAATCGTCCCGTAAGAACTGTAGCGGGTCCCAAAGTAGCGCATGTACAACGTGAACAGTTGCGCTACCGCCAACAGCGTCACCACGGAAAAAGCCGCACCGGGGAGGACGAAGCGTAACTTGATTTTCACGTTAGACAACGCGTAGTCGGCGATCACGATCACCACCACGATGGCGACCACGGTGACCGGCCAGCGCCAATCGTTGAAGGCGCGGATCCAAGTGTCGTCCAGGCCCAGCAACGGGATGAGCCACTCCAAGAACTGGTTGCCAAAGGTAAAGGCCAGCAAGACCGCGCCCATGACGACAACCAACGTCAGTAACAGCAGCATGGACACCAGCCGCTTAATGATGAAGTTCTGCGCCGGTTTTACGCCGTACACACGGTTAAAGCCGTTCTTGAGTTCCGTGATGCCCAAACTGGCGGTCCACAACGTGGCGATTGCCCCCACGGACAGCACGCTACCACTGGTGCTCGTCAGTAAACTCTTGATGATGGGATTGAGCCAAGTCATAATGCGCGCCGGCACCACCTGGACCAAGTACTGCGAGATGTTGTTGTAACTCAAGCCAAAGAGGGGCAAGAGGTTCCCCACCGTGATGAGTAACGGAAAGAGACTCAAGACCGTGTAGTACGTGACGGACGCCGAACGCGTACTGATTTCCGCATCGCTATAACGTCGCCACGCCCGGACGAGAAACGCCCAGACTTTGGCCCGCCGCGCCGCTGCTACTCGTGCCAGTGGCTGCGGACTTTCGCGCACCCGTCGCTGGTCATCCGCAGAAATTCCCATTTTACGGATAACGGCCGTGCGCGGAACGCGGCGCAAATGCCACCGTCGCTGCTTACGCATGGATCCCACCTCCCTACCAATTTAATCACTGACTTAATTATATCAGAGCCGCCCCACCATCACAGCCATGACGGACAACACTGGGACCATAAAAAGACGCGGCCCCTTGGCGGGATAACCGCGTCTTTGCGGCACCACCTAATTACAATGGCGCCATTCGTTATCGCTAATAATTCGTGCTGCGGCGAGGCCCAGCGGCAGGGCTACGACCATCAGCGCAGCTTTGATCAACCAGGAACCCCCGACCGCAAAGTTGTTCAGGCCCAGGTTATACACGGCCCGGTACATATACAATCCCGGCACCATGATGACGATGGCCGGCACCGTTAGCGAAATCCGGGGATAACCCATGCGCTGACGGATGAGCGATGCTAGGAGTCCAGCGACCAGTGCGCCAATAAAGGCGGCCGCCGCTGCCGGGACGTGCCCGTCGCTTAGTTCCAGCCGCAGCGTGTTCGCAACAGCCCCAATGCACCCCGCCACGGTTGCCATCTTTACGGGGCTGTTAAACATAATCGAGAAACCAAACACCCCACAAAAGCTGGCCAGCAACCGGAATACCAGCAACGTCCCCGTACTGAGATCCAGGGCGATGAAGTTAGCCGGCTGGAAGTGAACCAGCATCGCGACTACCCAGCCAGTCAGGGTCGCCACGACGATAACGTTAATGGCGTACGCCATGCGCTCAAGGCCCGACCGCATGTCCTGCTTGGCGATGTCCAGCCCGCTGGTAATAAACGGAAAGCCGGGAATTACGAACAACATCGCGCCAATGTAACCAGCTTCATGCGCCGGTGCCACGTGTAGTCCGAGCCGCAACGCGCTAAACAGCAGCAGGTAGGAGATGCAGGCGGCAGCCACGCTGACCGCCGTGCTAGCGATGTAGGTAATGCTGTGCTCGCCCATCAGCCGACGCAGGTAGTTACCGACGCCCGCCCCAACGAAGCAGCACAGCATTTCGATGGGCCCACCACCGAGCAGAAAAACGAAGGCACTACATGCCAAAGCTGAAGCTAACCCTACCTGCCAGGCGCTAAAGTTGCCTGGCTTTTGCTGAATACGGTCCAACTGGAGATGTATCTCATGAGCAGTCAATCCCAGCGATTCATCGCCAAAGTGGGCCACAAACTGGGCCACAGCCGTGAGTTTGTCGGTGTTCACACCACTCTTAGGTAGAGACAGAGTTTGGGAATAGTGGCGGTGGCCTTCAAAACAGGTGTACTGGATGGATACTAACCCGACGTCCGCTGCACACGTGAGGCCAAGATGCCGCGCGATGGTATTCATGGCTTCACGGACCCGCCAAGCCCCCGTCCCACACGACAGCATAATAATGCCGACGCGCCCAACGATGCTGGAGCGCTCGGTCAAACTGCTCTCGGTCACGGGTGCGTGGGGGTTCACCACCAAGTTATGCCAGGGAATCGACATGTGGTGGTGCTGTGAAAGCGGCACGTGATAATGTGGCTCATTATCCGATGAGTGGTCCATGATTAACCTCCGAATGAAAACTAGACTGTGAAAATGGCAATTACTTGTAATTTACCACTAATCGCCCTCATTGGGAAAGCCGCAGTGCCCCAGACCACTCCCCCTACCAGTGCCGGTATACAGTAATCACACAGTTGTGGCGCGGCCGGGGCGAACATGGAGTAGAATGGGGGCATATATTTTTGTTGGAGGTATCACAGTATGACTAGTGTAATGATTCGTCTGGCCGCCACCACTGATGTGCCCGCCATTATGGACATCATCCAGCAGGCGAAGCACCTGCTCGCCGCGGACGGCATCCCCCAGTGGCAGGGCGCCTATCCCACCAAGGACGACGTGACCCGAGACATTGACCGCCAGTACACCTACCTGCTCATCGCGAACCACGCAATCGTGGGCACCGCTACCTTATTCCAGGCTGCCGACCCTAACTACGCCACCATTTACGACGGCGCCTGGCAACCCGGCACTAGTGACCACTACGCCACCATTCACCGCATTGCTATCGCCCCTGGTCACGCGGGTGCCCACTTGGGTGACCTCTTTTTCAGCAATCTTACCAGTGAGGCGTACCGCTTAGACTTCCGCGAAATGCGCATTGACACCCACGTTAAAAATAAGCGGATGCAGCACGTACTGCTCAAAGCCGGTTTTACTTACTCAGGCGTGGTGCGCATGGATAACGACCCGCAAGATCTGCGCAATGTGTACCAATTAATGCTTTAATTTCCTACTGATTAGCCGCATCCATTCATTTGCTCGTTTACATACCCGCTGGGAACGAGTAGATTTAGAACTAGACACTACATCGTTGCTAAGGGGGAAAAACAACATGCTCAGCATCTGGCTTGGCCACATTTTGTTAGGTTCCTTTTTTGTGGCTGGGTACATGGCCATGTGCAACGCCCCCTGGTACCGTCGGCTCACCCCCGTTCCGCAGGCGCTGGTCACCATCGTGATTGCGCTGCTGCTGCAAGCCCTCATCATGACCGTGCCCACCGGCCAGCACCTGTACATGAGCTTACAATTACTGATTATTGCGTACCCAGTCTTAGCGGATGATCTAGCTGCACCGCACTACGTACTGCGGTGGCTAGTCATCTTCGGTTTTTGGTGGGTCAACCACCCGTGGTTGGACCCGACCGCATTAGCTGTTGGTACCCTATTGGCACTCACCGCCGCCGTGGTCTACCCCATCCGCAATACGGTGCACTACCGCTGGTGGGCCAACACCATCTTTGCCCTATGGCTCTGCTGCCTGTTCTGGTACCACATGCCTGGGACCACCATCGCCATCCAGGTGCGTTACTCCTTGATGTACCTCGTCATGAATGCTTACGCCTTCATCACGTGGTCCCACGATCAGCGTGAGGCCCAGGCCAAAGAAGCGTTGGCTGCCAAGGTCAACTACGACACTTTGACTAACGCGGGTAGCCTCAGCAAGTTTCGCGCCGACGCCAACCAGGAATTTGCCGACGCCCAACAACATCACGCACCTATGACCATCCTCGCCATGGACATCGACAACTTTAAAAACGTCAACGATACCTTCGGCCACCCCGCTGGTGACGCCGCATTGATCCACATGGCGGCCCTATTGGAGGACTTCTTGCAGGACGTTGACGCGAACTACCGCCTCTACCGTACCGGCGGCGAAGAATTTGCCGTCTTGTTGCCAGGCCAGACTACTGACGAGTTCCTACCAACGGCCCAGCAATGTTTGGAAACCGTCCGCCGCGCCCACTTTGATTACCACGGACGTAGCAACCGCCTCACCGTCTCCATGGGCATGACGGAATGGCACCCCGGTGACCAGTCGGTGAACGATATCATTCAACGGGCTGACCATAACCTGTACCTGTCCAAACAACGTGGCCGCGACTGTATCACCATGAACGACCAAACACCGGAAACCAGTCACCTGCGCGAAGTCACGCTGACGTACGCGTTTTACACGCAGCCCATCGTCAACATCAATACCGCTGACGTCTTTGCGAGCGAATTACGCTTACGGACCTACGATGATGGCGAGTGGCGCAGAGCCGACGACTTCAACGTGGGTGCTTCTACGTTGACCCACATCTTGATGCACGTAGCCGAGCAACTGTCCGTACACCGCCTCAACGGCGACTTCTCGTTGGCCGAGTTACAAACGACCGCCATCCACGACGGACTGATTGAATTCAACCGCGACGCCAACGTGACGTTTACCATCGAGCTAACTGCTATCCCCGACCAAGCCACGTTCCTCCAGGTGGCACGTGACTACCGCCAGTACGGTATCCACATTGCTTTGGCCAACACCGGCTGGGACATTTCCTACGCCGACGCTTGCGCCGTGATCGATCAGGTTGACATGGTGAAGTTCACGATGGACCAACCGGGACCGGATGGGTACTCACCCACGCAGTTCGCCAAGATCAGCGAATGGCGGAACCTGGCGGAAAGTCACCACTTGCCGTTCGTCATGCACGGCATCGATTCCGACCGCGACTTGAAGCTAGCCCGCACCATGGGCATTAAGTACGGTCAGGGTTATTACTTTAGCCGTTCCGTCTTACCACGCATCGTTTAACAATCAAAAAAAGGTAGTACGTCCACTCAATGAATGAATGTACTACCTTTTTAATTACCCCATAATCGCGTTGTCCCACCGCTCGGCGCCGGCCAACACAAAGCGGCGGTCATTATAGCTACGCAATCGAAACGCCCCTTGCGTGTAACTGACGTGAGCGACGGCCGCATTACCAATGGCGGCACTGTCCATCGGCATGCCCAAGCTAGCCAGCCACAACCAAATCACGGCCCCGTGACTAACTAACAGCACGTTGTCCTGGTGGGTCGCAGCGGCACGTTGGGCGATGATGCCCACAGTGTCGTTAAAACGTTACTGAATAGTGGCGACGCTCTCCGTACCACCCATGCCCCACCGACAGTTAGCCACGTGGGATAACTCGGCCACCTGGTCCACGGTAAACTCGGGTTGCCCAAAGCGGTCGGTGCTCTTGGTCAGCTCGATCATCGCGGCGGCGCGTTGCGCTTCGCTGTGGCCTTCAAATACACCAAAGCTTTGTTCCCGCAGGCCAAACCACTTGTGCACCGTTAGCCGTTGGTGTGCCGCCGTGAGGGCCAGATTGGCCGTCTCCACCGCGCGGCGTAAGTTGCTGCTGTAGGCGGCATCAAAGTTGATGCCCGCAGCCGCCAATCCGCGCCCGAGCGCCATGGCATCGTTGATACCGCTGGTGGTCAGCGGTGAATCCACGATCCCCTGCACAATGCCACGCACGTTGTATTCAGTCTGGCCGTGCCGTGCTACCCAAAGTTCAACCATGCTGCCAACCCCTCTCACTCAAGCAAGTAATTGTGATTACTAGATAGCTTAATTGTGCCACGGCTGGTCAGCCCCGGCCACCCGGTACCGCTTTCTTTACCATTTTTCATAAATTTTGGTCCAGCCCAATTTTGTCAATATGGGCGCTAGTCCCCGGCCTAACGCCATTGCGTATGTACCAAGTAACTAGACCAAATTAACCTCAGCTTGGCACTAAGCACGGGTAGTGGTGGATACCAACCATAAAATCCGCCACGTGGTGCTTGCACCTGGTGTACCCATCCCCGCGCCGAATGTGGTCCATAAAACTAAAAAGGTGCTCCGTAGCACGTCGAAAAAACGTACTACCAAGCACCTCGGATAAAAACTATTTGAGTGATAAATCCATTACGTCCACGGTCTGGATGTTTCGCGGCGTCAGCGCCGCCCGGCTTTGACCCACCACCTGGAACCCACGTTCTAGCCAGAACGACCGGACCGCTTGGTTAGTGGTCACAACGGCCACCCGCAATTGCCGACGACCAGCGGCAGCAAAATGCTGGGCCAATCCGGTCACCACGCGCGTACCCAGACCCTGGTGTTGGTACTGCGCTGGTAGTAGCAGTAAGCCAATATACACCGTCTGCGCGTCGGGGTAGCCATCCAGTAAGTCCAACACGCCGATATTCGCGCCAGCCAATTGCAAAATACCAAAGTGCTTTTGGTCGGCTGGCACGTTGTCCGGACGGGCAGTCCTATCATGCTCCACCATCGCCCGGTCTGGGTACGGATCACCATTGTTGCGGAAATACTCTGCTGCTCCCTGATACAGGTCCAAAACCGTGTGCCGATCCGCCATGGACCGCACCGGTCGCCATTCAATTTTGCCCATTGCCAATGCCCCCTAATCTACCTGCACTTGCAATAAATCTACCGCCACGTGCACACTGGCTGGTGGCGTCGCCAGGAGCGCGGTTTTGGCATCCACCGGGGCTTGCCACGTCAGCGGCGTCATTGCCACCACGTCAGCAAACAGTGCCGGTGTCACCGCAAAGTCATAAGTAATCGGCGTCACCGTGGCGTGAGGATAGACCTCCAGGAACCGGTCCAATACTTTGGCGTTACTGTAACTGCCTTTGGGCGTACCGGCGTATAGGCCTTGGCGCAGCTCCCGTAAATAATCTGCGTCCGGAATAATCTTGAAGATCCGGCCACCGGGGCGTAACACCCGGTTGAACTCCGCGTAAGCACCAGGCGAAAAGAGGTCGATGATGGCGCTGAACGTCTGCGCCAAAAACGGCAGTCGTGCCAGGTCCGCCACGCAGAAGAACACCGTGCTATCAAGCGCCCCGGCCAAATTGATGGCTGGTGCCGAAATGTCGAAGCCGATACCCGTCGCTCCGTGCGCCGCCAATTTAACGGTGGGCGTCCCTTCACCGCAACCGATATCGAGGAACCGATCGTCCGGCGTCAACGCAGACGCAATGCGCGTCACGAAAGGATCAAAGAACCCCGCCTGCAAGACCCGCCGTCGGGCTGCCAGCATGGCCGTGCCGTACTCGGTGGCCACCGGGGCGTTGAGAAAGTTGACGGTCCCCTTTTTGGCCAGATCAAATTGGTGGTGCTGTGGGCACACCAGACTGGTGCCAACCATCGTCAACGGTGCGTGGCACACGGGACAAGCAAACAGCGGTCCTTGCGCCGCCACCATCTGGGCCTTGCTTTCGATTTTACGCACACTGCTACCTCCGTTCTATCCTGACCGTTCCGTTGGTGCTGCGGGTCGCAGCGTTCAAAGTACCCTGCCAATCACTCATTGGCACCACCATTGCGGCATGCACTCATACTCGCAGTTCATTTTAACATGGGTCAGCTTATCGACCACCCACGATGCGGTCGCGGCCGCCCTGCTTAGCCCGGTACAATTGACCATCGGCGCGGCGGAACACCGCGTTGGCCCGTTCATCACCGGGGACAGTGGCACTAATCCCGAGCGATGCGGTTATGCGGACCACTTGCCCATCATCGGTACGTATCTGCAATTGGCGGATAGCAAACTGGCAGCGTTCCGCCAACCCCCGCGCCGTCGCCAGCGTGGTCTCGGGCAACACCACCATAAACTCCTCGCCGCCCGTGCGGTAGAGCCGTGCCCGGGCATCCACGTCGCTAAGCAGCATCTGCATGGTGCTACTAAAGCTCACCAGGGTACGGTTACCCACCAAGTGCCCGTACGTATCGTTGATCTGCTTAAAGTGGTCAATATCCAGAGCGATAATGACGTACGGCGTGCCACTTTGGAATAATTGCAGGGTATCATCACGAAAACTCATCCAGTTACGGGCTCCCGTCAGCCCGTCCGTGCGAGCATTGCGGGCACTGTCCATGCTGCTGACGTGGTCGTTATGCAACAGTACCGTGAAAACATAGCAGGCAACTACGCTCAGGCCAAAGCTGACGAGCAAAACGAGCAGATTACCCTGCAACCGGTAGGTCGGGTCGGCCAGCACCCAGAAACCTGCGCCCAGGTATACTTGCACCAAGATGGTGACCACGGGGTGCGTGTCAAACGGCACAAACCGTAACTGTTCTAACCATAGCAATAATGCGTACCCGATAAACAGGAGCGTCACGGTCCAACTGATGGTACCAAAATGTACGCTGATCAACGCGAAGGTCCAACCGGTCGCCAGTAATTTGTTCCGCAACGTCATAATCACGTTATTGTACGTCGTCATGATCAGCAACACGCAGTTGGTCAAAATTAACCCCACCGTATGCAGTGGCAACACGTCGACCATACTCAAAATAACCGTCGTCGTTACCGCTAAGAAGGCGGTATACGCCAGTTCGTGACGCCACGGCCAGGTGACCGTTTCTTCAACGTCCCAATCGATCCAGTGCATCAATTGCTGCAATAGAGCGATAAACGCCACGCTGAAAAAGGTCATCACGACCCAAGTAAAGCCAGTTACTGCCAACATCACTTTTCGTCTCCCCGTACCGCGATTGACTGCTCACGGTAAATTATCCACCACATTATAGCGAATCATCGGGACTTATCAACGACAAAAAACATTAAAAAACGGCACCACGCGTGCACTGGGCGCGCGCATTAAAAAAGGGGCACCGCCCCGCATGCTACCGGTTAAACCGGTGGCGGAATGGCACCCCTACAATTAACGTTATTATTCGACGGGCACGGTCCGGTGCTCCTTGATTTCAGCAAAGCGCTGTGGAGACAGCTTGCCCAAATCAACCAGCTGCTGTTCGATCTGGTTCAAGACCGTGTTCCGGTCAGCAAGGTCGTTCACAAAGTCGTACTTGTCGCGGTCGACAGTTAAGAGCGTGGAACGCGTGTAGCCCTTAGACCATTCGCGGTACGCCTTGTTGACCCGGTTGTAGTAAGAAACCAGTTCCGGCTTCTCCCGGATGTCTTCCATTTCCCGGCCACGGTGTTGAATCTCGTCAATTTCATGGTCAGGGTCAATTTGCAGGTAAACGGCGAGGTCTGGTAACCCGTTCCACGGGCTCCCGTTGACGTTGGCTTGCATTTCTTGTGACAAGGTCACGTAGATGTTGAAGTCTACGTCATCAATTTCACCGTTCTGGTGTAACTGGGAAGCCATCACGAAGTCTGACTCTAGGGAGGAATCCAGCACGGCGTTTTCCTGCATGACGGCCTTCTTCAACTGCTGATAGCGGAACGTCAGGAACGCAATCTGCAAAATCGTCCCGGTCGTTTTACGACTATCTTCACCAGCTGCGTAAAACTTTTGCAACATCTTGGCAATCATGCCGTTGCCTTCTACGTCTTCATAATAAGCTGGTGTCCCTAAGTCTGCGGACAGCAATTTTGTCAGCGACGTCTTACCTGCGCCGATACTACCAAGAATATAAATCATGTTCTAGTCCTCGCCTTTTTCTTGTTAACTACCAAAAGCGAGCACGCCGCCCGCTTCAAATGTACCTTATTCACTTTACCAGTTTTGCCGTAAATTGGTAGTACCAATTACAGATCAATGAGTACTACTTCAGGGTGTCAAGACCCAGGCGCTTACGGCCGGCGTTAAACCACGGGCTGACCGTGAAGGCCAGGATGTCGTTGATAACGTAGATGCTGGCGTTGATGGCCATGGCCAGGCTGGCGTCGCCCTGAGCAAAGGTGATTGCCCAAAGCACCAGCTGCGCAATCCCACTGAACAACCACCAGAAGTACTGGTTGCTGTAACGCAGGAAACAGACGATCCCACCAGTCAAGGAGATGGAGAAGGCTAAACCATCATAAACGGGACGTGGATCGTTGGTCAGGTGACCGATCAGGTAAGCACTCAAACCCCATACGATCAGGGTAAAGGCCAGGGAGATGACCCATTCCTTGGCCCCAAACTTGCGCAGGTGATTCTTGGTGTCGTCGTTCCAGCTCCGTACACTGATGAGGACGGGCAGGTCCAGCGTGACCACGTACGCAATCTGTTCAAAGATGGACAGGTAATTGCGTGCAGAAAAACCGACGATGATGAAGCAGGCAGCACTGACAAGGCCCAACCAGCCATTGACGGCCTTAGTGGCGTTGATGGCCAGCACACACAACACCCCGAGCATGGTCCCGCAGAACGTAATGACGGTCAACCCCGTAATTTTTCCGTTAACCAAGGTCATGATCTGGCAGCCCAATGCGAACCAGAACAGGTAGTAATTCTGTTGTGGCCAACCCTTTAACTGCTTGAACAACCACTGGAAATAGTTCTCTGATGAATCCATTGCAAAAAATCCCCTTCGCTATATAAAAATCTCGTTGTTAGAACAACTGCTGATTATTATGCAGCGAAACTTTTTTGAATTAAAGTCTTGAATACACTAGATATTGATGTTATGGAGACATCTGACCCACTATATAGTATGGCTAGTGGCCAACACACAATAAACCCGCTAGCTGGCCGCGAGGCGTACATGTTAACGCTTTTCACACGGGGGTGCACCACAAACATTGCACGGTGATGATAAATTTTGGCATATGACTAACTGTGCCCCACCGGCCAGCCATGGTTGCCCCTACCGAAACTTGCTTCTCCCCACAGGCAGGAATTGAATTGCACACGCGCTAACGCCAATTTCAGACTGGTGGTCGAACGGCGCAGTCATGGTGAGACTGTGCGGGTATCCAGCAGTAACAATGCCATCACCCTACCCCAATCAAAACCACTTACCACAAAAAAATTGCCCCAGGTGTTGCACCTGCGCCGGGGACGTGCTACGATACTGGCAATTAAATAAATTAAAAACAGAGGAAAGACCAGTAAGATTTTAGCGCCCCCGCCAGTGAATTGAGGCTAGTGGAAACTCAATCGGGATGGACAGAATCCGAACAACACTTTCTTAGTTGCTAACCCAAAGGGCACTGCCTGAGTAGGCTTAGTCGTCACCGGGACGTTATGGCCGGCGGAGTATGTTAGTACTCTATGAGGTGGTTTATTTGAAATAAACAACTTGGGTGGTACCGCGGAAACCTTTTCCGTCCCATGATTTGGGACGAAAGAGGTTTTTTTCTTTGGTCCCGCGTTGAATGTCACAATTGGATTTAGCAAAGGAGCTGCGCCCATGCATTTGATTATTCCTACTGATTACAACCCGAAGCTGTCCGTGAAGGAGACTGAGGCGGCCATTCGTTATATTCGTGAAACTTTCCAGGACGAGTTCGGTGCCGCGATGAACCTATCCCGGATGTCCGCGCCCATGTTTGTTGAACAATCCACGGGCCTTAACGACAACCTTAACGGCGTGGAAACACCCGTTCACTTTAGCATGAAGGACATGCCCGACCAGGATATTGAGGTGGTGCACTCCCTCGCCAAGTGGAAACGCGCCGCGCTGAAACGCTACGGCTTTGGTATGCACGAGGGGTTGTACACCAACATGAACGCCATTCGCAAGGACGAAGATCTGGACAACATCCACTCCATCTACGTTGACCAGTGGGACTGGGAAAAAGTCATCGCCAAAGACGAACGGAACCTGGATACCCTGAAGGCTACCGTACGCCAAATTTTCAAGGTCCTGAAGCACATGGAACACGAAGTTTGGTACAAGTATCCGCAGGCAGTGTACCACTTACCCGACGCCATCCACTTCGTCACCACACAGGAACTGGAAGACCGGTGGCCCGACAAGACGCCGAAGGAACGCGAGGATGCCATCACCAAGGAATTGGGGTGTGTCTTCCTGATGCAGATCGGCGGCCCACTCAAGAGCGGCAAGCGCCACGACGGCCGTGCCCCCGACTACGATGACTGGCAACTCAACGGTGACATCCTGTTCTGGTACGAACCGTTGCAGCACGCTCTGGAGATCTCCAGCATGGGTATTCGCGTTGACGAAGACGCGCTTCGGCGGCAACTCAAAGCTGCCCACGCGGAAGACCGGCTACGGTTCCCATTCCACCAGCAACTCCTGGCCGGCGAATTACCGTACACGATTGGTGGCGGCATTGGCCAATCCCGCGTGTGCATGTTACTGCTGGGTAAGGCCCACGTCGGTGAAGTCCAGGCGAGCGTCTGGCCGCAGGAGATGCTCGACCAGTGTGCGGCGGCAAACATTCAGATTCTTTAACTTGAGCCAACAAGGCGGGGACAGCCACGTTACGACTGTCCCCGCCTTGTTCTATGCTATTTGACCAATTCTGGGTCCTCAATCACGATGCGGTCACGTCCACTTTGCTTGGCCCGGTAGAGGTTGCGGTCCGCCTGCTTGTAGGCGTCGTTAAAGCTATAGTGACTGTCGTGCACATTCGCCTGCCCAATGGATACCGTAATCTTAAGTTGGGGGTCAACACTATTAAACCGCATGGCTTCCACCCGGTGCTTAAAGTGTTCCGCGGCGGCGGCGGCTTGGTGTGGATTCAACGCCACGTCCATGATTACACCAAACTCTTCACCGCCCAAACGGTACGCCTTGGCGGGCCACGGTGCCCCCGCGGTACAGTTACTTAAACCGCGCGCGACGGTTGCAAGTACGCGGTTGCCCGCCAAGTGTCCGTAGGTGTCATTAATGCGCTTAAACCAGTCCACGTCCAGTTCAAAGACCGAGTAGCCCTGCTTGTGTTCCTCATACTCGGTAAAGTGTTGCACTAGGGCCTCGTTGAACGTGTTAAAGTTGTTCAGTTGGGTCAACCCGTCCACGCGTGCATTCCGCGCAAGTTCACGGGTATTCTCAAGGGCGTTGATGAGCGTTGTTGAGTACTCGAGGGCCACGACCCCTAGGATAAGCAGTCCGAGCCACTGTCGCAGCCAAAAGCCCGGCACCACCGTAAACGATTCGTTCACCAACATGGCATGATTTAGCATAACGGCGGCGGCCCCAGTTAATAGTAGCAAACCGTACTGAACGAACCGTGATTGTCTGGTCCAGTCACGCCATAAATAATCCACCGTCGTACAGGCCAATACCAGGAGCAAACTAATCCACACAGCCGGCCCATTATGGACCGTCCGCGCCCACGCGTACAAACAAACGATGGCGTCAACACCCACCAACTGCCACCAGCGGCGACTGCCCGTGACCACCAAAAAGATGGTCACCGCTAACATGTTCATGTAGGCCCAATGATAGCCGTAAACCTGTGGACCCATGTTGTTGTTGATCCACGACTCGGTGTAAAGGTACGCTAAAAAGACGGCCCCTAATGCAACTTTAATCTGCGGTCGCCAACGCGCCACCCAGGACGGATGCGTCTGCAGATCCACCCAGTACACTGAGGCAATAATACCCAACAACACCGTGACGTTGGTCAGCAGCACCACAATAAACGCGCCCGCCATACGGAACATACCGGTATTCATGCTCGCCTCAACTCCCCTTGAACCAACCGCAACCAGCGCCAATGGTGCACCGCGTCCCCACACGCTAGTTACCTCACCATCTGCTTAAATGATAACGGTTAATTATTCCGTCAATACTTACGGACTGATTGTAACACGCATTACCCTGACTTAACCGCAAGACGCACAAATGTCATGTTCATCAACCAGCCCTAGATAAAAACAGGGGGTGCCACCAGCTAACTAGTGGCACCCCCTTCCCTATTATCTATTCGAGTTTGAACTCCTGGGCGGGCACGTCGCGCGTGCCACCCCCATTTTCCACGTAACGCCGGTCGTTATAGCCGAGCAGGGTGAAGCGACCTTGGCCGTAAACAATTTTGGATACCGCCACGTTCCTGATGAAATCGGCCGTATCCGGCATCCCCAACGAGTTGAGCCACAACCAGATAATCGCGCCGTGGGCGACCACGAACACGTTATCCTGGTGTTGAGCCACCGCCGTTTCGCTGATTGTCGTCATTGCTTGGTTGAACCGCTTCAGGCTCATGTGGCTGTTCTCGGCGTCGCCGCCACCACGATGGACGTCCAGAATGCGCACCAAATCGACGAGCTGCTTCATGTTGAGCCGCTCCACGTTCGGCACCCCGGCCTCCCGCAACATGTCCGCGAGTGCGCCCTGTCGCTGTGACTCCGGCTGACCATCAAACAGACCAAAATTTTGCTCCCGGAGCCCTGCCATCTGGGTCACCGGCAGGTCAATGTGTGCCGCCGCTAAAGCTAGCTGGGCGGTGTCCGCCGCCCGTTGCAAGTCACTAGAATACGCGGCATCAAAGTTCACCCCAGCAGCTGCAAAGCCACGCCCTAACGCTTGAGCATCAGCCACACCACGCTTAGTCAGGTTGGAATTAACCACACCCTGCACCACACCACTCACGTTGTACTCAGTCTCACCGTGACGGGTTAGCCAAAGTTCTACCATAATAAGATACCCTCCTATTGTCCTTGCTCAGTTGTCTACCTCTTCACCTACTATCATGGCATAATCTAGCGCTATAAACCAGCGTGAGCATCATCCCGACCGATCAGGCAAACCGGGGCAATTGCGGCCGGTCGTAGTAATACCCTTCAACATACCGCGCACCCAATACCTGCCGGGCGTAATCAGCATCATGACTGTTTTAATTCCGTTCACAACCACCACCACGTTATACCGGGCCATGGTCTGCCTAAAGTCATCCACTTGCAGCTTAACCTGGCCGGCTTCCACCGCGGCCCGCACCCGCTCGACGTTGAACTTTAACCCGTCCACCACCGGCAGGACCGCCCGGATCAGCTTATCCTCGCCAAAGGGGGCCAGGTCCTCCAACTGAATCCGCAAGCCGTACTCGTGAAATGCCCGCGTCCGCGCCGCAATTTGTGCAGCAGAGGGTAAATTACCTAGTTCCAACACCAACCTTTTGAGGGCGGGGTGGTGAGCCTGAAAGCGTGCCAGGTACGCTGGCGTTTGCACGTCCAAAAACTGCTTCTGGGTCAGGTTCATAATGACGCGGCCACAACACTCCGCCGCCAATAGCCGCTGCACGTAATCCAGCTGCACCGACAGCGGCAGGTCCACGTCATCCGGAAAGTCCCACCGATCGTACGGCTGCGCGTAGGTCGCCAAAATCACCTCGTCGTGTGTCGCGACAATCGGCTGACTTTGGGTATCATATACGCGCTGGGTCAAGATGGTTCGAATCGCAATCGGCCGCCGTTCCGGATCACCGGCCACCGTGCGACCGTTCACCGTAATGGTATTACGCCCGTGGTGCTTACTCTGGTATAAACCCTCATCGGCCCGACGGTAGAGGTCCTCAATGTTGCGGTCGGCGTCCACCATGTCCACTACACCCATGGAAATGGTCAACCGCACAATGTTGTCCCCAGCATGAAAGTGGCCCTGGCGCACCGAACGCCAGCAGTCCTCGACGATGGGTTGCGCGGCTTTAACGTCCATTGCTGGCAACACCACGTTAAATTCCTCGCCTCCGGTACGGTACAACGCAGCCCTGTTCCCATGACGGGCCAGGACAGCACTAAGTTGCTGGGCGATGCCCACGAGGACGTCATCCCCGCCCAGGTGACCGTAGTGATCATTGATCTGCTTGAAGTAATCGATGTCGAGTGCGGCCATCGTCAGTGGCTGGCCCTGCTGACGGGCACGGTTAAACGCGGCCGTCACCTCTTCTTCGAACGTGGCGTAACTCTTGGCGTTCGTGAGGCTATCAAAGTGCGCTGTCTGGTCATTTTCTTCGTTGCGCACTTCGGCTAGGTGGTCTGCCCGTAGGTAAAACGCGGTGGCGATAATCATGCCTAGGTACATAGAAAAACCCTGAAAGGCAATTAAAGGCGTCATCGTTAAGCCCGCCGAATGTCGTGGTAGCAACGTCCAAAAATCTAACCCGATGACGGTGAACAAACCGACGTTGCGCACCACGTAGTAACGAATATCATTTTTGTGCAACCAAATGATCACCGCTAGGATAGCCAAGATCACCAGCGAGATGGTGTACTTGGGGTCGCTGTAATAACCCATGTGGTGCATATTCCAAACGAACAGCACCGCGACCAGTTGCACGAGGTATTCCCAGAGCGCTTCGCCTTCTACTAGTAACGTAAACGTTAGCGTAAATAGGCCCAAATTATGAAACATCAATCCCGTGGTGTTAGCAAAAACGCGCCAGCCGATCATATGTAACGCAATCCCCAAGACAATGGCGCCCACCAACATGGTGAGCCGAATCATCCAACTCACGACGGGCCGCTGCCCATACTTTTCGTGGGCGTTGTGCCACCCCTGTTGGTAATAGGTGATAAAACCAGTCGCAAAGACCGTGGTAATAAAAAGCTGTGCTAGCCATAGCCAAAAATTTAGGGGTGCCCCACTGGCCGGTAACCCCGTCGCCATATCCATATTCATAAGCCCACTCCCCAAGCACTTGCGTACTTTGAAAAGCCGGTATCCCCATACCCAGTACACCCGTGCTTATTGCTGCTTGCATCAATGTAACTTGCATCGATGTAATATGTTATAAATCAGACTCATGATACCACCAAATGAAAACAATAATCGCCGATAATCAATCGGTAACATTCCGGTAATGCTGCTTGCAGCGAGCAACAAAAAAACGTGACCATAACGACAACCATTCTGTCGCGACACCACGCCCACTGATACTGTTTTAAAACATCCGTCCCGGTAGTACTGGCCGCCCGTAGTAGAAACCCTGACCGGTAGTAATTCCCAACTGATTGGCCACATCAACGTCCGCATGGCTCTCAATCCCGGTCAACGTGAACCCCAACCCATATTCATCGGCCAACCGCTTCCAGTAACCGACTTGAGCTTCCACGTCCGCGTGGTTGCCCGGCACCCGTACGTTTTGCATTGCGTACTTAATGTCATGTAGGTACGGAAAGAAGTCCTCGACGTCCTCCGTCAGGTTAGCGGCCCCAACATCATCAACCGTGACCCGGATGCCCACACTATTCAGGACCCGTGCCGTACGCTGCATCGCCGCGATGTCTGGTAAAGCAGCCAACTCGACATGCAGACAATCCAACAAGGGCGTATTCTCCCTGAGCGTAACCAGTTGATCAATAAACCGGGCATCGACAAATTGCGCCACGGTCACGTTAAGCGTAAGCCGTTTCAACTCCAGTGACGCCAGTGCTTGCCACATTAGCCGGCGCACGTCACTAAACGACAGACCAAACGAGGACGGCAACCGCCACCCGGCTGCGCACCGCTCCCGTAGCAACAACTCGTACCGCAAAGTACTACCGGTATCGATATCTACAATTGGCTGAACAAAAAAAGTGTGCTCAACCTGATCAAAATCCGTCATGTATTGCCCCCAATAATTGCGCGGTCTGCTCTCCAATCCAGCGCAACGGTAACTTAAACATCAAACCTAACCACTACAAAATTATCCCAATATGTAAGTGCCACGCTACAATTGTAACTATTATATAACAAATCAAAAATAACTGATAAATATTTTTTCTTTGGGATAAGCCAAGAAAAAAACACAATAATTTCAGAAATATATGTACGCACATGGTGTGGTTACACCCCGTTAGCCAGTCAATGCGGCTCAATGTGCATATTACGGGGCCAGCGAGCATTGCCAGGGTCCAGTCTGCAAGTGCGGCTCATTACCATTTTAAAATAACAATTTGCCGTCATTACTATCCGTCCCACCTGGCGCTGACTGCCCGTGATGATCATCAACTACACCACGCGCCCAGTAACGCCCTGGCTGCTGGGTCCGGTTCATCCCGGCGTGACTTGCATTATAATGGAAATAATATGCCATGCACCATGAAAGGATTGAAACACTTGTCAACCGCCACTAACAACCAAAAATCTACCACCAACCCCATGTTGGTGGTGACCATCGTTGCCCTGATGTCGTTCATGGGGGTGCTCACGGAAACGTCCATGAACGTCACCTTCCCCACGTTGGAACGCCAGTTTCAAGTCAGCCTCAGTACCGTCCAGTGGGTCACCGCCGGGTACTTGCTCATGGCCGCGCTGGTCATGCTCACCTCCGCGTATATGAAGCGCCGGTTTACTAACCGCCAACTCTTTGTTACCTCCGCGTTGCTTTTCATCACCGGTGACCTACTATGTGCCACAGCCACCATCTACCCCGTCTTGCTTATCGGTCGCTTAATTCAAGCAGGGTGTGTGGGCCTGTGTACGCCGTTAATGGTCAACATCATCCTCGACGTCGTACCGCGGCCCAAACTGGGCACCTACATTGGTCTGGCTAACGTCATTATCCTGATTGCCCCGGCGTTGGGTCCCACGTTCGGTGGTGCCGTCGTGGCCTTTGCCAGTTGGCGGATGATTTTCTGGACCACCCTGCCGTTGGCCGTCGTCCTGTTGCTTTTGGGGCAGGGCCGCATCAAGCAATACGCGCCCACTCAGCACTACGCTTTTGACTGGACCCGCTTCACCGTCCTGGCCATCGCAGTGATCAGTCTGATTGTCGGTCTGAACCAACTCGGAAACGGGGGATGGCTGAGTTTTGCCATACTACTGCTGATTACCATCGTCGGGTTGCTCCTGTTCGTCCGCCTATCCCGTCACCCCACGCGCGCCCTCTTTGAACTCCAGGTTTTCCGCGACCCGGCGTTTTTGTATAGTTTCTTGCCCTACATCTTCCTGCAGTTTGCCAACGTTGGCATCAACTTTCTCGTGCCCAACTACGTCCAGGAGGTGTTTGGTGCTACATCCCTAATTGGTGGGCTGGTGCTACTACCCGGTAGCCTCTTCAACGGTCTTGGGCAACCCGTCTACGGGTGGATGCTAGACCACCTCGGTGGCAAGGCACCCCTCTATACGGGTGACGCCCTCTTCACGCTGGCACTCGCCGCACTGGCAATTGGCGGCAGCCACATGGGCGTGCTGGGAGTCACCATCACCTACATGATTTTTGCCATCGGCCGCTCGATGGCCTTTAGTAATACCGTGGCGTACGGGCTGAAACAAATGGACAAAGCCGTTCAGAACGACGCTAACGCTCTCTACAACACCGGCCAGCAGGTTTTTGGCGCCATCGGGACGACGGTGTTAGCCCTCATGATGGGTATGGTGCACCACTCACACGTGAGCCACGCCGCTAACGTAGCCGCCGGGAGCCGCTGGGCCTTCACCATGCTGGTGGCACTCGGCCTGATCAACTGGTACCTCTACCACCGGTTGTTAACCTTGCCCCACCACCGCGTACAGTAATACTAAATGCCCCCAGTGCTGCACTAGCACGCTGGGGGCATAATTATCGTTCACGTTACCGCCGCCGTGGGATAAATTGCCCGGCAAACCGCCACTTGTAACGGTTGTGCAGGTACAGCCAGCCAAAGATCGAGAACACGACCGCCCCGATAAAGTTCACCATCAAATCCTTCATGGTGTCGACCAACCCTAAATCAAGGTAGCCATGTACCGGCAGCCGCACAACTTTGCCCCCCGCCGTGACGGTCATCCCCGTAATATGGTGCAACGTGACCGGACGGTTAGCGCCCGTGGGGTTGAGTAGCACCGACCGCAGGGTGTGCACCACCACATCTTTTTGCATATCGAGGTTGAACCAGCGGTCCATGGTGAATTCAAAAAACTCCCAGAGCACCCCGATGGTCATTGAAAACGTGAAGGCCAGCAACACCAGCAGCAGCGGTGATAGCTCAGAATGAAACAGGTCCTTTTGGTTGAGGATCTCCACCAACGACAAGCCAATGGCCGCCGCCAGAAAGCCGTTAATCACGTGCAACATGACGTCCCAATAAGGGAAGGTCCCGTAAAAATTATGAATCTCACCCAAAATCTCGGCTGCAAAGATGAACAGTAACACCAACACTTCCAGCAAGATGGGCAGATCGATCTGCGTGTGCCGGCGAATTAACGTGGGCACAGCAAATAGCCCTAGTGTCAACAGACACATCAGGATACCCTCAAAGTTACCCAGGAAAAACTGCCGCACCATGGTCACCAAGACCAGGACACTAAAGAATAGGTGGACCCGCCGGACAGCCACGGCGGAGTGTTGCCAGTTGGGATTCACACCGTTCACCCCCTTGCCTTTATTTTAACAGGCTGGGGAGTACGTTTGGTTGCCCTAACTACATTTGACGAGACTGTGGGCCAATCTTATGCCCAGCCTGGCACCAGCAGTAGCATGATCCTGCACGTGGTGCGTGTGCAACTATTGGTGTCCACAAAAAAGTTGCTACTATGCTCCCTTGTAGCGTAGTGACAACTTTAACTTATTTAGTCTGTGTATTACCGGCCGCTAGTCAGATCAGCCTCTCTGAGCCAGTGCGTCACCGCACAGCCGGCCTGGTCGACGCGGTCCCCGCGCACCGGGAGGCCCATTGCGACCACCGCCATGGGGCACAAACGCCGAATGGTCGTGAGGCTGGTGCCAAAACGACTACCAGCGTGCGTGCAAAACGGCAGGATCGTCATGTGCGGTTGGTACACCTGCCGTAGCCACGACGCCACGGGGCGGGGTAAGTCCCCCCCACCAAATCGGAAATCCAAGTAGCAACACGTCACCTTGCAATGGTGCCGGGGTCAAGACATCTGGCCATGACCGTTGCTCGTACTCCCGCCGCGTGCGGTCGATCGTGGCCTGGTAATCGTCCGGATAGGGCTGCTGTGGCACGATAGCCTGTGCTGGCAGCCCCAGGGTCGTCGCAATGTCGTCAGCCAACCGTGCCGTATGCCCGACCGCTAGTCGCTGCGGTTGCCCAGCAACAACGTCCATCCCCGCACGGGAAAAATACGCCAATGTTGTCATGCGGTAGCCACCTCCCGTGTGCGACTCAGGAGGGAACCGTTACTGGTCCTCACCAAAGATGTCCTTGGCCAATCCGAATGTGGACCACGCCTTTGGCCAGCCGGCGTAGAAGGACAGGTGGGTGATCAGCGCGACCATTTCTTTGCGGGTAACCCCGTTTTGCTTGGCGATCCGCATGTGGGCCTCCAGCTGTGGGAACAATCCCTGGGCCATCAACGCTGCACACGTGATGAGGCTCCGGTCCCGCGCAGACAACTCGTCCTCTTTGGCCCACACTTCGCCAAACAGTACGTCATCATTCAAAGCCGCGAACTGGGGTGCAAAGTCGCCCAACTGGTCGCGTCCAGCAGTTTGTTTTTTAGCCATGACGTTAGTCCTCCAATGCTGCGTATTCCGCATCGCTGACTGGTTCCAACCACTCCGGCGTGCCCGCCGTGATGGCAATGTGACTGAACCAGCTATCCTTAGTGGCACCGTGCCAGTGCTTGACCCCATCGTGCGTGATCACCACGTCGCCCGGGTGTAATTTCCGCGCCGGCTTGCCGGCTTCTTGGTACCAGCCTTCGCCACCCGTAACGAGTAACAGTTGGTAGCCATTGTGGTGAATGTGCCAGTTATTGCGGCAACCAGGCTCAAAGGTGACGTTGCCGACGCCCACGTTCACGTCCGGATCAGCGACCAGTGACGCCAAGTAACTTTGCCCGACGAAATACTGTGCGTACGAGTCGTCCTTGTCGCCCATCGGGAAAATGCCGTTCTTAACGGCTGCTTCATTGTTAGCCATAAGTTTGTGCCTCCTATGCACGTTTTGATTACAAGGGTAACTCTACACTCTTGCAACTTATTCGTGAAATGCCTAGTTAACATGTATCTATACGCGGTGTGTATAGGTACAAAAAAGGCGGCTTGACGCCGTCTATAACCGTACTGATTTAACTAAAAGCTTCCCGGAACCGCCGGATATAATCCGCCACCAACGGCGTCAATACCCGGTTACGCCGCCACACTAGCACGCAATGGGTCGATAACGTCGGGGACAACGGCAAAAATTTGAGCCGGTCGTGATCTACGTCGCGGTTGACGCCCTCAATGCTCAACGCCATGCCGACCTGTCGTTCAACTAGTGGCACGACGTTGAAATTGAGGTTAAAATGCCCGATAATGTGCGGCGGTTCCGCCCCCGCCAACCAGTGGTCCAGCATGGTCCGCACAGCTGGCCGTTCCGACATAATCAGGGGTAAGCCGCCCATATCCTGGGGCGTGATGACGTCACGCGTTGCCAAAAAGGCTTCCCGGGCCATGAGCAAGCCCCAACGCTCAACCCGCGGCAGTCTTAGCGATTCGTACTTAGTGGTATCTACGGGCTCCAGCAGGACGGCCACGTCCACCAAGCCTTTGTCCAGCTGATCCGTGATAATAGCCCCATCGCCAGTGGTAATGCTAAAGGTTACTTCCGGGTACTCCGCCGTCATCTCCTCCAGCATCATCGCCATGGTAGCGGAATTATCGGCCTCCACGCAACCAATGCGTAGATTACCGGTCATGACGGCGCGCTGGCGGTCCGTAAACGCCTGTTCAGTTTGCTGGGTGAGGGATAAAATTTCCTGGGCCCGACTCCGCAAAAAGACCCCCGCCTCGGTTAACGTGAGCCGGTTGTGCTCCCGGTCAAAGAGTTGCGTATCCAACTCGTCTTCCAGCGCTTGAATCTGACGACTCACCGTTGGCTGGGTGACGTGCAGGCGTCGCGCCGCTTCGGAAACCGTACCGGCATCCGCCACCGTCCAAAAATATTCGAGTAACCGCAACTCCATGGATTATACCTGCCCTCAATAGTTAATTCCGTTTATACACCATGCGTATATTATACAGCACTGCGGCACCGTGGGGTAACTTCTGACCGACAGGCCGTAATACCGACAAAGACGGCAGCCATCATGATGATGACTGCCACTGATATTACAATTCACCCTACAACGACTTGCCGTACAACGATGCTACCATTGCTAGTCCGCACGTGAACCTGGGCCGTAATATCAGCAATTTTTTCAATTTATCGTACTGATCCTGCCTAAAGGAAATACACACCATAATTGTGCAAGCCACAATTTGATCCACCTTTCGTGTTTTTCACCCTTGGACACCTACATGGTAGAGACTCAAGGATATTAAGGTAGCACCAAATATGACCGTAAATTGCCCCATCAAAGATGCATACATAAATCTTCCTTTCCCACTCCCACGCAAAAGTCCAAAAATCCTCGCAACTTCAAAAAAAGTTACGAGGATTGTTGTCTTTATTTAGTATCACATCGATTCACGCCGAATAATCTTATACGGCACGCTCAAATTCTGAGGACGAAAATCGTTATTCGTCAACCTTTCAATAATAATATCCACAACACTGGCCTTACTCAATTCTACAGTGGTCATTGAAGGTGTGATGATGTTAGTAACATCATAGTTTTCGACGCCAGAAAGCAAAATATCTTTGCCTGGAATTATTTTACTTTCCATCAAATAGCGAAAAATACCTAGTGACAGTTTATCCATAGCAGTCACCACTGCATCATACTGCTTAAATTCAATGTCCCTAGCCATCTCATAAGCTTTGTTGATATTGCATTCACATTCAAGATAATGGTAAGTGAGCTTGGCCTCCTCAACTGCTCGCATAAACCCGTCAAAACGTTTGGAACCAACCTCGATATCATCCTTAAAAGTGCCAACGTACAAAATTTTTTTAGCACCCGCACCAATTGCAATATTTGTCATTTCATACATCATCCGAGAATTATCGTAATTGATATTGATACAATTTCCGTAAACCTGACCGTATGAAAAGATTGGTGTGCTAGTTGTATTAATCACTGCCTGCACATCCTTGCGAACCCGTCGCGGTTTGTAAATAATCGCTTTATAGCCTTTGTTAATGATAAATTGCAACAATTCGGCCTCTGGCCTAGTTGAACCTTCAACAGTGTAGTAATCGACAACGTACCCATTCTTCAGTAGCCGATCATTCAATCGCTGAATAAAGTCCGAAGTGAGGTATGCATTGAATTTAGGAATCAAAACTGCAATTCTATCCAGTAGATTTTCCGAATCCGATTTGCTAGACACAACACTCGTTTTATAGCCTAAACGCTGCGCCGTCTGTAGGATTATCTTCTGATCCTCTTCTTTGATGGCACCAGTGCCACTAATCGCACGTGATACTTTTGAAACAGAAAAGCCAGTTTCCTTCGCAATATCCTTCAACGTGACTTTACTCATACACAACCCCACCTAGTAATTTAGATTAACCGCTTGCAAATCGGCAAATCAACTGATTTTAAAACTTAGTTTGAACAACCTTTAAGGATATTTTACTTGTACTGATATTTTTTTGCAATTTACTTAGCCACTTATTTGTGCTAATTTTTCAATAATTGCACAACTTTGATTATGTAAAAAAAAGAGGAATGTCGTTACAGGCATTCCCGCATAAAAAGCCACCATATCAAATAGACATCATTTCAAATTATCGATCACATTCTGAGCGGCATGCAATCCAAGATTCTTACTAGACTCAACGGATTGCCCACCAACGTGTGGAGTCCCAATAACGTTGTCCAAAGTCAACAACTTGTTACCAACGGGGGGTTCACCCTCAAAAACGTCCAACCCTGCAGCTTTAACCTTACCAGACTTTAACGCCGCAAAAAGGGCATCTTCATCAATGAGCTCACCACGTGCTGCATTAACTATGATGACCCCATCCTTCATTTTCTTGATAGCGTCTGCATTGATCATGTGATGATTATCTTTGGTTGCCGGAGAATGCAACGTGATGAAATCAGACTTTGTTAGAACTTCATCAAGCGAAACGATGTTTGCATCATAATCCCCACTTTTCGCAGCGCCCAGCTTCAAGAATGGATCATAGGCAATAACCTTCATGTTAAAGCCCATCGCAATCCGCGCAATGGTCCGACCAATTGCACCAAACCCAATAATACCAATTGTTTTACCAAACAAATCACTCTGAATTGCAGTGGCGCCGTAATCCCCATTCTTTGCTTTGAGCTCATGTGCCTCATGGTAGAGGTTACGATTGGCAGCCATGAGTAACAACCAGGCCATTTCAGCGGTACTCTCGCGATTAGCTCCAGGCGTATTTGTAACCTTAATTCCCCGCTCCTTGGCTAGTTCAAGATCGACATTATTCAACCCCACGCCTTGTTTGGAAACTACCTTGAGATTAGGGCAGTTATCAAAAACTACCTGACCAACCTTATCGGAACCGACAATAACCGCGTCAGCATCACCAATCAGTTTAGCAATTTTGTTCTCGTCATAAACATCAAAGTTACGTTTAATTTCGACATCAAAGCCGGCATCTCTCAACATCCGAATTGGCTTGTCGTCCAGCTTTGCGAATGAACGTGCTAAACTTACTACCTTTGTCATGACTAAAACCTCCAATTATTAAGCAACTATATTCAACACTAAAATTAACCAAATAGGCACTGTGGCCGCCGACAGTAACGTAGTAAAGGTGATTAATGATGCAGCCAGCTCCTTCTGAATATTAAATTGACCAGCAAGAATACCCCCCGTAGCAGCAGTAGGCATAGCAGTCATTACAACTGGGATAGCTAGTGTCCAGCTCCGTGCACCGATCAAGTACAAAATTACTAGCATTAAGGCTGGCACGACCAGCAGCTTGCAAGCCGCAAAGTACCAAACTTGAAAATCTTTAAGAACTGCACCAATTTTAGAATCAGCTAGCATGGCACCGATTACGACCATTGACATCGGTGTATTGCAACTTGAAACAGTAGTAAATACGTCCTTAACAGGGTCCAATACTACGTTAGCACTGGCTGGAACAAATCTTTGCAAAATCCACCAAACATACCCCAAAACACAAGCAATAATCACAGGATTAGTTAGAGTGTTTAAAATGCCCTTTTTGTTCATCGGCTGTTTGGTAAACTGAGCGTAACCAATGGACCACAGGTAAATATTGAATGGCAAATTAAATACCGATGCAAAGAACAAACCATTGCTCCCAAAAAGTGCTTGAGCAAATGGATAACCCATGAACACACCATTATTGTAAGTAGTATCAAATTGGAAAAGCCGTTTCTTATCGTCATCTTTGACAAAAAAGTAAAACAATTTCGTAACTACTAATTGCATCACAGGGTAGAAGAGAATAGCCGCTCCAATAAGAACCATAGACGTCTTTGCCTTAGCCCAATCAAACGGAGTTAAAAAAGCTGCAAAAACCGCAAATGGAATAATGAACTTAATCAGAAAGTTATTCAGACCTTTCTGCAATTCCGGGGAGATGACATTGATCTTCTTTAGAACAAAACCAATTGCAATAAGGAGAATGATCGTAACTATCTTTTGATAGCCGGCCAACATGTTGATACCCATTATTTTTCGCCCCCAATCAGTGCTGCAAACGTACTCTTATCCTCATTGACATGGAAATCAGTCGAGTTATAAAAGTTTGCTAGATAGTCGGCCATTTCCTTCCATTCCCCATAAGCATGTACATACTTCATCGTCGGGTTATAAACCCGGTTTAAATACTGACTTTTAGTTGGGTGTTGATCAATTGCTTCAGCGGCAACATATGCGGCACCATAAGAACCAAGAAAATCAAATCCTTCCAGAATTCCCATAGGCACCGGCATAACACCAGCCAGATATTCCATGAGAATTTCAGATTTGGCACCACCACCAGCCACAACAAGCATTTCATTGTTATCGTGGACAACTTTATAAGCCTCGTTAAACATTGAAGCTAATGTGAATGCCACACCACGGAAAATTGCCGCTTGATAATCGTTAAGTGTGGACTTATCATTCCCGCCCAACATAGTTTCCTTTAAGGAGCTTGACCAATAAGGCGTTCGCTCACCATATTTCCACGGGAAGAACTTAATTGTGTTATTTGCTTTATTAGGAGAAACAGTCCAATCTTTGACAACATTAACATCACGAAAGTGATCGAGAACCGCAGAACCATTAGAGCTAATTCCACCCACACACCAAGTATTGTCGTCAACTGCGTACGTCCAAACACGATGAAAATCAATCTTAGAAATATCATTTACAAAAGCACGAACTGCCATAGACGTCCCAATATTCGCCGCTAAAGACGATGTCCCTGCCGACGCATACGAAGCAGATGGGCCATCACCCAATCCGCAAGCAACCATAATAGGGGATTCTTGCTTGACCTTGGGATTAATTACTTCTCCTACCGGCGCATTGAACTTATACAACTCTGGCATGTCCGCTTCATCAAAACCAGCAAGATGCAGTAACTCAGTGTTCCACGTACGGTCCCGAACGTTCATAAATCCGTAAGAGGAAATGTTGCAGTAATCTCCTGCAAGCTTTCCTGTTAAAGCACGAATAATTGCTTCCTGTAAACCATAAGGTTGGATTTCACCGTGAAAATTATTATCCTTTTTCGCAGCTAAAATCTTATACGATGGGAAAAGAGTATCAACGGGGCATCCAGAAATATCAACGTATTTTTCTAGAATTTTCTCAACCTCTGGATCCTTATGCCACGGGACATTCCACTGGTAAACAACCTCTTTACCATCACGCTTGACAACAAATGAATACATCTGTATGGATAACGCTACTGATTTTACTATTAGTTTTTCTGCGACACGATTAATTGAGTCAATAATAGTATCTACAAAGCGATTAACCGTTGAAACACCAACATCAATCGCCGGTTCCCTATAACGTGCAACAAAATTTTCAATTACTTTATCTTGATTAATAGAATACACACTGACCTTCAAGCCTGATGTGCCAACATCAAGACCGAGTGTTGCTTCTTCCATGGGCGAATGCCTCCATATCTACCAAAAAGTGTTGTATTCAGGAAAGCGCTTCCTTTCGAAATTCATACTATCCCGAGTGAAATATTTTGTCAACAAATTTGCTGAAACTTTTTTCTGAATTTTTTCAAGTTGTGTGTTGACAACTGAAATATTTTTCACTATCATTCGAGATGTAAGTTGGTAACGATTTCAAAACACATGGAGGCTTTTGTTATGTCAGATATTTCTGGTGTCATTTCACCTTGCATTACGTTGTTCAAGGAAGATGGTTCGGTTGACGAACCAGCCACCCTTGATTTGTGGACATACTTCTTTGCTAATGGTGTAGATGGGTTATTTGTAACTGGGTCTTACGGGTTAGGACCACTGATGACAAATGATGAGCGACTTAGCCTGTTTAAGGTAGCCGTCAAGGCTCGTGAAAAGTTCCCAGATCGTAAACTAATTGCACACGTCGGTGCCGCTGACACAAAGTCGGCTGTAGAGTTGGCAACCCAAGCCGAAGCATTGGGCTTTGACGCAGTAGCCGCAGTTGCACCATGGTACAATAAGTACTCTGAAGACTTAATTTTTGATTACTTCAAGACGATTATTCAGTCTGTCAACATCCCTACTTATGCGTACAACAATCCCAAGACTTCGGGTTTCATGTTCACTCTCGATTTTGTTAAGAAGTTACAGGCTGTTGGCCTTAAAGGCCTAAAAGACGCCTCGGTTGACTTCAAGTTTCTATCCTCAGTGTTCTACGACGCAAAGCTTAATCACAAAGATTTCCATGTTATCCTCGGCACTGAAAATTGTTGGTTGACTTGGTCACAAATGGGCGGTGATACCATCATTGGCGGAATGACTAACTACGTCCCAGATGTGGACTACAAGATTAAGAAGATTTTTGAAACAAACAATTATGAAGCAAAAATCAAGGCATACACCCTTGCAACTAACTTCCGGAAGCAAATTTTGTTCACTGACTCCACCATCTCCTCACACGTAGCCCTTAAGGCTGAGGGACGTTACGCTGGGTTTTCGCGCGCGCCAATGGAAGTACCTTACACTGACGAACACATCAATAATGCAAAGAAGCTGATTACTGGCATCCGCCGCGACATTGATGCTTTGATTAAGGAATATAACTTTGATATCCCTGAGCCGGAGACACTGTCGACGGCATCAGCAAAGTAAGTCTGTTTTTAATCGAAGAAGCAAATTTTTTACCTATACAATACAGAAAGTGGCAATCACTGCTCCTCAGTGGTTGCCATTTTTTGTTCGCCAACAATATAATCTGAAGCACTACTTATCTGCAGAATGATCATTAGAACAAGTTTTGCGAACTCACCACATAAAAATTCCCCGCAACGCCACGGCGTCACGGGGAATCATTGTCAATTGGTGTTAGCAGGTCTCGCCAGCAACCGTCAGGCCCTGCTTGAAGGCCGCCAGGATATCCGCACCTTTGGCCATCGTGACCGCACCATCGATGTGGTGAGCGTCATCCTTCAGGTCAATGGCGTAATGCTTGAAATCGAGCACCGCACCATGTTCCAGGAAGAACAGGTCATAATCTGACGTGTACAGGTCTAACCCCGCATCGTTTTCGAGGCGCACGTTGTAGTCAGGGTCCGGTGCATCCAGCTCAATTAAACTGAACTTCGAACCGATGGTGCACGCCCCACCCTGGAGGGAGTAGCGCCCACCACCATCATCCGCAATCAGCAGCAAAGTCTTGTCCGCCAAGCCTTTGCGCCGCATCAGGTCCATGAAACTGTCCGTCAACTTAATCTGTGCCATGCTACCAACCTCCTGTGTTCCCAGCAGTAACTTACTATTAATAACCATTTACAGTATGCCACTTTGCTCCCCATCATTCAATGACGGGTGTAATTATCTGGAAACAAGGGCCATTAACGCGAACCGACTACTTTTCTGGCTGGTCAGCGGAGGCCGACAGGTCGTGCAGGCGCTTGAAATCAGCCAGGGTCTGCTCGTACTTGTTGATGGCCGTGTCACTAGCAATTTTGCCTAGGGGCAGGCGTAGTGGCAAGCTGTCCCGGTGGTTAGTCACCTGGTCGTAGATAATCTGTGCAGCTTTGTCAGGGTCACCAGGCTCGTGGTGCGCACCCTCTTCGTTACCTTCAATGAAATCGGCAAACTGCTTGTAGTCATCAATCTTGGGCATTGCTTTGTTGGATGAACGACCAGCCCAGTCGGTCCGGAAGCCACTTGGCTCGATCAACATCAGCTTAATGTTCAGGTCAGCAACTTCCTTAGCCAACGACTCCGTCATCCCCTCAACGGCATACTTGGTACCGTGGTAGAAGGACAAAGTAGGGAAGGAGAACAAGCCACCAATGGAAGAGAAGTTGACGATGGTACCTTCATGCTGCTGCCGCATCGTTGGCAAAGCGGCACGGGTCATGTCAACCAAGCCCCAAACGTTCACATCAAACATGTACTTGACCTGGTCACGGTCGCTTTCCTCAAACGTACCAAAGTAGCCCAAGCCGGCGTTGTTAATGAGTACGTCCAACGCACCAAACTTATCGACGGTGGCTTTGACTGCGGCGGCAATTTCGTCGCGGTCAGTTACGTCGAGGCGTTGCTTCAGAATCTGACCGTGATCAAATTCATCCAGGTAGGATAACTGTTCTGGGTGCCGTGCTGTGGCCACCACGTTGACATCTGGCTGTTTAGCCAAGAACGTCGCCAAGGAACGACCAAAACCGGTGGAAGTACCGGTAATTAACCATGTTTTTGCTGTCATATTATTACTCCTTTGTCATGTGTCCTAATCAACAAAACTGACTCTACGACTTAAACACGAGTTTAAGTCAACACTTATTTTAAAAAAGTGACATTTTTCTGGAGATAACTAACATTACCGCTAGTTATTACCCATATTGCGACCACAATCAAAGCGACCCCCACCAGATTATGCATCCAGTGCGAGCCGCTAAACCGATCAATAATAATATGACGCGCTGTGTTCGTGCCGACTACCCCTGCACGTACCGATCCTCCTGGGTCCGACCGCCGTAACCCCAATCAGCCGAATCCACCGTATGCACCACTACGTAGCTAGTCTCGGCAACATCGCCAAAGATGTCTTGCATGTGTGCAAAGGATTGGCGGATGAAGGCGGCCTCCTGGTCACGTGTGTTCGTCCCCGCGGTCACCTTAATTTCGACATAAAACCCCGTTTGGTGCGCCGCGGCCATTGATTGTCCACCCACAAACCACGTGTGCGGATCCCGAAACTGCACGTCAGCCACGGCGGCAGCGGCGTTCTTACCCAGCGTGTTCACTGCCAATTGTGTGACCATAGCGGCGACCTGATCTGTGGGGTGATCCTATTGGTTAGTAGCAATACGTACCCGAATATATGGCATATTAATTCCTCCTCAAATCATTCTGCTTAACTTACCTTTAGTTTGAGTGTACGTGGTTTCAAGCGCTGTGCATATTACCAAAATGTGTTAGGGTTATCGTAATTAGTGATAGGGGGTACGCAAACCATGCAACTTAATGACCTCGAGATTTTCCGCCAACTCTATGAATTGCACTCCATTAACGCTACGGCCCGCGCACTCGGCTTTGCCCAATCAAACATCACTGCGCGGCTGCAAAGCCTGGAGCGTGAATTTAACGTGCAGCTCTTTCACCGTAGTCACCAGGGCATTACCCCCACCAAGGCTGGCACCGAGTTTTACGCGTACGCCACCGCAGCGCTCAAGGCGACCGCGCGGCTGCGGGCCCACCTGCATCCGGACAATGCCCGTCCCCAGGCCATCATTTCCACATTGCTCTTCAATTACCTCACTAGCTACCGCCACGTACTTAGCCTGCAGGATTATCAGTACCAGTTGCTCAGTTCAACGGCTATCCATACGCTGACCAATACCAGGGTAGCCACCGTGATCACCTACGCCCAATTTCAGCAACCGGATTACCAACCCGGCCCGTTGCACTACCTACCCGCGATGTTCTTACGGGCACCATCCGCGACCCCGAGCCTACCACTGCTCATCAATAGCGACCAGCAGTGTCCTTTTCGCGCCCGCTCGTTGCACTTTGCCGCACACCACCCGGTAACCACTCAGGCCATTGATTCATGGGCCGCCATCATTAACCTGGTGCGGGCTGGTCAGGGGGTAGCCTTGTTGCCTGCATACCTCACCCAAGACGATACGTTGACGCGCATCCCCGGTACTCCCGGCTACCGGGTGCCTTACCGCACCTACACCCGCCAATAAAAAAATCCGGTTGGCACCGTATGTACCAACCGGATTTTTTTATGTGCGTTAACCTTGTGCCACTTTAATAAACATTAGTTGATTATGCAAAGGTAGCCACTACTTTGCCCACAACCTTATCCGCAGCAATCATTTGTAGTCCAGTCACAATGTCGGCCGCCGGCACTACGCGTTCCACCTGGGGGTCCACCTGACCCGTTGCAATCAGCGCTAACAAGGCTTGGGCCATCCGTCCTAAGTCAGCGACCTGCCGGGGATCACCACTACGATGGGCGCCACCAAGATTGAGGTCACTGATGGCGAGGGCCTTGGCCCCCGGGGCCGTATCCGGCGTATCCAGAACACACACCAACTGGCCGTTATACGCCAAGCGGGACAAATCAGCAGCAGGCTGCCCAATCGTGTTGATGATCAGGTCCACCCCGAGACCATGTGTCCAGTCGGCCAAGCGTTGATCCACGTCTTCCGTACGGTAGTCAATCATCAAATCCGGGTGCAACCGGCCCACGAAGTCCTGTTTGTGGGCGGACACGGTCGTTGCGACCTGCTTACCAGCGGCACGCGCCAACTGAATCGCCATACTACCAACGCCGCCGGCACCCGCATGCACTAACACCGTGTCCACCGCAGTCAAGTTGGCTTTCCGGTACAACGCCTGGTAGGCCGTCAACCCGGCACAAAGACTACCAGCCGCCGTGACCCAACTGACATTGGTCGGAATCACCGCAAGCGCGGCCGCGGGCATGATCGCACACTCCGCAAAGGTGCCATCCTGAGCCAAGTCACCATGTCCGGCCACACGGTCGCCGACCCGTACGCGGGTCACGTTGGCCCCGACCGCCGCCACGGTGCCAGCAATATCGACCCCCACGGTGTGCGGAAACCGCCAAGCGGGGTTACCCGCTTGCACTACTTTATAATCGACCGGGTTTAACCCCACCGCCGCAGTACGTACCAATACCTGCTCTGGGCCTGGTTGCGGCACCGGCCGGTCGGTCCACGTTAACGCTTCAATTGTCCGTTGGTCTGACGCTGTTACTACTAATGCTCGCATTATGCCTCATACCTCCCTGGCCGGATCGATCTGCAGAGCGTGCCCACGTCAAACAGCGACTCGACCAAGCCGTCATTCAAAGTCACCCGTGCGCATTGTATGCCCGCCAACCAAAGTTAACTTATTTTAGCACGCATCCACAGGGATGGGGGTAACGCCAAGCGCCACGACCGCTGGGGCTGACCGCATAGTAAATACCGACAAGATTCCTGGGCAACCATAAAAATGCCCACCAATTAGTTAAGTGATTGGCGGGCGTTGTCCCTGAACTAGGCACCGATATTAAACTTACTTGTTCGTAGCCGTGGCTACTGCCGCATTAACGGCTGCCTGCTCATCGGTTACGAGCGCCACACGACTAGCGATCACCTTTGTATCCATGGTGATTTCACGCGTCAGGGCCGTGTCGCTGATCTTAGGTTCAAAGAAGGCCTTGAACTCGGCCAAGCGGGCCGGCGTCTTGAAGATGCCCGCGATGACAGTAATATACGTTGGGAACTCCATATCGCCGCCGACGGTCTCTTCCAGCCAGGACCACTCGTTGCGCAACCAGTCCCAAGCCGCTTGCTGGCCAGCGTCATTCGCTAGTAAACCGCGGAACCAAGACCGCAAATCCTGCGGCTTGATGATGTTAGCATCCTCAAACATGTCCACTAACCGCTTGATCAGTACCGAATCAGTGGTCGTCGTCAATGCCTGGGCAATGTCAGCCCGGTAAATAGCATCCGCGGTGGCGCGGGAAGCGGCCACCAACTGGTCGAAGAGCGCCGCGCTACCAAAGTGCTTCACTTCGTTAGTCAGCACAAACACACGCGTTGCGGCCGGCAAGGCCCCAGGATTGTCCGCGTACTGCTGGAACAAGCTGTGGGCCGCCGCAATGCTATCTGGGTTCTCCGCGTACAACGCGGCACTCAGGACGTACGGCCGGGTCAACTCATCGTCGTTAGACTCGCCAGCTCGCGGCGTCCAGCCCAGACGTGCGACCTGATCAGCACTCAGCTGGTCGTAGAAACGCTTGAGTTGCTGTTCAGCTGCCGACTCTGGCGCCACAAACTTCTTCAGGTTGCTTGCAACTAGGTAGAGGGCGTCATTAACTACCGATGCTTGGCTGGCTGCAAACCGCGGCAGTAACGGCACTACGTCGGCATATGAAATCTGCCGACCCTCAGCCAACAGCCGCTGATCCTGCAACAACTGCAACTGACTAATTGGATCGAGCTGGTCCGCTTCCCGAAGAATGTCCTGCAGCAGCGTGTCGTCGTAACGTACGATGAAGTGGGAGTTATTGCCCACGTTCAGGCGGAACGGCTGACCGTTAGCCTGCCGTAACTGGGCGTAATCGCCCAACGTAATGGTGGCATCCTTCATGATGGTTGGTGCCGCGTCGTAGTTGGCGTTCAACGGAATCTGCCATAGCCGGCCGGCATCCTGACCGGCACCGATAAAGAACTGCTGCTGACTCAGGGTCAGCTGGCCGTTTTCGACGCTCGCCGTCACGACCGGGTACCCCGGCTGGTTCAACCATGAGTGCATGATAGCCCCAACGTCGAGCCCGGAGGCAGCCCCTAGCGCAGCCCACAAGTCGTCCCCAGCCGCGTTACCGTAGTGGTGCGCTGCAAAGTAGGCCTTCAAGCCGGCGCGCATGGCGTCGTCCCCCAACAAGGCACGTACCATCACGAGCATCCGCGCCCCTTTGGCGTACACAATCGCACTATCAAAGAGGGCATCGATTTCCGCCGGGTTCTCTACTTCGACGTGCACGGACTGCACGCCATCAGTTGCGTCACGCTGCAGTGCCAATGGGGCTTCGGAAGTCTGGAACAACTCCCACACGTGCCACTCCGGTTCCAGCGCGTCGACAGCCACGTACTCCATCATGTTGGCAAAACTTTCATTCAGCCAGAGGTCATCCCACCACTTCATGGTGACCAGGTCGCCGAACCACTGGTGGGCTAACTCGTGGGCAATGACGGTCGCCACATGCTGCTTGGTACTCAGCGAAGTATTATCCGGATCTACGGTCAGGTAAGCTTCCCGGTAGGTCACCAGCCCCCAGTTTTCCATTGCGCCGGCCGAGAAGTCGGGTAGCGCTAACTGGTAGGAGTGTGGCAACGGGTATGGCGTCTGATAAAAGTCTTCATAGAATTCAATGGACCGCTTGGCGATGTCCAGGGCAAAATCGAGCTCCTTGGCGGCGTGGGCCTTGGTGGCAAAGACGCCGATTTCAACGCCACTCTTGGTATGCGTCAGCTTACTTTGCAGTTCGCCAAACGCAAAGGCAATCAGGTACGTGGACATCCGCTTGGTCGTGTCAAAGTAGTGCACGCCATTTTCGGTGTGCGTTTCGGGCATATTACTAATGATGGTCTCACCCGGGTGCTCGTCGAACTTGATCGCCAGGTTAAATGTAGCCTTGGCTTCCGGTTCGTCCACACACGGGAACGCCTGACGGGCGGCAGTGGTCTCAAACTGCGTGCCAATGATTTGCTTCTTCACCCCATCAACTTCGTAATACGACGGGTAGATGCCCATCATGGAATCAGTCAGTGGTGCGGCATAGTCGATGGTCAAAGTGGTTGCCCCGGCAGCGGGCAGCTCAATACGGATGGCCTCCGCGTCCTCGTCCAGCGTAAATGGTACCTTAGCACCGTTACTCTTGACGGCACTGATGGTCATGCCCTTTTGGTGGATCGCAATGGCTTGCGCCGTTGCGTTTCCTTTGATGACGGACTGGCCAGTGATTTGCTTGGTGGCGCGGTTCACGTCAATGTAGAGGTCGTAATGCTCAGGTTGAAATAGCGTGTAAAAATGTGTTAATGCCGGCATGTTTCTCTCCTCCGTTTAATGTTGTTCAGAATATCCTCATTATACGCCACCTTGCGCGCAATGACAGCTGGGCGACGTTGGCAATATGGGGTTGATAAGTACTTTACCCTAACCGGGCCGGTTTGTGTGTGCAGGGCGGACCCCGTCGCCCCGGATGCCAGTACCAACTAGCGGCAACGCAACAGTTACAACTTTGGACCCACGACAGGGACGACAGATTTTGCCAAAATGAAGGTGGAATAGCGGTGGAAGCCTACTTTTTTGTTAAAACTGGGTCGAGACCGTGTCGAAACCCCATCGGCAACCGATAATAGTCCTATCAAACCACGAAGGAGGTCAGAACGCATGGAGAGTTCCACCAAAGTTCAACGCGTCAGTCAACTGTGCGGCCTGGCCGTCATCATTACACTGGCTATCATTTGCTACCGCTTTGGCATCCTCTCATCGGTCGAACGCATCCAGGCGTTGGTGCACACCGCTGGTATTTGGGGACCCATCCTCTTTATCGGGCTCCAAATTATCCAGGTCACCTTTCCCATCATCCCTGGTGGTATGACGACCGTCGCTGCCGTCAGTATCTTTGGCCCGTTCTGGGGCTTTGTCTATAACTACGTTGGCGTGGGCCTGGGCTCAGTCATAGCGTTCCTCATCGTGCGTCAGGTGGGTCAGCCGTTTATCCACGCCGTCATCCCCCCGAAGTTTGTCCACAAGTACGAACACTACCTGGACAACCAGCCGCGGTTCGACCGTCTCTTTGCCATCGCCATCCTGCTCCCTGTTGCACCCGACGACTTTCTCTGCATGCTCGCAGGGTTGACCAAAATGTCCCTGCGTAAGTTCGTGTGGATTATCGTACTGTGCAAGCCGTGGACGATTCTCGCCTACAGCATGGGGATGAATAAATTGATCATGCTGATGATTCAACACTTTTAGCCATATAAAAAGCGCCCACGTTGCCGTGAGCGTTTTATTTTGCCCTAATAAGTGGCCGGCATCCCCGCGGATCTACCCACCAAGCCAATTGACGCTAGTCCACACAGAATCATTACCGCGGCCATGCCCCAGTTGTCCAGCAACCCCGAGACGCTGACGAGTAGTCCCGCGATTACTGACGCCAACGGGTTGACCGCCATCATCGCGCCGGAATACACCCCGATGCGCGCGGGATTCATCATGTCAGCCCGCAGCGTTTGGCTGGATGGTACCACAAACATTTCCCCCAACGTCAGAATCACGGCGCTTAAAATGAGGGGCCAGAACCGGTCGCCAACAAAAGCCGACGCAAAGCCGAGGGCACTCAACGTCACCCCCAACGTATACGTGCGGGCGAGCCGCCACCCGCGACTGATGCGGGTAAACACGCCCATCAGCACCACAATCATTACGGTGTTCGTGATGGTGACCATTGATAGCATCCGTTGTCCGTAGAGGTGCAACCCCATGATGGTAGTCGGGTGAAAGTCTGCCCCGAGGTGCACCGCCAAGTAGTAATCCGGCTGGCTCGAGATGATGCACGCAAAGACCCAGCCAATCAAGAATAGGAGGTACCGTTGGTCGGTCATGACTTCCCGGTACGCGTGCACCAGCGACCGTAGGGAATTGGATACCGCCGCCGTGGCGTGCTCAATTTCCCGCATCCCCAGGCTCACGATGCCCAGGTTTACGATCGACACCACAATCATGCCGGTGAGTAATTCAAAGAGGTAGTCGCGAAAGAACCAGCCGCCCAGCGCCGACCCAATCATGACACTGATATTGACGATCCAGTAGCTAAGTGAGTATACGTACTGCCGGTTAGCCGGCGTCGACGCGTCAATAATCATCGCCTGTTCGGCGGGATTGGCCCCTGATGAACCGACCCCGGCAACGAGAAAACCAATAAAGGTCACCTGTGGGTCATGAATCCACGGACTATTCATGGCCGCAGCCACGGCGTACCCAACCGCAATCAGCAGGCCGCCACCGATCATGACCGGCTTGCGGCCATACACATCAGCTAAGTGGCCACCGTACAGCCCCGCCAGAAAGCTCGCTACCGAGACCGCAATCAGCAGGCCCCCAGTCACCAGCGTACCAAAGTAATGTGAGTAATAAATAGTCATGTTGGGTAAGACGGAACTATTCAAAATGGCGACCAGAAACATGGTCAGCATACGCAGCTTGAGGTTGCGATCCAACTGCAAGAATTCTTTCATCATACCCTCCCGTAATTCTAATCCCAGGCCAGTATACACGAAATCATGTACCGGGTGGAACCTGGCTGCGACGATTGATCCCGGTTGGCGTCCGCATCATTGCCACCAACGGTACTCCAAGTCTCAAAAGGGAGTTGCCATCTAACCCATCGGTCAGTTGACAACTCCCTTAATTTTTATCCCTGATAATACTCGTCCGCTTGTCGCTGCCAGTACTGGCGGTCGGCGTCGGTGATCTTGCGTAACACCCTAGCAGGAGTACCGACGACCACCACGTCGTCCGGCACGTCTTTGGTCACCACGGCGCCCGCGCCAACGACCACGTTATTACCGATCGTCACGCCGGGCAACACCGTCACGTTACCCCCCAACCAGGTATTATCGCCAATCACGATGGGTTGAGCAAATTCCAAGAGGCTCGTCCGCACACCCGCATCGATGGGGTGCCCCGCCGTCAACAAGTTAACCCGCGGCCCAATTTTTACGTTGTCGCCGATGATGATCCAGTTGGTATCCAGAAAGATGGCGTTGACGTTGCAATAAAAGTTTTTGCCCACCTTGATGTGCCGGCCGTAATCGACCTCAAACGGTGGCTGGACAAACACGTTATCGTGTTCACCCTGAAAAATTCGCCGCTCCAAGGCAATAATTTCCTGTACGTGGTCGGCTGGCAACTGATTGATTCGCTGCACCAAGCGCTTGCCGGGCCACTCGCGGTTAAACGACTTGATTTTATCCGTCACGTACAACTTGCCCGCCAACATGCGGTCATATTCCTTGTCAGTACTCATTTTGTGCTCCTCAGTAAACTATGTTGCCTTTTATTATACCGTAGTCGCACGTCATTGCAGTACCATAGCTATTCTTGTACGTATTCAGCCTTAACATCAAACTGATCTTCAGTAACGTTACCCGCAAAGTTGGGTGTCGCTAAGGAAAGCGTACCGTGTACATTGTAAAACAGGTAAAAGCGCTCACCAACGTAGCGCGCCCCATCATCCGCTGGCCCGTTGTCAGTAGCAATGGCTGTCACAACGTTAACCTGCGTATTGGCCTTCACGGTGCGAATTTCCTCATCATTACCGTGACCGCTAAACAACCTAAACTCCGTCGTGGGACCTTGTTGTATTTCAGCCCCTACTTTGGTAACCATGGGCGGATCTGGCGAATCTTGTGGGTACACAATGGTCAGAATATGGTTGTAGCTTGCCCCCTGTGCGGCGTTAATAGTGATGGAAGCCGGCTCGTCAACCCCATAACCGCGGTAGGTCGTATCTTCAAAATCGCCAACCCCAACGGCATACTGGTAAGTATCTTGGCTTGATGTGGCATCAGTTGCACGTCCAACACGCGGCTGAGTACTACTGGCCGCCGCATCGGCATTACCACTACTAGTTGTCTTGCCCGCACCGTCAGACATGCGCGACGACTTAACGGTCACCCGTGTTTGCGACGCCACATTGCGTCCCCGTTGCTGCGCCAGCATCGGGCCCAGAATAACTACCAATGCCACTACCACGACAACTACCACAGCCGCTGTTACCCACAACCAACCAAGCCGACGCCGCTGATGCCGGCTCCGACGCGTATCATTACCCATCTTTTCGTCCTCCTCTTCTCGGGTAATAATAACATACTAACTAAGCCAAAATGAAAATAATTGTAAGCGGTTGCTTTACATACGGTTGCCCCCGTACACTGGAATTAGGAGGTGAACCACATGAGACAACCACGCCCACTAGGAACAGCGCCTGCCGCCGTAGAACGACCGGCGCGCTGGCTACACATCGACGACTTGAACCGCACCCAAGCAAACGCGTTGGCACAGCGATACGATGTCCCCACGACCTGGCTAGTCGACGTGACCAACAGTCACGCTGACCCCCGAGTGGAGGATCTAGCTAACAAGGAAGATGGCCAAGCGCTGATCCTCATCCGTGCTCCGTACCAAACAACCACTGCCAACGGCATTACCGCTTACGAGACCATGCCGGTGGCCTTCATCCTGCACGACGACTTACTAATCACTGCCTGTGCCGCCCCGCTGCCCATCCTGACTGAATGGGAGCGGCTCGCCGAAGTGCACGGTACCGTCACCACCTTTGCCGCGGCCGCCATCCACGCCGTCTGTGATGCATTCACCGCGACGGCCGATACCGTTGATGACACTACCCGCAAAATGGAAAAACGGGTGACTAGTTCATCCCACAACGACCTGCTGCTCGAAATTATGGCGATGGAAAAGAGTTTGGTTTACCTGAGCGCCGCACTCGGCCACATGCAGTCGGTCATGGCGGAGTTACGCAAAGTTGACTACCTGTTCACGACCGATAGTACTGCTGGTGAGCTCCTTTACCGGGCTAACATCGAGTTGAACGAGGGGTTGACCCTGGTTGAGAGCACCGAACAAATTTTGGAGCAGTACAACGCGGCCATCTCGGCCATCGTGGGCAACAACTTGAACCTCATCATGAAGATGCTGACCAGTGTCTCCATCTTGCTGGCAATTCCACCCATCATCAGTGGTATTTGGGGCCAAAACACCTGGATTCCTTGGCAACACGGTGCCAGCGGCTTCTGGATCGTATTCGCTATTTCAGCCGCATTAACCGGCATGGTGGCGTGGTGGCTCAAGCGGCGCAAATACTTTTAACGACCAATACAAACAGGGCGGCCCGTCAATGGGGCCGCCCTGCTGTGCGTTTACTTAAATTGCGGTTCGTTAACGGGAAAGTCTGGTCGCTGTCCTGACAGCACCTGGTCGATCATCCGCGCCGCCGTCATCGCCATAGTGCGGTTAGCTTCCTCCGTGTTGGCGCCAATGTGTGGCGTCACCAACACGTTCGGTAGATGCCACAGCGGGTTGTCCGCCGGTAGGGGCTCTTCAGCAAAGACGTCCAGTGCCGCGCCACCAATTGTGCCGTTCTGCAAAGCGGCAATCAGCGCCGGTTCATCCACGATACTACCGCGGGCCAGGTTGATTAACCCCGCATGTTCAGGCATCAGCCCAAACTCGTGGGCGCTAACGCTATGAATGGTGTCCGGTACCGCCGCCAGGTGCAGGCTCACGTAATCCGACCGCCGGAACAGCTCGTCCCAGGTCACAAAGCTACCATAGGGCGTGGGCCGCGGGTGCCGATCATAGATCAATACGCGCGCCCCCAATCCCGTCAGTAATTGCGCCAGTAACTGGCCGATGTGCCCAAAGCCGACAATACCGACCGTCGCACTGCCAACTTCATGTCCCAGCAACCCGTACGCGGCCGCCCAGCCGCTTTGCTGCATGCATGCCTGCGTCTGCGGGATGTTCCGGGCTAACAACAGAATGTCCATCAACGCGGCCTCAGCCACCGCCCGGGCGTTGGCCCCCGGTGTGTTGGTGACCCACACACCACGACTGGCAGCGTAGGCAACGTCAATATTATCGTAGCCGACCCCGCGCCGCGCTAACACTTTCAGATTGGGCATCTGGTCGTACAAATCGTTGGTCAGGCGCTTGCTGATCATCATCACCGCGGCCGCATCGGGCGCCAACCGCAGAATGTCCTCCTGCGACGGGTTAGCCACCGTCAGCACCTGGTACCCGTGATGCGCTAAATAGTGATCCGTTAATTTATCCGCGACGGTTGGCACAATTACCTTTGCTTGCATCCATTCCACCTACCCATTACTTATTCGGCCGCACCGGACTGAACGGCCCGGTTGTGACCACGTACCTGCTCAAGGTACCGCTGCGCTTGGTCAGCGTCAAACTCACCTTCCGATTTGGCCACCACTACGGACGCCAGGGAGTTGCCAAAGACGTTGACGGCGGTGCGGCCCATATCAACAATCCGGTCGATACCGGCGATAAACGCCAGCCCCGAGGTTGGCACGCCAATGCTGGACATGGTCGCCAGCAAGACCACAAAGACGGCGCCGCTGACCCCCGCAGTACCTTTGGACGTCAGCATTAAAATCAATACCAACGATAACTGCTGCATCAGCGTCAGGTTAATGTTGTAGGCCTGCGCCAGGAACAACGCGGCCAACGACTCATAAACCGCCGCTCCATCGAGATTGAAGGAGTAACCCGTGGGGATGACGAACGAGACAATGCTGCGGCTAACACCATAATTTTCCATTTTGTCCATTAATCGTGGTAACACGGTTTCGGAACTAGACGTGGAAAACGCTAGGATCACTTCGTCCTTGATCACGCTGAAGATGTGGGCGAGACGTAAGCCAAACAACCGTGCAGTCAGCCCCATGACCACCACAATCAGGAGGGCAAAGGCCACGTAGGTTAACAAGATGAAGTATCCCAGGGGTTTCAACGCGGACAGGCCCATCTGCGCAATGGTGGCACCAATCAGGGCGCACACCCCAATGGGCGCCGTCTTCATGACCCAGTTGGTGACTTTGAACATCACCTGGGAAACGGCATCCAGAAAATCAATAATGATTTGTCCCTTACTGCCGAGCGACGCCGTACCGAGCCCAAATAGCACGCAGAAGAAAATGATGGGCATCATGTTACCGGCGCTGAGCGAGGCAAAGATGTTGGTGGGGATGATGCTCTTGACCAACGTCCAGAGGCTGCCATCCTTAGCTACCGTTTTGGCGCTGGCTACGTACTGGCTAATGTTGGTCGCCGTCAGTGACTTGATGTTGACCAGGGTTCCCGGATGGAACACGTTGGCAATGACGAGCCCGAGGATGATGGCGATGGTGGTGATGATTTCAAAGTAGACCAGGGTCTTCACGCCAACGCGACCCAGTTTGCGGACATCCCCCATGCTGGCGATACCCACGGTCAGGCAGGAGATCACGATGGGCAAAACAATCATTTGGATCAGGTCGATAAACATGGTCCCCACGTTGTTCATGGCGGTAATTGCCGTTTTATTTTGGTAGAAAACGGTTCCCAAGATGAGGCCCAGAATCAGGCCAATGAGGATTTGCCAACTGGTAGAAATATGGAGCCGTCTATGTGTATGCATCGCCAACACCCCGCTTAATAGAATGATTTCATTATAATGGTATTAGTTAGTGAATGGTGGACTTTTTTGTGAAATTGCGCAGCGCGTAGCCCTTCAGGGCGTACGCGCTGCCACTCGGAGGCTGCGCGTCAGCTCAGCCGAGAGACTGAAGCCCAATACCACTAGGCCTTCAGATCCAGCGACATGACAGGGCAGTACTAACCCCTCCAGGGCGTGCGCGCTGCCACTCGGAGGCTGCACGTCAGCTCAACCGCGAGACTGAAGCCAATACCAATTAATCAAGTCCAACAAAAAAGTGGCTGTACCTACCACAACCACTTTGCCACCTCAATCATCATCCTTGACCGTACGGATGCGCCAGCGCTCATAAGCATACATTACAATACCCAGTATGATGACAAACCTCAAGGCTGGATGTAATTCGCGCCAGCTGAACATCAACCGCCAGAAACTACCATGGTCGTAGTCCATCGCCGTGTTCAGCAACCACTCCGCAATGAAAATAATGGGCAGTAGGTAGGCATACCGCCGTCGGAGCTTCCGCACGGCCTGCTTCTGCTGCGCGGGACTGACTTCTTGCCAAAAGATATCAGTGCGCTCCAACGGTAATAGCACCACCGCCACTACCACCACGAATAGACCCACCATCTGCGTTATTAATGCAACGTAAAACAGGTGTTCAAAGTTAACTTGCTCAGCTTTGACCGCATACAAGCTCAACGCAAAGCTACTGAGTAAGTCAAAGAGAAATATTGACACTAAGCCCCAAACTGCAGTGCGACCAACCGCGGCCCGAATGTGCTCGTCCACCACACCCGGGATACCAAAGAACCACTTGATCAGCCGGTCGTTCCAACTAACTTTGGTCTGCTTCATCTTGCTGCCTCCAAAATAAGGTGTTCAAATCCGTCCCCAACACCCACGCTAACCGCAAACAAAGGTCTAGCGAGGGGTTATACTTACCGTTCTCAATCAAGTTAACCGTCTGCCGGGCAACCCCAATTTCGTTAGCGAGTGCTAACTGCGATAAGTGCCGTGCACGACGATATTCACGTACATGATTCATTCTGCCACCTCGCGCTTAACTGTCATATATATCTGACACCAATAAGATACTACCTGTACTTGCTTATGTCAATTATATGTGACATTATCCGCCATTTGCCTTATTGGCGGGTAAGCCCTATACTAATCTCAATCGTGCACGACTGATACGGAGGAAATCATGTCTACTCATGTTCATTTAGCGGACCAACTGTGCTTCAGCGTCTACAACGTTAACCGACTCTTTAACAAGTTCTACCAGGAGGCGCTGAGCCCATACGGCCTCACCTATCCGCAATACTTACTGCTCACGGCGTTGTGGGAACACGACCACCAGGAGCTACGGGAACTGGGCGTAACTTTGCACCTCAGCTCCAACACGCTGACGCCCCTCGTTCGTCGGTTGGCCCAAAGTGGTTGGGTCAACCGCACCCATCCGGCTACAGATAAGCGGCGGTTGATCGTCAGCCTCACCGACCAGGCCCGTGCTAACGAGGACCCGATTCACCAAACGTTAGCGGACTGCTTGGGTCACTACGCCCTGACACTGGATGATTACCGCGAGGCGCTCGCACTGAACGAAAAATTGATTGCCGCCCTGAACAACTAGGGCGGTTGCTTTCCACCGTATCAGTCGTGCACGATTAATAATTATTAGGAGGAAACAACTTTGGATTATGACGTAATAATGATTGGCTCGGGTCACGCAACCTGGCACGCCGCAGTGGCACTACTACAGGCGGGTAAACACGTGGCCATTGTCGAACGCGACCTCGTTGGCGGTACCTGCACCAATTATGGCTGTGACGCCAAGATTGCCCTAGATGGCGCCTTTCAGCTCACCGAGCAACTTCACCGCTTTGCTGGCAGCGGTGTGACCGGTACAACTACCATCGACTGGCCGGCCCTCATGACCTACAAGCACCAGGTCATCGACCCGCTCGCCCCGACCATGACACAACTATTTACCCAAATGGGTATCACCATGATCACCGGTGACGCCACCCTCGTCGACGCACATACGGTCAAAGTCGGTGGGGACACCTACACTGCCGACAACTTCGTCCTGGGAACGGGTCAGCGTCCCGCCACGCTAGATATTCCGGGTAAAGAATACATTCACGACAGTCGGGCCTTCCTGGACTTGCCAGACATGCCACAGCGCATCACCTTTATTGGTGCTGGCATCATCGCCATGGAATTCGCCGCCATGGCCGCCACCATGGGCCGGGACGTCCACATCGTTGAATTTAGTGACCACGCCCTGAACGGATTTAACCCGGACTACGTGGCCAAACTGCAAGCTAAGCTGACCCAGCAGGGCGTGCAGTTCCATTTTGGTGAAGCCGTCACCAGCATTGCCCACAGCCAGCAGGGCTTGACGGTCACCACCAAGAGTGGCCTGACCATTGAGACCGACTACGTGCTGGGTGCAACCGGACGCGTGGCTAACGTAGAGAACCTCGGTCTGGAACAGTTGGGCATTGAGGCTTCGCGCCGCGGCATTACCGTTAACGACCACCTGCAGACGGCTGTACCGAACATCTACGCCAGTGGCGACGTCATCAATAAAGTACAACCAAAGTTGACCCCAACGGCCACCTTTGAATCCAACTACATTGCCGGTACTATTTTGGGTAACTCCACCCCGATTGCCTACCCGGCCATCCCTAGCGTGGTCTTCACCATGCCCCGGATCGCACAAGTCGGCGTCACACCGAGCGCTGCTGCGCAGGATACGGACAACTATCGCACCCAGGTCATTCCGTTCGGCCAACAACTCGCCTTTGAGTACAAGCACGCGCTGGACGCCGAAATGACACTGGTGTTCGACCATGAGGGCTACCTAGCCGGCGCCAGCGTGTACGCTGACGATGCCGAGGAGCTGATCAACCTGCTGACACTGATTATCAACGGGCACTACACCAGCACCCAGCTTCAACAACAGATTTTTGCCTTTCCGAGTGCGAACAGCGGCATTATCGACCTGTTAAGCACGCAGTTGCCGCGCGCATAAAGTCCTCCATGACACACCACCATGCCGAAACAAGGTGGTGCATGTGTCCACACAAAAGAGCCCCTACCTTTGCCCAAGCAAGGATAGGGGCTTTCGCTTATCATCAATCGTTGACTGTACGCATCCTGTGCCAAACTGCACGTACCAGCAATGGCATGCCCATAAGGACCAGCATCATTACTAACACTAGTAAGCCTGGCGTTCGGTATTGCCCACCCGTTTGCAGGATGTGCGCTCCTTTGTGAAGATGACCACCGTTCCCAACGGGCTCAAAGGTGTTCGGCAGCCGGTGCTCACTGGGAGTAGTGGGCACCATTAAGCCTGACTTGGGAGTGTAGGTGTACATGAGGTGCGTCGTGTTAAACACTAGCGCTACCGGGCCTGCCGGTGTAACCACTCCCGGTCCACTTAGTTCCTGGACTAAATAAGTGGCATTCAGGGCCAACCCGTCAACTTGAGCCATACCCTCCGCATCCGTGGTCACCACTATACTAAAAGCTTGTCTACCAGCCAAAGCGCGATAAGTCCGTGGCTGTTGCGCGTTAATGGGAACACTACTGCGTGCGACGATGCGGGTCACCTGGTAACGGGCACCGCCCAACGGCACCGTCTGTTGGGACACACCCTCGCCACTAGCGGCCACGCGCTTGTTGATATTTAACGTACCTGTATCTGTGGCTGCACTCACCACCTGACCGTGCGTCCAGCACACAATCCCCAGAAATGCAATGAGCACCAACACTAGTTTCTTCAAAGGGGTCCCTCCTTTCTCATTGAAAAATCAACAATTGCCACGCAGTAGCTAAGCACGCCGCCGCGCCAGCATGCCGGTCGTGCCCAACACGACTGCTAACGCTCCGGCTACCACAGTCAAAAACGTACCGTGCCCGCCAGCGTGGGGATATTGCTTAATCAAGTTGCTGTCGTTTTGCTTGTCCACCACCAACGTGACGGTGACATCATCACCATTAATTGTCGCGGTGCGCGTATCCGTGACAGCTTCGTAGCCACCCGGCAAATCACCTAGTTTAACGGTATAGTCACCATCAGTCGCATTAATGGGCACCGTGACCGTTCCGTCGGCCCCGGTCGTGCCACGCATGACTTCCTTGCCATTACTATCCTGCACAATGATCGGCACACCGGCTAGCTGAATTGGGTTGCCCTGGTTATCCTCCAGTTTTGCAATCACGTCGTAAGCAAAGCGGAACGTATCGGTGCGGGCGCTTGCGTCAGTTGGTGGCTGGTACGTTTCTTTGACGGTTCCCGCACCGCTAACGTACTGCTTGTCATGTTGCTCACCACGCCAAGTGCCGTATTCCGTTGCGGAGAGCTGGAACGTAGGCAAGACTACTTTGCCAGTCCATCCTGAACCAAACTTGATCGATTTTAATTGCGATTGTGCTGCGCTATTAGTGTAGGTATAGGTCGGAAACACCTTGTCACCGGCTGACCACGCACCCTTCACGCGCCAACTCGATAAATCCAGGGTGGTTAAGGCATAATCCTGGTAAAAAATCTGGGTAATGTTGGCATTCCCGTTCGTACTTAATTGCCATTTAGCTACTGGCAAGTTCTTAATACTAGTCATACCTTGAAACATACTTGTCAGGTTCGTAATGTTAGTCAATGTCCAGTTGGCAATCCCAGGCAAATCCGTCAGTTTAGCATCGTCCTGGAACATGTTGCCAGTATTCGTCACCGCGGTTGGTTGCCAGCCCGTGATGTCCAGACTAGTCAGGTTTGTCATACCTTGAAACATGCTGGGCATCAGGGTTGCTTGAGCCACATTCCACTTGCTTAGATCCAGTGACTGGACGGCTGTATCGTTATGAAACATACCACTAAAATCTGTGACCTGCCCGACATTCCAATTGAGCCGGCCATTAAACTTGAGCTGGGAGTCATTTTCAAACATATAGGACATGTTGGTCGCCAGTTGTGTCGGCCAATTTTGAATTGACGCCAAATTAGTGAGCTGGTACATATTCGCAAACATGTAGTGGAAGTCTTGCCCCTTTGCGGTGTTCCAACCACTCAAGTCCGGAAGAGCTGCCAATGCGTTATCATCATAGAAAGCGGAATTAAAGTTGGTGACGTTCGCGACGTTCCACTTGTCAATGCCGGGTACGCTTAACAGGTTCTTTTGCCCGGCAAAAACATGATCCATCGTCGTCACGTGGCTAACATCCCAACTGCCTAAACCTTCAATATCCGTCAACTTGGCATTGGTGTTAGTGCTCCCAACAACACTATTACTTTGGTAGGAAAAGAAGTATGCCAATGAGGTTAACTGCGAAGTATCCACGTTGTCTAACCCCGTAATTTTGGTGAGGTTAGCAAACTTCTGAACGAACCCTGCGGAATTGTCGTTAAAATAGTTTTTACCCTCAATGCTGACGGCAGTCACACTTTTTAGGTCAGCTAAACTGATGTTGCCATTCAACGGAGTGCCTGAAGCGTCCAGTGCCGACGCGGCGTTGGCTGCTGACATGTGTAAGGTGTTGTTACTATCAATATAAATCTTGGCGTACTCCTGACCGTTGCCACCTTGTAGGAGCCACTGCCCCTTCTTGGTTGCTGCGTTATAGGCACTGTTATTGAACGTCGACGCCGCGTGCACATCCTGGGTATTATTACCTGCCCACAGGCCTAAACTAACAAGCCAGGCCAGCAAAAGGATTACGGCCAGTTGCCACCACCGGCTTGATTGGTGTCTTGTTGCTGCTGGTGCCATCTTTCCGCCCCCTTAGGTTAGCGTGAACCCATTTCTACAAAGAGGCGTGGCGATTCCTCGCTACGCCCGTCGTGTAGTTTTACCATATCAATTAGGCGTTACGCTGACGCCGCTTCATAACGTAGACCCCAGTACCACCGGCAACAATCAGTACGGTCGTGAAGGCGTAGAGGAGAATCCGGCCCTGCGCACCAGTCAGTGGCAAGTTTGGCAGCATGTTGTCGTGGTCAACAACAGTAGCATCGTTCTTTTCATCCTGCGTCGCGGTAACTTCGTGAACCTGCTGGTCAACGTCATAACCTACAGGTGCGTCTGTTTCAACTAGGTAATACTTCTGAGTGTGATTCCCATCCTTGCTAACCTGCAAGCCTGTAAATTCAGCTTTACCTTGGTCATCGGTCGTCACCTTTAGCGGGTCACCGTTGGCATCCGTAACGGGGTTAGTCCCGGCTTTGGCGTCGGCTTCACTGTTGTACAGTTCAAAGGTGGCGTTTGCCAACGGCTTGTTGTCCTCATCAGTCTTAGTCAGGTCAACATTACCAAAGTAGACCGTTGGCACTGGCGTGTTATCTGTGCCTGGCTCGCCAGGGGTAGTTGTCTGGTGCTGTTCTTGACCTGGTGTAATAGTTCCCTTGTAGTAGGTATCAAAGTGGTTTTCAATCTTGGCATCGGAATTAGCCTTGACAGTCGTCTCCAGTTTGGCGGTCAACTTGCTACCCTTTGGTGCGGCGGCCAGCTTTTTGATCCCATCATCAGTCAATTCAACCGTGACGGTGGTACTACCGTCGGCTTTGGCCGTGGTGACCTTGTAATCCGTGTCGGCTGTTAAAGCGGTGTCCGTCATGCCACCATTGGAGTTAGGCGAGCTAATGACCACTTTGGAAACATCCTTGTAGGTCATCAGGTCGTCATCCAACTTATCGGTCATCTTCAACTCACTGGCATACGTTTTGTACGTCGTGGTATCCGTAGTGGTTGTACTCCCATCCGCGTTCGTGACGGTGCTGCTGGTATTACCAGCCGTTTCCACCCCGGAACCGTGGATATCGGATGGCCGGTCAATCGACAAGTCCCAGGATACAGCGGCGCCGCTCTTGACGCTGTCTTCAGTGGTGCCGTCGTCAAAGGTCTTCGTTGGGTTCAAGTTCATGCTGTCAGTGTCGACTTCGTTCTTAGGATAGATGTTCACATCGTACTGCAATGACTTGTCCCCAGTCGTAGCGTCTACGTGGGTCATTGGTACATGCACGATGAATGGTGCGGCTGCCGTCTTGACGGCGTCGCTCGGAAGTTCAGTAACCAGGTAGTAACCATCCGCAGACGTCCCCACACCCAGATCAATGTTCGCGGTACCATCCCCATCAGTCGTAGCCGTCTGTTTAGTAAAGCTGCTATCCACGGTGTAAGTCGATGCATCGCTGGCATCAAAGGTCTTGCCGGCCACCTTGGTGACTTTCTGAACCGTAAAGCTGATCCCTGCCAGCGGTTTGGCATCGGCTGGGACATCATCGGCGCTGGGTTCCTTACCATCCGTGTTCTTGGCTGGCTGACCGGTGTACTTGTGCAACGTGATACTACGTGTAGATGTGTCATCGGCAACCACCGCGTTTTTCGTGGTCGCTGCGGTCACAGTTGCAAAGTGACTTTCAATCACTGGGGCGCTCGCTGCACCCAACGCGCCGAGGGCTAACCCGCAAACTCCGACAATGTGGACAATTTTCGACTTATTCATAATTTTCTTCCTCCAACAAAGTAACCTGAATTTCGCTAGGCGACACCCCCATGACGTCTAACATTATGGGTTCATAGTAGCACCCAACATTTACCTGGTGTGGAAAGTGGCCGGTTCTGTCCTGGCCACTTCTGACCCCTTATTTTTAATTAGAGCGGCAACTAGCAGTACCTATTTATGACAGGCAAATTTGCGCCCAAATATCGCGCTAAAAACAGCCACACAGGCGTGTGGCTGTTCCGTTGACACACTATTTAGTTGGGGCAGCGTGGCGCCGTTTCATGAAGATTACGCCGAGACCACCAGTGCCAATAAGCAAGGCCGCCACCTCATAGAGAAGTAGCCGCCCGTCCCGCCCCGTTAGTGGAAGGTTGGGTAGAACGTTATCGTGATCCTTAACGGTTGCGTCTACTGTGGTATCACGTTTGGCGGTTACCTCGAAGACCTGTCCGTTGAGGTCGTAGCCCACCGGAGCATCCGTTTCTACCACCCAGTAGGTTTGTTGCTGAGTAGTCGGGTCAACTTTAAGTCCGGTAAATTCAGCAATACCTTGTGCATTTGATACCGCCGTCAGGTCGTGATCCGGTACGGACGGATCCGCACTCGGCCCGGTTTGCACCGGATTCTTACCAGCCTCAGCGTCAGTTTTACTGTTATATAATTTGAAGGTGGCGTGTGCCACATTATTTCCGTTCTCATTCGTCTTATGAATATCGACGTTTCCGGTATAAATAACTGGTGCCCCAGTATCCGCGTTCGTTGGCAGAACCGGCTTGTCCACATCCCTTGCGCCGTCCTTGAGTGGATCCGTGGTACCTGAATGCTCATGAATTATAGTATTGGTTGCCGTCCCCTGGTAGAAGGTATCAAAGGTATTGATGATTTTCCCGGTGACGTCTGGATTAACCGTGGTACCAATTGGTACCGTCAGCTTGGTTCCCGCCGGCTCGGCAGCAAATTTCTGAATGCCTGCTGCCTTCAACTTAAACGTCAATACAGAATACTTACCATCCGTCACCAAACTATTGAGTTGGGCGCCGCTATCGTCGTAATCACTCGTGTCCAAATTGATCTTTGTACCATCAGGTTCCTTGAAGTATGGCGTATTGTAACCTAGATACTTGAGATTGCTAGTCACGAGCGGATCCGAAAACGCAACCTCCTTGGCGTAGGTGATATTACCATTGTCGTCTGTGGCCTTGATATCGGCTGGCCGCGTCACTACCAAGTTCCAAATGGCAAAGCCACCCTGCATGACCGACGTCGCAGTCGTGCCGGTGCCACTAGTATCATTCGTCACAAATTTTTCTGGATTGAGCGCCACCGCGTTGTCGTCCACCTTATTCTTAGGGTACACGTTTACATCGTAGAGTAGGGTCATATCCCCTGTGCTGGCATTCTTAGTAGTCTGTGGCAAGTGCACAATGAACGGAGCAGTAGCCGTTGCCACCAGCTTGCTGGCAACTTCCGTAACCAGGTAATACCCATCTGCGTCTTTGCCCGTCCCGACCGTCAACTGAGCCTTGCCATCGCTACCCGTCGTGGTAGTTTTGGCGGGAAAGCTATTATCAACGGCATAGGTGCTACTATCACTAGCATCGAGTGGCTTGCCCGCCACTTTGTCCACCCGTTCGACCCGAAACTGGATGCCCTGCAGTGGCTTGCTATCCGCGGGTACGTTGCTGGCATCGGCCGTAGTACCAGTCGCCTGTGCTGAGGTAGGCGTCGCACTTTCTGTATACTTGTGTAAAGTAATGGTGCGGTCCGAAGTGTTGTCCTCCGCCGTGGCGGCCACTACGGGTATAGCCGGTTGGTTGGTACCGGCTGTAAGGATTGTGCTCACCAAACCCAAAGCCAAACCGAGCGCCAACAGCCCCCGAACAATCGTTATCTTCTTCATTCTCTAGGGCTCCTCAAGTTACCGAATTTCCTATATGAGGCTAATGTAGCATGTTTAGTGCAGGATAACGCTGGACCGGACAGAAGTGGCCCGGTCAGAAGTGACCACTAATCATGCGTAGTATTGCTGCCAGATGGTATGCTTAACACATCAATACACTAAGAAAGGTAAGAATTGGTATGCAACCACGACGGCGACAGGACCATTGGGCCATCAGCATTTACATTGGGTTGATTATTGTGGGCTTCGCACTGCTTCTGGCACCAACTGTATACTCCCACATGGTGCAGCAACACTACCAACGGCAGGTCACCGTCTACCAGCATCAACAGTCCAACCAGACACGACAAACGCGGACCTTGCGCCAGTATAACCAAGCACTAGCACGACACCAAGCTCCTGTGTTACCGCTGACCCGGGCCCAACAACACCACGTGATTGGCTACGTGTCGGCCCCCCGCATCCACCTCATTAACCAGCCTATCTACTACGGTGATGACGACACCACCCTTAGCCACGGCGTTGGAGTGATGCCAGGTACCAGCCTGCCCATTGGTGGCCGGTCAACCCTGAGCGTAATTTCTGGACACTCTGGCTTCAATAACCAAATCATCTTTGACAATATTCGACACCTACACAATGGCGACCGGTTCTACGTCACCGCACTGGGCCAACCACGCCACGCCTACCGGGTGTACAAACGAATCGTTGTGGACCCCAACAGTCATCACGCACTGGCACCAACGACAATCCAACCGGGTCGAGACATCACGGTACTGCTGACGTGCACTCCCATTTTTATCAACTCGCACCGCTTGTTAATTTTTGGCCGTCGTGTCCCAATCACGGCGCGAACCACTATAAGTACCAACGCCAACAAACATGTAACTGCTAACCTTCCCCATTGGTTCACAATCGTTGTGGCAATAGTGACCCTCTGTGCTGTCATTGCCATTACCTGGTGGGTGGTGCGTAACTGGTCGCACCAAAACAACCAAAGGACGCACTAACTATGAAACACTTTATTCGCTGGTTCTGGAGTCCACTTTTACTCCTCTTGTTGACCGCCGCTGCAGTGTGGCTTGGCGGTCTGATCATTACCCAGGACGTCCCCATAACCGTGCAGCAATGGCAGGCCCAGGCAGCCATTAACGCGCACAAGCAGGCAGGCCACTACACCAAAATCAATGATGTCGACACCGCAACTTTGGCCCACGCACAAGCCCACGCCAGTGCGCTGCAACGGCGATACGGCATGGGCGAACTGCGAATTCCCGCCATTAAAACGGACCTGACCATCTACTCAGTAGTCAACAACGCCACCCTGTCGACCGGGGTTGCCCGCTACTTTCCAGACCGCCGCATGGGTAGTGGCAACAACGTTTACGCGTCCCACAACCTGGTGGGGGCAGATATCCTCTTAAATCGCACTAAGGACTTACATCACGGTGACGAGATTGCGCAAACTGACTTTCAACACGTTTACCATTACCGCGTAGTCTACAACCGGGTCATTCGCGAAACCGAAACGACGGTGTTGAACCAGACCAGCGAGCGCCGTATCACCCTTATCCACTGTGAAGGCCCGCTCAACACCCCGTTTCGCCGCGTGGTGATTGCTCGCTTGAGCAAAGTCACTCGCTACCACGCTCCACGCAAACAAGCGTCACAAACCTTGCTCCGCCGCGGCCAACGGCTAACAGGTGCACTAGCTAATAACCACCTCAACCGACCACTCATCGCCACACTCTTGATTGTGTTTATCATACTCTTGGCCTATGCCTACCACGGATTTTACGCCACCAAGCGGTAATGATCGTCATGACAGTCAAACAGCTCCTGACCAACTGGGTATGTAATTACCCAGTTGGTCAGGAGCTGTTTGCTTGCTCTGAACATGAACGTGTATTTTATTCAGTGGCGCCAGCCCGCAGGCGTTCCACGTTGCGCCACAATTGCTCAATACCATCATGGTCACGCTGAAAAATGTTGTGTGGAATGAACCCACCGACGCTGGCCAGCAAGTCATCCTTCATCTTAACGGCCTGCTGCTGGTCGCCCGTGAGCAACTCCACAATGGCAACACACAACCGTTTATACATTCGGAAATAGTAGTTGCTCCATAACACCACGCGCTGGCGAATCAGGTCACAAACCTCCAAAACATTGTCCACCTTACCCGAATCCACGGCGCTATCGATCAAACCAATGTAGAAACTATCCAGTACAGCGTCAGCTTGGTCATCCAACCGCGTCCAGCCCAACGCCCGTTCATTAAGTTCGTGCCCCTTGAACGTGTCGCGTAGTTCAGCATATGGTACGTAACTGACGACCCGACTCACCACGCGGAAATCAAAGGCCGTCCACTGCTCGTAGTTAGCCAGCTGGTGAAACAGGCGGTTGGCTGCCTGGTGGGCGCCATCATCATCCCCACGCAGCTCGCACAACATGATGTCACAGGTCAAAATCTCGCTTTTCATCCACGGCAGGTATTCCTTCTTCATCGCAGCGGTCAATTCCGCCTTGGTGGCTTCAAGCTGCTTCGTGTCACCCGTTGCCCCCGCGTTGATAATGTGACCGTCAACTTGATCAAACGACCAGGTGTGACCTTCTACTAAGCCATCGACTTCCTCTGGTTCCGCCGTCAGGTAGGACAACAGGTGGATGAACTGGCTCAGCTTCATGTCCACTTGCCCCTGCGCGATTCGTTGCAGGGTCTTTTGCGACCAGCCCAAATCCTGCGCTAAGCGGTGCCGCGGAATGTGCTTAGCTAAGCGTAACTCCTCGATATACCGTCCTACCGCTTCAAAATCAACAGCCATGATTGGCCCCCCAATATTTACCGTTCGCCACGCTACCTGTAAACCATTAATCACCAAGTTGTACAACCAGTGATTTTGTGCACCAGGCTGTCTTCGTAGCCCCCTCTAATACAATTATTATAGCAAATGGTGGTCACTTGTGTCCTTATTATGAAGCGCTTCTCACCAGATTGACGTAAACTTGTGCGACGATGAGCAAGTTGATATGGTTGGTGCATCGGTAGGCACTACAAAATAGTCACCCATCACTTAGCAGGATTAGTAGGGGTTAACAGGTCAGTTCTGTCCAGGTCACATTTGTCCCCTTTGCTCACAGCCACCATCAAAATGATTATGATAGTTTTTGACGGTACGACGCGTTCCCAAAATGTTGCGTACATGCGCGTCGTGCCATCATACTTAGTGGTGCCCAGTATAAACCCCAGTATGTGATTAGACGCCGCCCGCCCCCCAAGCTGTGCATTGTCTTCACCAAACGTTGCCGGGTTAGTACTGACACCACATTTTTGTACATATGTAAAGGAGGGAAAACCGTGTCCACCAAGCCACGTACCACCGCAGTACCCCAAGGCCCGACAATCCAGTCGCATCGACACGGTTGGTTGAAGTGGTTCTTCGGGACCATGGTCGTTTTGGGAGCCATCATTTTCTTCGCCCCCATGATCTACGAACACCAACAGGCCAACCAGCGCATGCACTTGGCAGAAGCCTACCGCAAGCATCTCTATCCGGCCGACGCAAAACGTGATGAACTAATTCGTCATTACAACGCTAACGCATATGCTACCCAGCAACACCGGGTGCGGCCTTACCACCAAGTCACTATCAAGCAGATCATGAATGGCCATCCCCACGCCGCAATTGGCAACATCACCATTCCCAGCATCAAGTTAAAGGGAATGCCAATTTACTATGGGGATAGCGACCGGGTCCTGGCAAAAGGCACTGGTGTTATGCCGTTTACCTCGCTTCCTGCCAAGGGCCACTACGTTACCTCATCAGTTACTGGACACACCGGGATGGCTAATAAAATCTTCTTTGATAACATTCGTTACATGAAGAAAGGCGACGTATTCTACCTAGACGTCTTTGCCCACCGCCTCGCCTACAAGGTTTACCGCAAGCAAGTGATTGACCCGCAAAGTCCCGACGCCGTGTCACACTTTTACGTCCAGGGACGACAGAATCGCGCCATCCTGATGACTTGTACGCCAATTGGTATCAACGACCACCGCTTGCTGGTATATGGCAAACAGGTACCCATCAAGGAAGCAGAGCAAACCCACACCATTCCGCGAGACGCCTTTAGCCCAATGAACTTGTGGCGGGACGCAATCATTCTGTTACTGGTGCTACTGCTACTGTGGTGGCTCTATCGGTGGTACCAAGACCACAGGGACAAAAAGCGACAACAAGGCGCAGCAACAAACACGGAAGAATCAGCCGACTAGTTACAAATAGACACCAAAAAGCTCCAGCGACCGTTACCCGGTTACTGGAGCTTTTTGAATACGAACGGGCAGATGCCTGTACTAACCGACTGGGTGCTTACAATTGTTACCCAGCAATTGCAACCCCAGCTTCAAGTACCGCCCGTCTCAGATGGTTCTAACTACACTACCCATGATCTTACTCCATAGACTGTCTGATCCCTCAAACTCAACTAGACCAAGACTACCTTATAGTTACATTATGCAAAGTAATAATGATAAAGAGAAGTAAATTTGCATATCTGCCTCTTCGTTAATACGTATGACCATTATTAGTTGCTTTTACGCGTGGTCGTGCTCCTCAACCGCCGCGTCATCAAACGTACCAGCCGGCAACTTGTCAGCCCACTCTGTTTTCAGGGAGGCCAAAGTATCAGTGTGACCCGTCAGGACGGTCTGGTGCACGAACAATTCCAGTTGCTGATAATGTTCTTGCGTCGGTTCCAACACGTAACGGGCGGCGTACCACATACCTACTGACTGCCAGCGCATCGGCGTCGGATCAGCAATTTTGGGCAACCAATCAAACGTCCGTAAAAAATTCTTCGCCGCCTCAGCATCGAAATTACGCACGATCCGCCTGATGGCATCGCTCATACCCCAGAAATAGTAATTCGCCCCCACTGTGTACGGATGACGGGCCAAAACCCGCCAACCTTTCTTAAACAGCAAGGATAATTGGGCCGGTGGCAGTATGGTCGCCAACGGAATGGTGGCATGAGTCTCCAAAGAACCCCACAAATTCATTTGCAACATGCCTTTAGCCAATTCGGTAGCCTCCTGCTGGGTCTCGGCATCATCAACTAGCCCCTGCTTGGTTGCCGCTAACAGGATCAGCCGTTCAGCGCGTTCAGTCTTCTGCGGCATGTACGGTTGTTGCTGCAAGAATTGCTCAATAATTGGTAGTGCCCGCGCCCGGTCCAAACCATTCACCCGCTTAAACGTTGTGCGCAGCGTAAGAAGTGCCGGACTACCATCGCCTGCTGGCACGGGCGTTGCAAGTACCTGGGAGACTAACAATCCGAGTTCGCCGGTCAGCCGCACCAATGACCCAAAGGATAGACGCGTCTGGCCGCTCTCAAAGCGACGAATGGCGGAGGTGCTGGAAGCACGGGCTACTTCACGAATACTGAGGTGCAACTGCAGCCGGCGATTGTGGACCACCGCGGCCGCCGTGTCTCCGTGCTGAATGTGCACCCCGTGATCAACCAAGTGCTGGTTGTGGTAAACTTTGCCAACCTGAACCCGGTTAAACATTAACTCAAACCAGTGGGCGTCGGTTTCGACCCCTAAATCCCGTAGCGCTTGGATGATCTTCACCACGCGCTGGCTATTGTCGGCAGTGGGTACGTGCAACCAACGGTACACCGCCTGGCCGAACTGCCAGTTGGGCAGAAACTCCGTGAGGGCTGCCTTGACTCGGGGTACCTTAAAGCTACTGGTTAATTCAGGGGCGATGGCGTCAGCCAAGTCCATATCGCGGTCCATCAAGGCACCGAGCCAAATCATCAGTAACTGCATTTCCCGCGCACCACTCCAATTTTGTGATACTTAGCGCGCTCGTTGTGCGAGTAACACGAGTAATTCATGACTCGCCGGACCCACAATGGCCTTGAAGAACTCCGCCTCGATCAGCCCAAACTGCCCAGGATTGTTGAGGTAATCCGCCAAACGCTGCTCCTCCTCATCGGTCAGGCGGCAACGGGCCCGGGGCCAGAACTTACCGGCACGGAACAAAATTGCCACCAACTCCGTGACGTTCGTTGTCTGCGGTTGGTTCGCAAAGTACTCCTGTTCACGTTTCCGCAATTTGGGGACATCATTCAGCTGTATGAGCTCTTGCAGATCCAACGGTAAGTTACTCCAGTCGGTAATGTAATAGCTGATGAAATCCAACTCGTCGATCCCCAAACGGGCCATTAACCCCAACACTTTGTCCGTACTAATATCCAGTTCACCACGTTCAAAGCGCGACAGTGTGGCAGCAGACCATTCGCCGCTAACTTCGTTCAAGGTTAACCCACGACCAACGCGGTACTCGTGGAAGAACTTCCCTAACGCCTGTAGATTGTTGTTACCTGTCGTACTACCCATATTGACCCCTCCATACGTCATTGCCGCATACCGCTACCCGGCGGCCGTACCCATTCTTGGGTCGATGCAATAACGTTAGTGTTGCTACAAAGTCATTATGTTGGGCGTTAACTATTAACGGAAGCAAATTTGCATATCTGCACTTTTGCAAGGGACGCGTCAATTTGCTGGCAACTCCAGAATTTGGTATGGGAGGCACATTAAAATACCGTCGATGCTTGACCGGCTAAACTCACTAAATCGCTATTGGCCTGTTATTGCACGCACGTATCACTACATAAAATAACTAATCAATGTGGAAACATGATAAAATATCAGCAAATAGTCGAGGGGGAGACAACAATGGAGTACCTGGCCCTACTACACGGAATCAACATGGGTAACAAGCACCGTATCAGCATGACAGAATTGCGTACTGCCTTTGTGGCCGCAGGGTTTGACCACGTAAGTTCATATGCCCGCAACGGCAACGTTGTTTTCACTAGCAGTCGGCCGCAAGCGGTCGTGATGGCCCGTTGCCGGGAGGCACTAGCAACCTGGCACCTGTCCGTGCCATTGCTGGTCACCCCCGCAACTCCCGTCGTGGACGCCGTGGCGGCAGCACCGCCCTGGTGGCTCCATCCAGCACCAAATTGCGTCAGTGAAGCATTCTTCATGGGCCAACCGCAAACCGCCCCGTTCATTCTCCAAACGCTGACACCAGCCGCAATGCGGATCCGTAGCTCGATGGTGGGCCCGCTACTGCTAGTAACAGCAGATAGTCCGCACCTAGCCCAGGAATATTGGGCACTCGTGCCTCGCGCCCGGCGTAATCAAGCAATCATCCGCAATCAGTTGATCACTACTAAGCTGGCGGAGCTGATTACTGCACGAATTTAAGTAAAGAAAATCCTCTGGTTACTGCAAATTGGCAGTAACCAGAGGATTTATTTATATCAACTAACCATGTAGACGGCGATAACCCAAAACGCTGACAGTAGCGAGGAACAGTAGCCCCACCACTGCGGCCGCCCGAGCAATTTCATCACCTGTAGCTGGAAATACCCGGTGCTGCGGGTTAGCCTGGGCTCGCGGTGCTTGCGGTACTGCCGCTGGCGTGACTGATGTCGTTGGTGTCGCCGGATTGAACGGCTGTCCCGGCGTCACCGCTTTCGTTGAAGTCGTTGGCGTTGTCGTCGGTGTCGTCGGTGTCGTCGGTGTCGTCGGTGTCGTCGGCACGAGTGTATTCGTAATATCGAATCCGTCAACACTGGCCGTGTAGCCCACAGGCACTTTCAATTCTTGCACCGTGTATTCGACTTTGGCCCCAGCTTCGAACTTTGGTAAGTCCGCAAACGTATACCGCCAATTATGCGTAGTATCTAATTGGTGCGTAGCCACCGGCTGACCATTAGCCAACAATGTGACCGTAATGGCTGTCGGGCGCATACCATTCTGGTTGTTGTGATCCTGCCAAATTTTGTTAACGGTCACTGCAGTTGTGGCTGGCGTGTGTACGTTCGTAATGTTGAACCCATCAACCTTAGCCGTGTAGCCGGTGGGTACATTCAGTTCCTTGACCGCGTACTTAATGTTTTGGCCGGCACTCTTTGTGGGCAAGTTGTCAAAACTGTACTGCCAGTGGCTGGCAGCGGTTACCGTCCGCGTGGCCACCTGTTCACCATTCGCGTAAAGCCCCACCGTGACTTGGTTTGGCCGCAAACCATCCTGGTTGTTGCCGTCGTCCCAGGTCTTGGTGCCCGTAACTTTTGTCGTCGCCGGCGTATGGGTGTTCGCGATGTTGAACCCATCAACTTTGGCCGTGTAACCCTTAGGCACGTTCAACTCTTTGACCGTGTACAGCACTGACTGACCGGCGGCATTCACCGGCAGGTTGCTGAACTGGTACCGCCACCCCTGCTGGGCGTTCGTCGTCGTTGTAGCCAGTTGCTGGCCGTTGGCAAAGAGCCCCACCGTGACCTGGCTTGGCCGCAAGCCGTCACGGTTATGGTCATCATTCCACGTCTTCATCCCGGTTATCGTCGTGGTTACCGGGGTGTGGGTATTAACGATATCAAACCCACTGACCTGATCCGTATAGCCCTGCGGAACGTTAACTTCTTGAACAGAGTAGTTGATTTTTTGACCCTGGTCATACTCCGGCAACTTGGTGAAGCTGTACTGCCAGTGATCAGCTGCGGTGATTGTCTGCGTGGCCACTTGCTGACCGTTGGCATACAGACCGACCGTCACCTGCTGAGGCCGCAAACCATCCTGATTGTTACCGTCGTCCCAAGTCTTGGTGCCCGTCACTTTCGTCGTCGCCGGGGTGTGCGTGTTTGTAATGTTGAACCCATTCACTTGAGCCGTATACCCTTGGGGAACATTTACTTCTCGTACCGTGTACTTAATGGCTTGACCATCTTTGTTAACCGGCAACTTATCAAAGCTGTACTGCCAATGATCCGCCGCCGTCACCGTCTGCGTCGCGACCTGCGAACCGTTAGCATACAAACCAACCGTTACTTGGCTGGGCCGCAAACCATCCTGATTGTTACCATCATTCCACGTCTTCGTGCCCGTGACTTTCGTCGTCGCCGGGGTGTGCGTGTTCGTAATGTTGAATCCATCAACTTTGTCAGTGTAACCACCCGGGACGTTCAGCTCCTTCACGGTGTACTTGATGTCCTGACCATTAGCTTTTTGCGGCTGGTTGGTAAACTGGTACCGCCACTGTTGCGCAGCCGTCACCGTCTGTGTTGCCACTTGGATGCCGTTAGCGAATAGCCCCACCGTAACCGCATTCGGCCGGATGCCATCCTGATTATTATGATCAGCCCACGTCTTGGTACCAGTAATGGTCGTCGTCGCCGGGGTGTGTGTGTTCGTAATGGTATTGGTACTATTGTCCACGGTGCTGGTATAGCCAGTCGGGACGTTCAGTTCCTTCACGGTGTAATGAATGCGCGTCCCGTTGGCATCAACTTCCGGCAAGTTCGTGAAGGTAAAGTCGCTGGCGGGAGTCGTCACGGTTTGTGTCTGTACTGGTGTAGTTCCACCGTTGGCAAAAACACCCACTTGAATGGTCGCTGGGCGCAACCCATCCTGGTTATCGTTATCGGCCCACACTTTGTGGCCAGTCACAGTGGTGCGCCCTTCAATGCCGCCGCCAGTGGCACTACCACCAACGCGCACCTGTGCGGAACCAGCGTACGAACCCGTGGTGTTATCGAAGGGGACATCCCCATTTGCGGTCACCAATGAACCCGTCATCGTAAAACTGTTGTTCATGATGGCGGCCGCACCGCTGGCAATGTAATCCTTATCCGTAATGTTCGTAGCATAAAGTAGGTTCAGGCTCTGGGTCACATCCTGATTGAACGTCACCGTAATCTTCCCACCGTTGACATTCACCGTATAATCGCTAGTCGGGATTGTCTGCCCTGAATCTGCCGCGGTGACGCGAATGGTATCCGTCGCAATCGTTTGGTTGGAAGTATCTACCGTATCGACCAGCTGCACGTTCTTCAGGTGTTGTGCGTTCGGATCAATGGCTACCTGCCACTGCACCTGTTGGTAACGCTGAGTCTGCTGATCAAACGACTCGTCGATCAGCCAGCCTAACTTGCGCGCGTAGTCCTGGTTGCCCGCCGCGGAACCGCCAGTATTCTTTTCGCCACGCGCCCAGAATTCCAGCGTACCCGCTTTGCCGTATTGGTGGGTTTGGTAAAAGGTGTTAAAGGTGATGCGGCCCGTTGTGGCACCCTTGGCAGCGTAAAATGAGCCCACTGTCTCACCCGTTTGCTTATCGACAATCGGGAAGGACTGGACTTGATTAAATGCTACGCCGTCTGGTAGCGTTACGGTCACATAGTCGCCTGACTGGACTTGAACATTATCAGCGAGCGACCACTTATACTGGACGTAGACATTGTCCCATAACGTTAACTGATCGGGATTCTGCACCACCGTCCCGTTTTGGTCCTTCACGGTGGCGTCGTCAGCCGTTAGTCCCTGCGCCGGCAATTCCCGGGCGGTATCAACCGCCCCAACGTTGGTCGGGGCAACCATCAACAACTGTCCCACAATCAGCAACAAACTCATGACGGTAGTAAACAGTCGGCGCCAACCATTAATGTGCTTTTTCATTATCGATAACCCCCAACTTACCAATATTCATGCACCCACAAGTTATACCCAGGAAAATGTGGGCTTATCTCTGATATCATTATAGCATTGGTTACCCGGGTTAACGGCTGACGTTTTGGCGAATTGCTTGGGCATTAGGGTCGATTTTCCGACGTTCGCACTGGCGACCACCGCCACCGGCTAAAATTGCGCCGGTCGCTGCGTTCATCTACGTGGTACGCGTCTTTGAGCGGCAAAGAGTAAACGCAAAAGGGCTACGGTGCTCAGCACCGTAGCCTTTCTAAACTGCAATTTACTTAGGATCTGCATCCAACAAGGTCACGCCTTGCGCCGGATTGTGGTCAATGGCACCCACCACTTTGTGTGGCACGTATGGTTCCTCAAGATAGCTAATGTCCTCAGGGGTGAGGTGCACATCGAATGCGCCCGCCGCATCATCGAGGTAACGACTCTTTGTCGCCCCAATAATCGGTGAAGCCACACCCTTGGCCCACTGCCAAGCCAAGCTGATCTGCGCCATCTTAACGCCGTACTTATCGGCCAGCTCGTGCACGCGCTCAGTGATCTTCACGTCGTACTGCTTAGTGTGGTCATACTTGCCCCGCGCCACGCGGTCCGTCTGACTGCGCTTAGTGTTGGCCGTCCAGTTAGGCCGGGCCAACCGCCCTGAAGCTAGGGCACTGTACGGCATCAACGAAACGCCCATCTGCTTGCAAATCGGGATCAATTCGCGTTCGTCTTCCCGGTACAACAAGTTGTAGTGGTTCTCCATCGCGGAAAACTGCGTCCAGCCGTTGTCCCGCGCCGCCAGCTGCATGTTGTAGAACTGGTAGCCATACATTGCGGACGCCCCGATGGCCCGCACCTTGCCGGCTTTGACCAAACCGTCCAGCGCTGCCATCGTTTCCTCAATCGGCGTATCGTAATCAAACCGGTGGATGATATACAAGTCCAGATAATCAGTGCCTAGCCGCTTCAGCGAACCATCAATTTCACGGTTAATGGCCTCCTTGGACAGCCGCCCCGGATTGAAGTACACCTTGGATGCCAGCACAACTTTGTCCCGGGTCGTGTGCTGTTTCAACGCGCGACCTAGGTACTCCTCACTGGTCCCCGCTGAGTAGGTATTCGCCGTATCAAAGAAGTTGAAGCCATCCGCCAACGCGTGGGCCACCACGTCGTCAGTCTGGTCCTGGTCCAACGTCCAGTCATGCATCGTACCCGCCTTGCCAAAACTCATGGCGCCGACACACAACTTGGCGACCTTAATGCCGGTATGGCCAATTTCTGTATACTCCATACTTAATTACCACCTTTCATCATATCCTGCCAATTACCAATTAATATGCGTCGCTGATCCACCGGAGACAAAGACGTGGCCGCAATGGCCGCCCGAATCGTGGCCCCCGCACCATTGGGCGCAATCCCCAGCGGTGCATCGGTCCCGTACAATACGTGGTCAACGCCATAAAAGTCGACCGCGAGCGCCCCAACGCACGTGTAAACCGCTGAATGCCCATCAGCTGGTCGTTAGTGGCGACGTCGTCCTCGATCATGCGTACCGCCGCGGAAATTACCTGCCGTTCGTCAGCTGGCACCGCTACCGCTCGTGCCGCCATGTCCGTTAATAACGGGTGCCGCATCCAGGCATTACGGTCGAGGGCGTCCGGCGCTAGTTGCAACATCTGCGCCAGAAACCGGGGCGGCAATACGTGGGCAAACACATCAATTTGGTTAACCCCCATACAGGCACCCCTTCCTTATGGTGATCAATACCAACAGTGCTGTTTGCTTTCAGTATAAGCCCGGCCATCACCAATTAGCATTACCAAATACGCATACCTCCAGGCCTCCAGGCCATACTAATCGAGGCGAATTTGTACCATTTGTAGGTGCGGCAACGGTATCGGAATCAGGATCCGGTCACCATCACGTCGTAACGTTACCCGCAGCGTGCCGGGCACGGCTGACCACCGTGGCGGTCAGCGCTGCCACCGGTGCGGCCGGCTGCCAAACCAGCTGGTCATAGTCGTCAAGCGTAAAGTTTGCCGCCCATAACGTTAGCCGGTCGTCTTGGGTGACCACAAACTTCACGTTCGGTGCCCCGACCAGGTAGTCGACTTTGGTCACCCGCGCCAGCATCTGCTGGTACAAGCCCTGCTTGAACCCGACAAACTGTGACTCCCAGCCGTACTTGGGATCCGCTGCCATTGGCATCACGATGGTCTGGCCGTTAATGATTACCATCACGTTACCCAGCTGGTCGCCGTGGGCGTTGTACGCATGACTCCAAACGTCCACCTGCGCGTCCGACGCGTACGTGAGCTGCAGGTAGTCACCAGTGTGTTGCAGCATCGTCACCCGCGGCGCCACGACGCCCTCAACGGTGTGCCCGTCGGCCGCTTCGTAAGATTGGTAGCCGGTACGCACCCCGTGCCACTCGGCATTGGTGATACCCAGTAAACTACCCAGTCCCTGATCCAGCACCACTTGCACAGCTTCCCCGTCGAGCAACGTGACGTTATCCGTCAGGAGCTGCCGCGTGGTCGCCGGATCAAAGTTGCGCAGTAACTGGCCGCTGATGGCTAACTGCCGTCCGCGAAGATGCACGTCCGGCCCCACCGGCGTAATCGTGGTCGCAAATCCCATTGTACCCAGTAGCGCCGCCCAGTTGGTTTCGTGCGGCAACAACTCAGCCGGATCTTGCCCAGCGGTGGTGTGGATGGTGTACGCCGAATCTTGGTCCACCAACACCTGAATGCCGCGGGCGTGGCTCATCCGTAGCCGGTGGTCACTCACCTGGTTCAGAAACGGTTTGCTTTGCGCCAACATTTCGGCATAGTGGTAATCGTCATCAATACCGTTGCCCATCATGTCAAAGAGGTTGAGCAGGATGCCGCGGGCACCCACTAACGCCGCGGTTTCAATTTGAAACTGCGTGAAGGCGACCGACTTCGCAAACGGCGAGTACATGTAGTTCTCTAATTCCGGAAACAACTCCGCGTCATCCCCAAGGTACGCGGCCGTCGTCCGGGTGTAGTCCTCAAAGACGCGGCTGTACCTCAGGGGGGCAATTTCGTTATACGCGGGCAGGTGGGGCCGGGCCACGCGGGGATGACCGGCACCGGACAGCGCGTCGAATTGCGCCGCCCAGTCGCGCCCCTCCACGGCGTGCCAGTTAGGAAAGGACGTCATTTGCGCCAAGTTCGTCGTCGGTGAAACCGCGTGGACCCGCTGTTCGATCAGACGGACAGTCGTCTGCATCTCCGCCCGCGCGGTATCCAGGTAAACTTTGCGTTCCGGTGTCGGCGTGCCGGGTGCCAACATGGCGGCGACAAAGTCCGCCCGGCTTTCCCGATGCCCCAGCTTGGCCTGGTAGATGGCCATGTGGTGGTCACAGAAGCAACCCAGTTTAAGCGGCGTATGGTTATAATGGCGGAAATCGTCCTCCAGCCACAGTTCGCGGGGATGCAGGGTGGCGTACTGTGCGTACCGGTCGGCTAGGTACTGGCGCCACCCCGAATCATCGGGGCACGCAATCTCAGTGGCCTGGCGTCCGTTGATATCAACCAACGTGTGGATACCCAAGGCCGGATCCACACTGTGCCCCCGGTCCGAGTGCATGATCGTCGTCCACGGGTTCAGGCTCGTGCTGACCCCCAGCTGGGCCAGCCGGGCTGCCACCGGGCGAATCGCGTCTAGCCACACTTGTGTTTGGGCAGCGTTGAGGTGGCTTTCGTTGAGTTCCTCCGGATTGATAAAAAAGGCCACGTTGTCGATCTGCGCCGCCTGGACGAAGGCGTATAACTTGGCGTCTTGGGTCGGCGTGTTGGTCCGTGGGTCAAGGGTGTAACGGAGCGAATATTGAAACATGGTTGTCCTCCCAGCAATATGTATTTGTGAAGCGCTTCCATTGTAGCATACGTTGGTTATTAACCACTGACCCACTGCGGTACCGACAACTGGTGGTGCCCGTGCCCGACACCGTGGGCCTTACGCAACCCCGGACAAGACGCGCATCCATATTGATAGCAACTCCTGCCTACACACAAATAGCTCCAAGCAATCCGCACGCACCGACGTGGGCAGATTGCTTGGAGCTATCTTGGTATTACTGCTTTGCTACTGGGGGCACCATCGTCAGTTGGATCCGCTCGCGCTGCAAATCGACCGACTCGATCCACACCGTCACGATGTCGCCCACCGCCACCACGGTGTTCGGGTCGCGGACAAACTGCTTGGCCATGCGCGATACGTGCACCAACCCGTCATGCTTGACGCCGATGTCGACGAACGCCCCAAAGTCGACCACGTTCCGCACCGTACCCTCGAGCCGCATCCCCGGCTGAAGGTCAGCCATCGTTAACACGTCGTGCCGTAAGAGCGGCGCCGGCATGTCGTCACGCAGGTCGCGTCCCGGACGCTGCAGGCTCGCCACAATGTCAGCCACCGTGGCCGGGCCCACGCCCGCCGCCACAATCGGCGCGGTGTCTACTGCCTGGATGCGGGCGTTAGCGGCCGGCGTGCCTAACTGGTCACCCGTTACCCCCGCCGCAGCCATGATCTGCCGCGCTACCGGGTAGCTTTCCGGGTGCACATCGGTATTGTCCAACGGTTGGTGCCCGCCAATAATGCGCAGGAAGCCGACTGACTGCTCGTAAGCCTTGGGCCCCAACCGCGGCACGTGCTGCAACTCCGTGCGCCGATTGTAACGCCCGTGCTCGTCGCGGTACCGCACAATGTTGGTCGCAATGGTCGCCGACAGCCCCGAGATACGCGTCAACAACGGCACACTCGCCGTGTTCAGGTTGACGCCCACCCGGTTGACCGCCCGCTCCACGACCGCGTCGACCTCCGCCGCCAGGTCTTTGGCTGGCAAGTCGTGCTGGTACTGGCCCACGCCGATCGCGGCCGGGTCAATTTTGACCAACTCTGCCAGGGGGTCCTGCAACCGCCGGGCGATGCTGATGGCGCTACGCTGCTCCACGTGCAGGTCCGGGAATTCGTCGCGCGCCACCTGGCTAGCGGAGTACACCGACGCGCCCGCTTCGTTGACAATTACGTAATAGACGTCGCGATCCAGGTGCTGCAAAGTTGCGGCCACAAACTGCTCCGACTCGCGGCTGGCCGTACCGTTACCAATGGCGATCATCGTCACCTGGTACTGCGCGATGAGGTCCAGCAACTGTTGCGTGGCGGCCGCGCGCTGGGCGGCCGGAGCCGGCTTGTGCGGGTAAATCACGGCCGTGGTCAGCAACTTGCCGTTAGCATCCACCACTGCCAGCTTGCAGCCGGTACGGTAGGCCGGATCAAAACCTAGCACTACTTGGCCCTGCATGGGTGCTTGCATCAACAAATTGTACAGGTTTTGCCCGAACACCTTAATGGACTGCGCCGCCGCGGTAGCGGTCAACGCACCGCGCACCTCACGCTCGATGGCTGGCCCAATGAACCGTTTGTAAGCATCAGTGTACGCCGCTTCGATGAGCGCCGTAGCCGCGGTGTGGGGGTGCTGGCCCACCAACTTGAAGTGGCAATAATTCATGATGGCGCCGGTATCCACCGTCACTTTGACCGACAGCACCTTCTCCCGCTCGCCCCGGTTCAGCGCTAATGTGCGGGTCGCGGTCATTCGGTTAATGCGTTCAGCAAAGTCGTAGTATTGCTGGTACACGCCCTTCTCGTCTAGTGCCCGACCCTTAGGACGCACCCGGGCCTGGATGCTCCCGGTCCGCTGCGTGTACCTGCGAATCCACGTTCGCATGGGCGCCAGCTCACTGAAGGTCTCGGCCAAAATTTCGTGCGCCCCGGCCAGCACGTCCGCCACCGATGTGACCGCCTGAGCGGGATCAACGTACTTGGCGGCCTCAGCCTCCACTGACCCCTGCGGAAACTGCAGGAGCCACTCGGCAAACGGGGCCAGCCCGTGCGCGCGAGCCATCATGGCCTTGGTCCGCCGCTTCTGTTTGTACGGCAAGTACAGGTCTTCCACGTCCTGTAGTTGGGTCGCCGCCGTTACCTGGTGCCGCAACGCGGGCGTCAATTTGCCCTGCTCGTCGATGCTCTTGAGGACCGCGGCTTTGCGTTCTTCGAGCTTCACCACGCGGGCATGTGCGGTTTCAATGGCCTGAATTTGTACTTCATCCAGGCTACCAGTCATTTCCTTACGGTACCGCGCAATAAACGGCACGGTGTTACCATCCGCCATCAGGGCCAGGACCTGCTCAATTTGGTGAGCACTGATACCTGGCAAGTCTGGCCGCATTAACGTAATGGTTGTTGGTTGGTTTGTAGGCAATGTTGAACTCCTTTGATGTGAAAACTGATTTTATCTTACCATGGTCGGTAACATCAATATAGGCTAATGGTCACCAGCCGACCAAAGTATTTGCGCTGGATTATTAGGCTAAAAGTTTGTTTGGTATAGCCGTTTCATTCACCAAAAAGGCTGTTTATCAGCAGCCTCCAAATACATATATAGCTGGTGGGAATGAATCGGTTAGTTACGCGGACGGCCAATGGTGACGAAGCAAGTCGACCACCGACGCGACGCTGTTCGCATTATCGCGTAAGTAGTGGGCGTAGACCGTTACCCGCGCCTGAGCATCACTGATGGGCACGGCGACCCGGTCATCCACTGAGCTCACGGACGACATCGTGACGTTGGTTGAAAAATACGGAAAGTGTGAATGTGCGATCAGTTCCGTAAACGCATCCCGACTTTGATACATAAACTTGGCGTGGGGAATGTCGGTTTGGATTAGGTCACGCCATGGACCAATCGCACCGAGCACGATAAAGCTCTCACCCGCCAAATCAGCAAAACTTACACTGGTCTGGTTGGCTAGGGACGAAAATTGGTCGAGGTGTACACGCAAGGCCTCCACGCCGATCGTAGTCGTGTCGATGTCCGTGGCCGTGATTGGTGCCGTGCTCAACATCACGGCGCACTGACGCTGACGCAACACCGTGGTTACTGCCGTCGGAGCAAATAGTGTGTCCACGACCTCCACGTTGTCCGGCAAGGTCAATCGTCGCAGCACCGCCAAGGGGCCCGGAATCGTCATCCCCACGCGCACCCTGTGCTGCTGATGCGCAAAGTTAACCACCGTGGTCGCAAAGTCACGCTCGCGTGCCAACAACTCTTCCGCTTGGTGGACGGCAAACCGACCGGTCGTGGTCAGAACCAAGCGGTTAGGTTCGTGCCGAAACAACGGCACGCCAATCATGGTCTCCAGCTTGCGTAAGCCACGGGACACTGACGGTTGCGTAATATTGAGTTGAGCGGCAGTGGCTGCGAGGGTGCCCACCCGGGCAAACACCACCAATTCCTCCAGTAAGTAGGCATCAATCATATGACCATCCCCCCCCTTTTTTAGCTTGCGTTATGCGTATACTAACATGCTTATTGGACAATTTTCAAACCGACGCGACCGCACTACACTGTCATTAGGAGGTAATTTCATGACAAGTATTCCGACCATTAAATTGAATAACGGTGTCACCATGCCCACATTAGGCTTTGGTGTTTTCCAAATTGCTGACGCTACCGCCGCCGAAGCTGCCGTTAGCGCCGCTTTATCCGCTGGCTACCGACTCATCGATACCGCCACCGCATACCACAATGAAACGGCGGTCGGCGCCGCCATTGCCAAAAGCAGCGTCCCCCGTGACCAGATTTTTGTGACCTCAAAGCTGTGGGTTTCCGATTACGGTTATGCCCGGGCCAAAGCCGGGATCGACGCCTCGCTGCAACGCCTGGGCCTTGATTATTTGGACCTATATCTACTCCACCAGCCGTATGGCGACGTGATGGGGGCTTGGCGCGCAATGCAGGAAGCCCAGCAAGCCGGTAAGTTGCGGGCAATCGGCGTGTCCAACTTTTACGCCGACCAGCTAAAGAACCTCGAGTTAAGCATGCCAGTTCCTCCGGCCATCAACCAAATTGAGGTCAACCCGTGGTACCAACAGCCACAAGAAGTGACCTTTAACCAAAGCGAAAACGTACGCGTGGAGGCGTGGGCACCGTTCGCAGAGGGCAAAAATGGTATCTTCCACAACCAGAAGTTGCAGACCATTGCTGCCGCTCACGGAAAAACCACCGGTCAGGTCATCTTACGTTGGCTCTTGCAGCGTGACATCACCGTGATTCCCAAGACCGTCCACCCCGCGCGGATGGCGGAAAACTTGGACGTCTTTGACTTCACCCTGCAACCCGACGAAATGACCACCATCACCGGACTCGACCAGGGTGTCAGCCAGTTCTTTGATCACCGCGATCCCGATACGATTGAACAAATTTTTGGTAGCAGTCTGCGCCAAGCTCAACAAGGAGGTAATTAGTATGCCTGAAACATTGACATTGAATGATGGTCACCAAATTCCGGCCATCGGTTTTGGTACGTTCCAAATTCCCAATGATGGTAGTACCTACAAGGCCGTCACCGCGGCTTTGCAAGCCGGTTATCGGCACATCGACACCGCGGTCGCGTACTTCAACGAAGCCGAAGTGGGCCGGGCCATCCGCGACGCCGCCGTACCCCGTGACCAGATCTGGGTGACGAGTAAGCTGTGGCTGCAGGACTACGGTTTTGAAGCCGCCAGCAAAGCCATCGACAAATCTTTGCAGACTCTGGGTATCGATTACATGGACCTATACCTGTTGCACCAACCATATGGGGATGTTACCGGTGCCTGGCGTGCTCTGGAAGCGGCTCAACAAGCCGGTAAAATTCGTAGCATTGGCGTGTCCAACATGACCCCCAAGCTGTGGCAACGCTACGTGCCGCAATTTGCCACCAAGCCAGCAATCAACCAGGTCGAGTGTAACCCCTTCTGCCAGCAACAACCGCTGCGGCAACTGTTGGCATCAGACCACGTCGCCATTGAAGCTTGGGGGCCACTGGGTCATGGCAACACTGACCTGCTCACTAACCCCGCCATCACCACATTAGCTGAACGCTACCACAAGGATGCAGGCCAAATTATTCTGCGCTTCTTGAACCAAGAGGGTATTGTGGTGCTCCCTAAGTCGGTTCATCCTCAGCGCATGCGAACCAACCGCGAGATTTTTGATGTCTCGCTCACCGCTGCAGAAATGACCAGTCTACGCGCCCTGGACACTGGCAAAGGCAGCCATGATCCGGAAGCCCCCGGTGTGGAGCAAATGCTGCTCAGTGCCTTTGATGTGCACGCCAACGACTAGACTAGTCGCTGGTCTGACCTGACAGTGTAGAAACAGAAAAAGAACCTTGCAGATCCGCATAACTGGGATCTGCAAGGTTCTTTTTATATTGGTACTTACTATGAACGTTGTACCCACCACTAACCTAGATGCAATTACTGCAACAACTGCTGACTGGAAAAAGCGTACTGCTGGAGCGCCTGACTCAAGAAGGCTGGCGTGTGCTGAAACTGAAACGAAGCCAAATCGTTCAACTCAAATTGCCCGTCACCACGTAACCATTCCACAAATAGGCCCATCATGCCGTACGAATGGTATGTCACCGCCAGTTGGCGCTGATTATCAAACGGAATTCCCGCTGCCCGACAGGCGTTGGCTGCCAGATCGACGTTGAAGGCCTGAATATAGCTGTTAATATCATTTTGCCCATTTTCGGCGTAGGCGGCCCGGTAAAAATCGCGGTGTCGTGCCATAATGGTCAAAACCTGCTTGATGCGCGTGACCGAATACGCCGGTGCCTTGTCCGCAAAAGCTTGGGTAAAGTCGCCCATAAACACCCACGCTACCACCTCATACTTATCGTGGAAATAGTAGTAAAACGTGGGCGGTGTCACCCCGCAACGTTGGCACAAGGTGACCACACGCACTTTGCTTAACGGCATTTCTGTCAACATTTGTTCTAAACCGTCCGCTAACACCTGCTTCATCTGCTTTGGCATCATGTCCACCCCCACAATGTTGTTGCCATGGACATTGTATAAGGTATCCTTATAAAATGCTATTTTTATAAGGTTACGCGTGGCCGACTATACGGATTACGACGCTATGGTCGCCGCGTTACGGGGAATTGACCGACTTTTATTCGTCTCCATCTCCAACCCCGCGGCTCAGCAAGTCGTCATCAACGCTGCCAAAGCTGCCGGCGTGCAGTTTATCGCGTACACGAGTATCGCTGACCCCCAGTACAATAAATTTGGCCTGCAAGACAACCACCACCAAACGGAAGTGGCCATTGCCGCTTCCGGCATTGCGCACACCTTTCTCCGCAATGGTTGGTACTTGGAGTTAATGCAAGACTACTTGGCCGCCGCCGCTAAAAACAACACGGCACCATACTTTGCCACCCACGGCCAAATTGCGTGGGCCCTAAAACGTGAGTACGCCGAAGCCGGCGCACGCGTGATTGCCACGGCCACAACACTAGAAGTTGTCACGCTCACTGGGGAACCGATCACCTACCAGCAGCTCGCCGAAGCCACTAGCACCGCCGTGGGCCGCGACTTACAGTCAACCGCAGTCAGCCGGAAGGAATTTACGCACATCATGGCGCAATGGGACATCAGTGAACAGGGAGCCATGTTAGCCACTTCGTACCAGGATTACACGCTGCAGGGCAACAACGGTGAGGCGTCACTATCACCCATCACCTTTGAAAAAATTCTCGGCCATCCGCTGACCCCAATTGCGGACGCCATCAAGGAATTGCTGCAATAGTCGTCAACCAATCCAACTAGCCGCATTACTAGTAAGAACGACACAAAGGGCCACCAATCGCATGTTGGCGCGGACCAGCGCCCCAATGGGGTATCAGCCCCATTGGCGATTTTTTGGTTTTCTATCCGTGTTCCTAGGATCTGGGTCAGTACGGTTAGCATCGTTGTCTAACCATACTGACCCAGATCCTTTAGTGCTGGGATAAGCCCGCGAAAAAAAATTCGTTTCACTGCACCTGCAATCACAGCACCACAACATGCTTGCCAACATCCTGGCTGGATTCCAGATCCGCCTGCGCCTGGCCAGCCTCAGCTAGACCATGGTACACCTTAGCAATCTGCACCGGTATCTGCCCTGCTTCGACTTTGCTCAGCACAGCCGCCAAAACTTCTACCGGCAGGTCGCTGGCTGCACCACCATAGCTAGTGAGGAAAGTACCGGTTGGTATCGCAAAGGGGGAGAAGTTTGGCAACGTCCAGCAGCCGTCCAGCGACCCCGTCAAGCAAGCACGTCCGCCTTCCTTCAGCAATTGCATGTCATCAATCAGTTTGTCGGCCCCGACCAGCTCTAACACCTTATCGACGCCGTCTGGAGCCAGTTGCCGAACCGTCGCTGCCAGCTGCGCGTCATCAAGTACCGCGTGATCTGCCCCGTCTTTGGTGATCGCGGCTAACTTCTGCCGGTTGCGGGTGGTCGCAATCACCGTAGCGCCAGCCTGTTTAGCCAAAGCGGTCGCCATCAACCCCACCGTTGAAGTACCACCGTGGACCAGTAGCACATCCCCAGTGTGCAGGTGTAGCCCTCGCCGCAGCGACCCGTAAGCGGTCTGCAATGTCTCCGGCAAAGCACCCAAAACATCCCAGTCCAAAGCACTGGTAAACGGAATCACACCATTTTCCCTGGCCAACGTGTATTCCGCGTAGGTCCCGTCGATTTCACGACCCAGGCCGCCCATTAAGGCCGCCACTTGCTGACCGACTTTAAACATGCTGCCAGAATTGGCGGCCGCGACCACACCGACGCCCTCGATACCCAGGATTCGGGGGTAGGAAAAATCCGGATCTGACTGGCCCCTGCGACTGATGACCTCAGACGGATTAATGCCAAAAGCCTTGATTTTGATCAAAACATACCCGGGCTTCAACGTCGGCCGCGCGACGGTGACGGGCACCATTTGCGCGGTGCTGCACGGCTGCGTGAGCCGAATAGCTTGCATTGTTGGCATAATCGAACCATCCTCCTTGACGAAATTCCACCAAGCTTCAAAAAATCTTGCACAAATTCCAAATGCGGATTACACCGGGTAGCAGTTGCCGCACCTACTTTGCACTAATCAACGCCCTGGTTGTTCCGCAAAATAGTGCCTCGTTGCGTAGTCAAAACTGGCCATCATTAAGCGATGCGCATACTGCGCCTGGGGCGAATTCGGGGCGATGATGTCAAATCCGTGATAGCACCCTTTCAGCACGTGGCATTCAGTCGGCACACCAGCGGCATACAGTTTTTGCATGTAGGTCACCGTCGCGTCGCGGAAGGACTCAATGCTACCAACGAAGGTAAACGCTGGTGGCAGGCCCCGAAAATCTTGTTCCCGTGCCGGTGCGGCGTCAGCAGGCACCTGGTCCGTGCCAAACAAATCACCCAGATAAAGTTTCCAGCCGTTGTCGTTCGATTTATAATTCCAAACCGGCGCATCGTTGTCCTGCATAGAGGCCGTGGTCATGCGGTCATCAAGCATCGGGTACAGTGGCATCTGGTAAGCAATGGCGACCTGTCCGCGGTCCTGGGCACGAATGGCCACGGCGGCGGTGAGCCCACCGCCGGCACTATCACCGCCGACCATCAGCTGGTTGGACCTGATGTTCAGTTCGGTTGCGTGTTGCTGCGTCCAGACCAGCGCGAGGTAGCAATCTTCCAAAGCCGCCGGGTACGGTGCCTGCGTGGAGAGGCAATAATCGGGTGCCACCACCGTACAACCGCGTTCAACCACAAATTTGCGAATAAAGCCCGTTTCCGTTTCCGGCGCCCCCAGCGCAAACCCACCACCATGGATCCACAGCATCCCCGGTTGCGCGGTCGGTTGCAGCAGCGGCCGGTAAACGCACAGACGCAAATCTCCAGAAACACTGCTACCAGCGGGCCGCAGAATATCAACCTGCGTTACCCGCATGTCGTGACTAAAGAGGCCTTTCAGCGGTTTGATCAACAAGTTACTCAACTTAAATGCCCTGGGGGTAAAATACGGCACCAAATGCCGGAAAACCTCTCCAGAATGCCTGAGTTCCGGTGCAATCATCGTGGTTGTGACTTTCATATTAATCTCCGCCTCGATGTTAACTATAACTATACCGGTTATTATGGCTAGTCCACCGGGCTGATGTCAACGGTTACAAAAGCTAGGTAATCACTGCGCAAAATTGGCGCAAAGAAGTCCGCTAAAATTGAAATGCCCCACAATCGCTAGGCAAATAAGCCAGCAATTGTGGGGCACTTTACCACTTCCAGCCAAAAGCAATTGTTTCTGACCCCGGACGGCCAAATTTTGGTCCAGTCTGTGCACGAAACCTTTGTTAACCTGGAAAAACGCGTCAGTGCACCAGTTACCCGAGAAGAAAAGCAAACGTTGCTGACATTGCTCGATAAAATTCAATCCAGGGCTAATTTTAACCCGTAATAACCTCGCTTTCGATTCTGCTCGACTGGTTGAGAACTGGTCCGGTGCACAATGGCTAATTTACCCCCACAACAAAAATGGCTTGAACCCAAGTGAGTATCGGGAACAAGCCATGGTTGTTTAATTCAAAATCTAGATTGCTTAACTTCTCTATTGCACTTCATCTGTCAGTGATACATATGCTTACCACCACAAACAGAACAGTTAGTCGGTCGCCACAAGGTCGGCGCCGCTCCTCAAGGCGATGACGTCCTTGCTACTCTTCGCTCAACTGCCGAATTGGCTTGGCCGGCACCGACAGATTCGGACCGTAACTGCCCAGAATCTCCTGCATCTTCTTGGTTTGTTTTTTCGGTTCCGTGGCGGGAATGGCGTTGAACTCCTGACAGAGCTTCGCCGCGTGGGCTTTGCGTGCGGCGACCTCTGCGTCGGTAAAGCAAAACCACTCCCCGGCCCTCAATTTATCTAATTCTGATGGCATCTAATCATTCCTTTCGCCGTTAAACCTAGCATACGAACCTATGTTTAAGTCAAGAACGCTGACGACAAAAAGCTTAGGAGGGTGCCCGGGTATCAACGCCTAGTATTGACGCAATTAGCAACCAGCTTTTGAGAATCAGATTATCCCGGTGAGGAGAATGAGACATGCGATTCAATCCCTTCTTACGCGACCGCTTGCGTCAACTTTTCAATTAGTTTAAGGCAAAAATCTAAATCAAATTTGTTCGGGGATTTACGATGATGCCCCCATAATCAGCAGGTAAATTATTGTATTTTATCTGACAACCACAAAATGATTATTGCATAGCGCGGTTTTTGTCACCGATTCATCATCCTTCCTGCTTAGTTGGGCGAATCAAGACTTCATTTACGGTTGCGCCAGCAGGTTGATTGATTGCAAATGCGACAGCATTGGCAACAGTTTCTGGATTTAAGCCCAGCCCATCGATCTTCGCTTTCTGCTTGAGGTAGGCTTGCGTCTCGGCATCATCAACCGTCGTATAAAGTTCAGTATCCACCAAGCCTGGTGAGATGATGGTCGAACGAATGCCTTGATCTTTTTCCTCTTGACGTAAGCCTTCCATGATTGCACGCACTGCAAATTTAGTGCCGGCATATACCGCAGAAGTTTGCTCAACCACATGGCCGGCTACAGAATCAGTTGCCAGAATCTGTCCACCGCCTTGCTTTTCCATGATCGGTAATACCGCGGCAATTCCATTCAATACCCCCATAATATTGGTATCAAGCATTGCCCGCCATTCGTCTAAGCGCAATTGTGATAAAGGATTGAGCGGCATGATCCCGGCGTTATTATATAAAACATCAACACGACCATACTTTGTCATGGCCAGTTTAACTACTGATTGTACATCTTCGAACACCCGGACATCGGCAACCTGATAGTTGACCTCATAGGCTGATAATGACGCTGCTATTTTTTTCAATCGATCTTCTCGACGCGCGGAAATGATCACTTTGGCACCATCTTCAGCTAATCGACGAGCTGTTGCTTCCCCAATACCGCTTGAGGCCCCCATGATGATCACAACTTTGTTATTAATATATTGGTTAGACATCTTCGACACTCCTTTACGCAATAACTTGTGGCAACACTTCAACCGTCGCTTTCACTGGACCATCAGGCTGAGTTAATAACATGTGCGGCATATATGGACTCGAAGCATACTTTTTTCGATAGGCGCTGTTAACAGCATCGTCAACACCATCATTGCCAGCTGCTCGAAACCCGCATAAATAATCCTTGCCATCGATCCTGATTTTGCCTGCTTATTGCGTCACCGCTGATCGATACCAACTAGAATGTGTACCATTGTACGGGCGGATATAGAAATGTCCATCAACCACGACACCAGAAATCCTGGTCGGGGTCCCGAAAGTCTTGCCATCACTATAAAATGGGGATACGAAAATATCTTTTGATGTCGAAAAATCATTTAACTCAGAATCACTCCATAACTTCAAAGCAGTCGCTCCTTCCAAAATTCAATTCATTTACCAAAAATAAGTGTACTCCACATTAAATACCATGTAAACCAAAAATGCCTTTTTGGTCTATCCTGTTCACTTATTGTGTTTGCTAAGGTAAAATTGAATGTAGAGGAGTGATTCCAATGACAAACGTTAGTCGTGATATGGGACGCTATAAAACAGATGCGTCAAAACAAGAATTAACTGATACGTTGATGGCTTATTTTCGAGTAGATGGGTTTCAAAAGAGTCGGATCACTGATATTACGAAGATGATGCATATCTCAAAGGCGACGTTTTATAAGCATTTTGATTCAAAAGAATCTGTGTTGACATTGATGGTTGATCAAATTAGTAAATACATTGGTTCTGAAATCGAAATTCCAGTGAACGCTTCTTATCCAGATCGATTCCAACGAATATTTCTCAAAAGTTTGACCATCGCCACCTACGAGTTCGAACCGTTCATGGCTGATTTGAGCGTAACTTATCCTGCATTGGCCGAAATAATCGATAATGCAAACAAGATGCGTCGGCGTAAAATTGTAGAAGTTTTTGAAGCAGCTTCAAACGCCGGTGAGTTCACCCAACAAAACGCGGAATTGTTTGAACTAGAGATTGAATTTACGATTTGCAGGCTGATTGACTCTCATTTCTTGATGCAAAATAATCTGAGCGCAAAAAGCATTGAAGACTATTACCTCATGAAAAAGCAACAACTTGTTGTGAATCCTAGCCATTATCCTGACGATTGGATTCTGACAAACATTCGCAATGTGATCAATAGTGTGCTGTAGTGGTCTCGTTTCAGTAGGTCGCACTTAGCTGTTACCATGAAAAATTCTGACGATTACTCCACCCCCTTTCACCACAGCCACCATCACGTTATAAAAAGGGATTTAATCGCGTCACGAATAAAGGCTATACTCCTTCTTGGGTAGACAAGCAAATAATTAAAGCTTGCCTTCCTAGGAAGGAGTTTTTGTATGGGCCGGAAAGGTTCAAGATACACGCTTGAGGAGAAGCTCTTCTATATTGGCCTAGTTCAAGCAGAAGGCTGGAGCGCAAGGGCAGTTCAACGAACGTATGGGGTCAAAAATAGTCAAGTAAGTAAAAGTTATACTCGCTTGGTTCAGTGCTACCTATCACGCATTTTCCAACGTGCAATCGCACTTGGTTTCATGGACGAAAACCCAGCCAAGACCATTGGCAATGTTCGCAAAGAGAAAACCGAAGTTGGGTTTTGGACGAAAGAAGAATTCGAGGCCGTCATCAAGACGTTTTACATTGAAGACTACTACCAACACTTCTGCTTCATGATTCTCTGGCTTCAATTCATGACCGGCATGCGTATCGGCGAAGCAACTGCGCTTCAATGGGAAGGCATAGATTTTGAAGAAGGCACAATCCGCGTTAACAAGACGCTATGGTTGCGCAGCTACGAGATCTACACCTTCTCGGCACCAAAGACCCCTGCCGGCAACCGCATTATCCCGCCAGACGCAAAGACGCTTGAGATCCTCTCCAAATGGAAAGAAGCTCAAGCGTCTGAATGTAAGACGGATTCTGTTGTTTCGTACAACGGGATGCCAGTTCGTCGAGACTTAGTGGGTCGCATTATCGACCGGCATGCAGCACTCGCCAAAGTACACCGCATCCGGGTTCACGCATTGCGCCACTCACACGCCTCGCTATTGATCAGCTTGGGTGAAAACCCGCTGGTGATCAAAGAGCGGTTGGGCCACGAAGACGTTCAAACCACGCTAGGCACATACGGACATTTATATCCGAATATGAATTTAGCAGCGGCAAAACGACTGAATGGTCTAGTTGCAATAGATTTTGCAACTGACGACGTGGCCAACGTGCAACCCAACGGAAGCGTTCATGGCACCCTCCCAAAAGTTGCAAAAAAGTTGCAATCCGACAGTGACAAGGTGTCGCAACGTTGACATATCAACGTTTGTATCCTCTAATCTGCTATTCCCACTCAATCGTTGCCGGCGGCTTGCTCGTAATGTCATACACGACGCGATTGACGTGCCCGACTTCGTTGACGATGCGAGCCGAGATCTTCTGCAGTACGTCCCAGTCGATACGGGCAAAGTCGGCGGTCATACCGTCCACGCTGGTGATGGCCCGGATGGCGATGGTGTAGTCGTACGTCCGGCCATCCCCCATGACGCCAACACTACGGAAGCCTGGCAGGACGGTGAAGTACTGCCAAATGCTTTCCTGCAGGCCGGCCTTCGCGATTTCGTCGCGCAGGACCCAGTCGGATTCGCGCACGATGTCCAGTTTGTCCTCGGTAACTTCACCCAGGACACGAATACCCAGGCCAGGGCCAGGGAATGGCTGACGCCAAACCAGGTCGTGCGGGATCCCCAGCTTTTCGCCGAGTTCACGCGCTTCGTCTTTGAACAACTTATTCAGTGGCTCGATCAACTTGAACTTCAGGTCATCCGGCAAGCCGCCGACGTTGTGGTGACTCTTGATGGTCTGCGCCGTATCCGTGCCGCTCTCCACCACGTCGGTGTACAGCGTGCCCTGCGCCAGGTAGTCGATGCCATGCAACTTGCGCGCCTCATCGTTGAAGACCTCAATGAAGTCCCGCCCGATGATCTTCCGCTTCTGCTCGGGGTCGGTAACGCCCTTGAGGTCACCCAGGAAGCGGTCGGCTGCGTCGACTTTGATGATCTTCACACCCAGCTTACCGCTGAGGCTGGCCATGACCTGGTCGGCCTCGTTTTTGCGCAGCAGGCCGTGGTCAACAAAGATGCACGTCAACTGGTCGCCAATCGCCTTGTGCAACAACGCCGCCACGACGCTACTGTCGACCCCACCGGAGAGGCCCAGCAGCACCTGCTGGTCGCCCACTTCGGCGCGGATGGCATGCACCTGGTCCTCGATGAAGTCCGACATGTTCCAGTTAGCTGTAGCCCCACAAACGTCGAAGGCAAAGTGGCGCAGGATCTGCTCACCATACTGAGTGTTACGCACCTCGGCGTGGAACTGAATGCCGTAGAACTTGCGGTCGTCATCCGCCATGGCCGAAATTGGGCAGTTCTTACTGGTGACGGTGGTGACAAAGCCATCCGGGACTTCGCGCACCAAGTCACCATGGCTCATCCAGACAGTCTGGTGGGCTGGCAAATTGCGGAACAACACGGGGTCCGTGTCGGTCAGGACATCAATGTCGACGTGCCCGTACTCACGCTCGGTCGCCGGTTCAACGCGGCCGCCCAGTTCCTTAGCCATCAGCTGCATGCCGTAGCACACCCCGAGAATCGGGATGCCCAATTCAAACAGCTCAGGGTCCACGCCCAGGGCACCCTCATCGTAAACCGAGTTGGGGCCGCCAGAGAAGATAATCCCCTTTGGTGCCAAGGCCCGCACCTCCGCCGCACTAATTGTGTGCGGTTTAAGTTCGGAATAAATGCCGAAGTCACGAATCCGGCGGGTAATCAGCTGGTTGTACTGGCTACCGTAGTCGAGCACGATAATCTTGTCGTAGTCCTTATTTTGCGCAGTTGCCACCATGTCACACTCCTTTGCTATTAACGTCTTAATCGTTGTAACAATTCTACCGGTATTTACAAAGCCGGTCAATCACCTAGAATCGGCGGACCGAGACCTGATCAATCGTGTGGTCTGCGCGCTTGTGCAAGACGACGTCCGCCCGCGCCCGGGTCGGCAGGATGTACTCCTCCAGGTTCGGCAAGTTGACCTCGTTCCACGCCCAGTGGCACAGGTCCGCCGCCCGCTGTGGATCGCCGTGCGCGTAACTATAGTAGTAATCATCCGGGTCGTCCTTGGCCAAACTGAGTAACTTGTAGAAACGCTCCTCGTACCAACGCGCAATATCATCCGCAGCGGCGTCAACGTAGAGGGACAAATCAAAGAGGTCGGAGTAAAAGATGGGCTCATCACCGCCCGTCTGCAGGACGTTAATGCCCTCCACGATGACGATGTCCTGCTGGTCCACGGTCGTGAACTGACCGGGCACCACGTCGTACTCCTCGTGCGAATACACCGGTGCTTGCGCCGCGCGCCCCAACTTGATGTCGATCAAAAACTGGAGTAAAGCGTGCATGTCGTAACTTTCGGGGAACCCTTTACGCGCCATGATGCCGCGCCGCTCCAACTCGGCATTGGGGTACAGGAAGCCATCGGTGGTCAGCATCTGTGTCTTGAGGTCCGGCATCACCCGGTTCATTAGCAGTTGGAGCAAGCGCGCTGAGGTGCTTTTGCCGACCGCGACCGAGCCGCTGATGCCGATGATAAACGGTGCCACGCGGTCGTCGGTGCCCAAAAAGTTAGCTTTGGCCTGCTCAGTATGCAAATAATTGTCCCGCCGCATACGTAGGTACCGGACCAGCGGCATGTAGACGTCGCGAACATCATCAATGCTCAGCTTATCGTTGAGGGACCGGACCCGTTCGATTTCAGCCGGCGTAATGTCGGTGCCGTTGGCGGGACCCATTGCGGACCACGTTGCCCGGTCAAACGTCCGGTACTGTCCTGCAGCTTTTTCCACTATTCTTGCCTCCAAATTATCGTCCCGTGTCTTAATGGCAGTATTCTACCACAATTATTGCTTGCGGCCGATGACACTACCAACAAGTAGCCAGTGGCCTGCATTGCTTGGCCAATCAGCGCGACAATTGCCAAAAGCGGCCACCTCACTGGTAGTCGCTCGCAATATTACTGTTCGGTTGTGTACAGCTTAGGGTCCACCGCCGTGATCAACGGAGATACCGCACCCGTGGCAATCACCGTCAAGCGGTGCATCGCCCGAGAGCAGATGGTGTACAAAAGTTCCCGGTCCGTATCCGCGCCAAAGTTTGCTGGCGTCACGTTCCACGCCACCACGGCGTCAAACTCGAGCCCCTTGGCCAAGAACGACGGTACCACGAGTACGCCCGGCACCAGCCGCTGGTTCTCTGAGCGAATCAACGTCGACCGCTGACCCGCATCGTGGAGCTGCTGCTGCAGCGCCGCAGCGTCACCCAACGACCGCGTGATGATGGCCGTCGTGTCGTGATCCTGCGCGTTGGTAGCCAACTGCTTGGTCAAAGTATTAAAGGCGTCCGCCGACGTCGCGCGGACCAAGACCTGTGGCAAGTCGCCCTGCCGGTTGAACGCCACGATCTTCTGGCCACTCTTGAGCAGGGCCTTCGTGAACTCGGTGACCTGGGCCGTCGAGCGGTATGACTGCGTTAACTGCACCACGCGCGTCTTGTCCGGATCGAACAACTTGGTGACCGAACCCATCAGGTTCCGGGCGTTGCTACCGGTAAAGATGGCCTGGTTTAGGTCACCCAGCAAGGTAAACTTGGCCCGCGGGAAGTTCTTCTGCAGGTACGCCAGTTGGTACGGCGTGTAGTCCTGAATTTCGTCGATGAAGACAAAGCGCATCTTGCGGTCACCATGCCGACCAATCATCAAGTCGTACAGGTGCAAGTATGGCGTCGCGTCGGCCATGGTCAGCTTGCGTTGGCGGAATTGTTCAACAAATTCGTCGACACTTTGGTTCCACTCACTCGGCGTAATACCAAACTTGGTCACATCCAGCAGGTCCGGCACGGCGCGCAAGAACGCGACGTACTGGGCCCGAACGTTCAGGAACCGGTTGCGCACGATGGCTGCATCGATTTCGGCAAAGGCCTCCGTAACGATGTGGCGCGCGTAGAACTGGAACTCACTGTTGCTATCCTGAAATTCACCAGGATGACTTTGTGCCTGCAGGTCCCGAATTTCTTCCTCGGACAAGTTTTCAACGGCCTCGCGCACCCACTTGGCCCGGGTTTCGGAGCCTACCCGGCGGTTCAGCATCGAGGTCAACCGTTCCTTAGTGGCCTGTACCCGGTTATTCATGTTGTAATTCTGGTTATAACTATAGAAGATTTCCGCAATTTTCTTGCGGCTAAAGAAGACGCCACCGTGAAACCGAATGTCCTTGAACCGCACCCCGGCGCTACGCAAATGCTCAGCGTACGCTTCAGTGGCGTGGAAGAAAGCATCACTTTCCTTCAGCGCCGCAACTTTGGCCTGCAAAGGCGTCTGGTCGGCTTCAAACTGCTGGAACAGGTTCTGCACGTGCATCCCCGGCGTCCGGCGCGTCACGTACTGGTAGTAGGTAAACTGTACCATGTTCTGCTCACCCATTTCGGGCAGCACGTTGCCGATGTAGTCAGAGAACAGTTGGTTGGGCGAGAACATGATCACCTGGCTGGAGGTCAGGTTGCCCCGATACCGATACAACAGGTACGCCACCCGCTGCAGTACCGCGCTGGTCTTACCGGAACCGGCTGCCCCCTGAACAAACAGCAGGTCAGCCGTGGTGTCGCGAATAATCTGGTTCTGCTCACGCTGAATCGTGGTGACGATGCTCTTCATCTGGGTGTCAGACTTCTCCCCCAGCACTTCCAGCAGCATCTGGTCACCAATCGTTTCGGCGGTGTCGAACATGGTCTCGATCTTCGTCCCGTCTTTGATCACAAACTGGCGCTTCAAACTCAACTCCACCCGTTGCGGGCCGTCCGGGGTCTGGTAGGTGACCTGCCCCAGCTTGCCGTCATAATAGATGGAACTGATTGGTGCTCGCCAGTCGTAGATCAGGAAGTGACCGTTGGCGTCGGTAAAGCTACCCAGCCCAATATAAATGGTTTCGGGTTGTTCACCAGCTTCTTGAAAGTCAATCCGTGCAAAGTAAGGATTCCTCAACAAGCGCTTGACCGTACCCAACTGAACGGTCGACTGCCGGTGAGCGTTGGCCCGTTCATCAAGCAGTTGCTGCTGTTGCTGCACGGACGCGGCCGTTTCGATGATTTCGTCATCGTTGGTCAGGTTAATGGAAAAGTCGCTGAAGAAGTTGTCACTGATATTCTTTTCTTCGGATTGTGTCTTGGCAATTTCCTGCGTCAGCCGCTTGTCAGCGGCGTGCAGCTCCCACACCGTATCATCTAGGTGCTGTTGTTCGTACTGCTTTTCTGAGTCCTCCAAGGCCCAACCCCCTTAACCGTATTAAAAAATTATCGTTGTAATATGTTACCACTATTAGAAATGTTCTTCAAGCGCTTCCGCCCGTTCTCATCGCCGTTAGCGCGCGATAATTGCTGGTGTTTTGGTTGTTTCTGTTGCTCCGATAATTGTAGTTATATTGTAATTTACTTAGTAGTGAGCATCCTAGGCCTGTTGACGATGACTACAGCTTGCGTGACCGACGCCATAAACCCGCCACTCCCGATTGTGATAGAATGAAACTATCTTATTTAGGAAGCTAGGTGACCCACACATGAAGCAAGGCACAACTATCATCACGCTTGATAACGGGTACCACCTGTGGACCAACACGCAAGGCGAGGGTGACATCCACCTGCTTTGCCTACACGGTGGCCCCGGTGGCACGCATGAATACTGGGAAAACTTCGGCGAAGAACTCGCTGACCTCGGTGTACAAGTACATATGTACGATCAGCTCGGTTCGTTCTACTCGGACCAGCCGGACTACTCCGACCCAGAAATTGCCGCTAAGTACCTGACCTACGACTACTACCTGGACGAAGTCGAAGAAGTACGCCAGAAACTAGGCCTGGACCACTTTTACCTGATCGGCCAGTCTTGGGGTGGGGCCCTCACCCAGCTGTACGCCCTAAAGTACGGCGAACACCTCAAGGGTGCCATTATCAGTTCCATGACCGATAACATCGAAGAATACGTGGAACACATCAACCTGGTCCGCGAAGAAGCCCTGCCACCTTCAGCCGTGAAGTACATGAAGGAACAGGAAGCTGCTGGCAACTGGGACGATCCCCAGTATCAGCACTACGTTGACATCCTCAACGCCGGCTACGTGGACCGCAAGCAGCCGCCAGCTATCAGCCACCTGATCAGCACGATGGCTACCGACGTCTACAACGTCTTCCAGGGCGACAACGAGTTCGTTGTCACCGGTAAGCTGAAGGACTTTGACCTGCGTGACCAGATTCACAACATCACCGTGCCCACCCTGTTGACCTTTGGGGAACACGAAACGATGCCAATGAAGTCCGCCCAGCGGATGGCTGAAGTCATCCCCCACGCCCGGCTCGTCACCACGCCTAATGGTGGACACCACCACATGATTGACAATGCCCCGGTCTACTTCAAGCACCTGAAGCAGTTCATCCGCGACGTTGAATCAGGCAATTTTAACGACTAACTATGATAGAAACCGGCCTGGTGGGGCGTAAAACCCCAGCACGCCGGCTTTTTTTGTGAGCAGCATTCCCAGCAGGTGTGGTCGCCGTGTCCCACAGTGCGAGAAACTGCAGCCCGATGCATATTGGCAGTCAGAGGGAGAGCGATAACAGCACACCACTAACTGCTTCAGGCGCCACCGCCTATAAATAGTAAACATAAAGGAGTTCCATATTATGCAACACGTTGAACCAACTACCGTTCCCACTAGTACCAAACTCGCCATTGCGGCGGTCGGAATGCTGTCGTTCGTCGGCATTCTGGTTGAAACCTCAATGAACGTTACCTTCCCTACCTTGATCAAAACGATGGGGGTTTCCCTCGACACCGTCCAATGGCTCACCACCGCCTACTTGTTGGTGGTCACCATCGTCATGAGCACCACCGCGTACATCCTTAAACGTTTCAACCCGCGGCCACTCTTCCTTTGCGCCGTCGGCATCTGCCTGGTTGGTGGCCTGATGTGCCTGTTCGCACCCACATTTGCCATGCTACTAACGGGACGGCTATTGCAGGCCGTCGCTACCGGGATTTCCACCCCGCTGATGTTCCAAATCATCCTGACCCGCGTCCCGCGCACCCAACTGGGCGTCTACACCGGTTTTGCCAGCGTCATCGTGTCGCTAGCGCCAGCGCTCGGCCCGACGTACGGTGGTGTTCTTACCAGCCTCTGGTCTTGGCGTGCGATCTTCATTGGCATCGTACCGCTGCTCGCCATCATTGCCATTCTGGGTGGGACCACGATCAAGGGCAAAGCCGCGGGGGTCGGGTCGTTACGGTTCGACTACCTCGGTATGATCATCCTGGCCGCCCTGTTCGCCGGCATCGTCTTTGCATTTAACGGTGCCGGTACCAATGGCTGGGCTAACGGTCACTTTTGGTTTTGGGTGGCCGGTAGTATCGTCGTGGCCGGCGTGTTCTGGTTCTACGCGCGGCATGGTGCCCGCAAGCTGCTCGACTACCGCATCCTGCGTCGGCCGGTACTACGACTACGACTGTTCACCTACTTTGGTCTGCAGTTCATTAACATCGGCCTCTCCCTCGTCCTGCCACTATTGGCCCAAACCGTGCTGGGGGCTTCAGCGATGAGCGCGGGCCTCATGTTACTGCCGGGCGCGTTGGTCGGCGCCGTCTGCGCCCCAATCGCTGGACGTGTGTACGACCGCGTGGGCGCCACGATTCCGTTGACGTTCAGTAGCGTCATGGCGTGCCTCGCACTCGTATTACTGTGGGTGCTGACCGACAGCTTAACGGTCGTCGGCATTGCCATCCTCTACGTGATACTGCGAATCGGCTTTAACTCCGGCTTTGGGGTTGCTATTTCCGACGGTAGTATGCAGGTCAGCGGCCGGCAAAAGGCCGACCAAAACTCCCTCTTCAGCATGATGCAACAGTACGCCGGCTCCCTGGGGACCAGCGTGATGTCCGCCATCATCGCCGCGTTTACGTTAACCATGACGGCCACCAGGGCTACGGTTTTAGGGGCCAAAGTCGACTTTGCCCTCCTACTCGTGCTCGGATTCGGGCTGTTCTTGGCGACGCTGTATGCACACTTCGCCTACCCCGTCCAGGCAGATCATAAATAAATAGACACAAAGTGGCCCTAGGATAACCAAAGTTACTGGTCGATCCTAGGGCCATTTGTATACCCTCAATTACCGTGCATCATGACGCCGGCGCTTCCAGCCGAACAAACCGAGAGCCATCGTCAACAGACCTAACCCGGCGACGGTCCAAGCATTTTGCTGCTCGCCCGTCTGTGGGAGTGTCCGGGCACCAGTGCCCGGAAGCCGGTGCGCAGCCGCATGGCCGGTCGTCGGCAAGGTCCGCATCGCCCCCGTGACGGTTGTCGTCCGGGCGGCGTTAGTCGGCGCTCCACTTGTCGGTGCAGTCCGTTGCGGCGTAGTCATCATTGGGTTGCCACCGGTGGCTGGCAGCCGGTGGGTCGGTGTTGGCGTTGTGCCACCGTTGTGCGTCGTATCGGTGGTCACTAATACGTTGATGGCTGCCGCGTTGCTTTCCGGTAGCGTGATCAGCCCGGCATCCCCATAAACGAAGTGGTAGCCAGCGGGCGCACTGACCGTGAAGCGGTCGCCCGGATCACCAACACGGTTGAGCGTGCCGACCACTTTGCCCGTCGTAGTGACAAAGTTGACCATGTACTTGGCCGCGTAGACCGGTTCGCCAACCCGCGCAATCGACTTGGTGATCGGATCATCCGTGTCGACCTGCGCGTATGGCTGGTACGTAACGGTAACGTTCTCCGGACTGGCTGGCAGTTTGGTCAGTGGCGTGAGCGTCATGCCCGCCACCGTCGCAATATCCGGCCGCCAACTGGTTTGGGCGCCATCGGCCGTGGTTACGGGCACGTACGGCGAGGTGACACTAGCAAAGCTGCCTTGCGGGGTGGCAACCACGTGACCCGTAACTAAGTCGGTAGTCGTCTTCCAGGTGACCGTCTGCGTCACTGGCGCCGGGGCTGTGAAGGCATCCCCATCAACTTGGTACGTAATCGTCCGCGTAGTTTCGGTCTGACCGTCAACGACTTGGTGCGTCAGGTGAATGACCACCGGCGCGTTGTCCGTTTCGGCAAAGACGTACGTGCCACTGGCGGCTTGATTGTCGGCCAAACGGTAGTTGGCTGGTACCGTCGCCGCCCAATCAAACGTCTGTCCCGGCTCACCCACATGCACTGTGGCTGAACCAACTTGGTCACCCGTAACGTCATCCACATACTGGACCGTCGTTTGCACCGCATGTAACGGCACGCCAACCTGCGTCTTGGTCTGGGTGGTTGGGTCGCCCGTGTCAACCTGCGCGTACGGCTGGTAAGTAACGGTGACGTTCTCGGGACTGGTTGGCAGCCCGGTCAGTGGCGTGAGCGTCATGCCCGCCACCGTCGCAATATCCGGCCGCCAGCTGGTTTGGGCGCCATCGGCCGTGGTTACGGGCACGTACGGCGAGGTGACACTAGCAAAGCTGCCTTGCGGGGTGGCAACCACGTGACCCGTAACTAAGTCGGTAGTCGTCTTCCAGGTGACCGTCTGCGTCACTGGCGCCGGGGCTGTGAAGGCATCCCCATCAACTTGGTACGTAATCGTCCGCGTAGTTTCGGTCTGACCGTCAACGACTTGGTGCGTCAGGTGAATGACCACCGGCGCGTTGTCCGTTTCGGCAAAGACGTACGTGCCACTGGCGGCTTGATTGTCGGCCAAACGGTAGTTGGCTGGTACCGTCGCCGCCCAATCAAACGTCTGTCCCGGCTCACCCACATGCACTGTGGCTGAACCAACTTGGTCACCCGTAACGTCATCCACATACTGGACCGTCGTTTGCACCGCATGTAACGGCACGCCAACCTGCGTCTTGGTCTGGGTGGTTGGGTCGCCCGTGTCAACCTGCGCGTACGGCTGGTAAGTAACGGTGACGTTCTCGGGACTGGTTGGCAGCCCGGTCAGTGGCGTGAGCGTCATGCCCGCCACCGTCGCAATATCCGGCCGCCAGCTAGTTTGAGCGCCATCCGCCGTCGTTGCGGGAACGTACGGCGAGGTCACGGTGCCAAAGGAGCCCTGCGGCGTGGCAACTACGTGACCCGTAACCAGGTCGGTAGTCGTCTTCCAGGTGACCGTCTGTGCCACTGGTGCTGGTGCGGTAAACGCATCACCTTCAACCTGATAATCAATTGTCCGTGAGGTTACGGCAGTGCCATCACTAACTTCATGCGTCAGGTGGATGACGACGGGTGCGTTGCCCGTTTCAGCAAAGGTGTACGTCCCACTAGCCGCCTGACCATCTGCCAAACGGTAGTTGGCTGGTACCGTCGCCGTCCAGTCGAAGGTCCGTCCCGGCTCACCAACCTGGGTTGTAGTGGCACCAATTTGTTTGCCGGTGACGTCGTCCAGGTAACTGACCGTGGTTGCCACTGCGTGCAGCGGTTCGCCGACTTGCGTCTTGGCCTCAGGAGTCGTGCCGGTGGTGTCAATCTGTGCGTACGGCCGGTACGTCACGGTAACATTATCCGGATCGGTTGGTGTGCCCGTAACTGGCGTCAGCTTAATACCCTCAACTGTAACCACATCTGGCTGCCAGCTAGTCTGCACACCATCACTGGTAGTTGCTGGCGCATATGGTGAGGTGACGCTCGCAAAGTTGCCTGCAGGCGTAGCGACCACGTCACCCGTGACGAGGTCAGTGGCCGTCTTCCAGGTCACGGTCTGCGTCACTGGGGCTGGTGCCGTAAACGCGTCACCTTCGACTTTGTACGTAATCGTCCGGGTGGTCTCGGTCTGACCGTCAACAACTTGGTGCGTCAGGTGAATGACAACGGGCACATTATCTGTTTCGGCAAATGTGTAGGTGCCACTAGCCGCTTGACCGTCTGCAAGGCGATAGCTGGCTGGCACCGTTGCCGTCCAATCAAACGTCCGTCCGGGTTCACCGACGTGAGTCGTGGCGGTCCCAACCTGCTCACCCGTGACGTCGTCCAGGTAACTGACCGTGGTTGCCACTGCGTGCAGTGGTTCGCCGACCTGCGTCTTAGTTTGGGGAGTTGTTTCAACCGTATCAATCTGTGCGTACGGCCGGTACGTCACGGTCACACTTGCCGGATCGGTTGGTGTGCCCATGACTGGCGTTAGCTCAATACCAGCAACCGTGGCCACATCCGGCTGCCAACTGGTCTGCACGCCATCATTAGTGGTTGCCGGCGCGTACGGTGAGGTGACGCTCGTAAAGTTGCCTGCAGGCGTAGCAACCACATCACCCGTGACCAAATCTGTTGCCGTCTTCCAGGTGACCGTCTGCGTCACCGGGGCTGGTGCGGTAAACGCGTCACCCTCAACTTTGTACGTAATCGTCCGCGTGGTTTCAGTCTGACCGTCAACAACTTGGTGTGTCAGGTGAATGACAACGGGCGCATTGTCCGTTTCGGCAAAAGTGTAAGTCCCACTAGCCGCCTGACCGTCTGCCAGGCGATAGTTGGTTGGCACCACTGCCATCCAATCAAACGTGCGTCCTGGTTCACCCACATGAGTCGTAGTGGTTCCGACCTGCTCACCCGTCACATCATCCACGTACTGCATCGTAGTGGCCACTGCGTGCAGTGGTTCGCCGACCTGCGACTTGGTTTGCACCGCTGGCGCCGTGTCCACTTCCGCGTACGGCTGGTACGTGACAATCACGTCATCGGCATCCTCGGGCATGCCAGTTTGTTCGGCCAGGGTGACACCAGGAACGGTCGCCACATCCGGACGCCAAGCTGTTTGGACACCATCAACGGTAGTTGCCGGAACGTACGGCGAATCAACGCTCGCAAAGTTGCCCTGCGGCACCGCCGTGATAACCCCCGTGACCAGATCCTTGGTCGTGGTCCACTCCATCGTCTGCGTCACTGCAGTGGGAGCAGCAAAGGCATCGCCCGCCACTTTGTACGTAATTGTCCGTGTCGTCGTGGCGGTGCCGGTCTCCTTAGCCGGAATAATGTGAATCTGGACCGTGGTGGTAGCTACCGGCGTCATGGTGTAGTCGAGTTCATTGCCATTGATATTCACACCGGTATCTTGCTTGGTTGCCAGCGTGTAACCCGTTGGTACATCAAGGTCATAGGTCACTTGCTGGCCGGCTGGTGCCCGGACAGTCGTCCCCGGTGTCACCGTGCCGGTCGCGTCATCAACGTATTCGAAGGTCACCGTGTACTGACTTTGCAGTTCGTACTGGATGATGTCACCGTTCATATTGTGATTGACCACGGCCCCAGATACCGCTTGGCCAGGGGTTTGCCCGTCAGCCGCTAACACGGTGTACCCATCGACCATTTCGTAACCGTCAGGAATCAGGTTCTGGTCCAGCGTAGACATATCAGCCTGCGTCGTTGGCAAAACCGGCACCGTATCGGTGTCGTTGACCAACGTCTTCGACAGGTCGGGTAAGTTGATGTACTGATCTTGCCCATCACTGTCAACGTAGTGGTACCGCGCCTGAATGTCCGAGTAACTTTGCACCGTTAGTTGTGCGGTCGTGCCCTTGCCCTGCACCGAGTACGCACCGCCATCAACGGCAAACGCCGTTTCTAGGTAGCCGGTGTCGCCTAAGTGATTCACCGCGTCGGCCACCTGGCCCGCCAGGTCAATGCGCCCGGTGGACGTCAAACTGGCAATGTCGTTAATGGAAATGGCGACGGAACGCACGTCAGCCCAGGCAATACCTGCCGCTGCGAGCTGGTCGGCCGTCATGTAACCACTGAGGTCAACCGTCGTCTGGTTGTTAACTACCTGCGCGCGCTGTGTGGAGTACAAGACGGTGGCGTCAATCGGTCCACCGGTCCCCTCCGTAACCGTATAGTTGGCGGGAACGGTAATAGGGCCGGACAGTTCAAAGGTGAACTGTGAGCCTTGGTCATCACCCACTTCAGGCAGGTTAACAATCACTTGACCATCATGCTGGCCATTATCCTTGACCGTATTGACCAGCGAAACGTAAAAGTGTGAGTCGGCCGTAGCGTACGCATTGGTCGTCCCGACATTGGACGCATCACTGTCCTGAGTACCTTGCGCGAGGGTATAGTCGGTGAAGGTGCCCACCGAACTAATGTGCCAAATCCAGCCACCCAGGTCCTTAATGTACGCAACCGCATCGGCATTACCATCCGTGAATGACGTGTCCTCTACCGGAGTATTATTCGTCAGTACCGTTGTTGGCGAATAAATGTACAATGCCAACGGATAGTCTCCTGGTAAGGCATCAATTTTATTGTTCAGCTTAATCTCGTAACCAGTCAGTGCGGTGTTGATCGACACACCGGTGTGCGAGTAGTCAATTTTAACCACCGTGCGCCCATCATCCGCAGTAAATTCGGACACTTGGGCGTCAGGTTCATTCCAATTGAGCCCGTCAAAAGTAGCAGCCGCAGGTAGGACGTAGTAGAGAATCGGTTCAAAGATGTTGTCCGTCGTATGCTGGTAACCGCCAGAACCAATCGTCCCCATCACGCCAGCGTCTGTTACTCCTGGTGTTTGGTTAGGTTGGTACAAATAGCTATGGACCGTATCATACGGAATCGTGACCGTCTCCCCGATGCTAGCCTGACTCAATGGGGTAACACTCCCCGCCAACGCCAGGGCAGCATCAAAGGTCAGGACATCCCCTTCAGCAATCGTGGTACCGTCATCAAGGGTGTCATTGAGACGCCCAAAAATTGTAAACGTATCGTGCTTATCCAGCTCACCATTAGTATCCCAAGCCGCCCCAGCAGCCAGATTATTGATGGTAATGTCAGCCTGCCGAATAGCGCTACCCGACTGGCTGGTAATCGTATCACCACTAGCCGCAGTACCGGTTTCCGTGGTGCCATCAGCAAGGGTTAATGTGTAGCTGTACGATATCGTCCCCGGCAAATAGTTAATCGGTGTGACCTCACCCTTGGGTAGCAAGATGGACGTGTCCACGATGCCACTTGGAATGGTGATTTGAAATTGCGGGTGATCTAGGGCAACCACACTGTTGTTACTAAATTTGATTTGCGCCAGGAAGGTCGGATCATCCGTTGTATCTTGGTCGAGGACCAGCTGGTCCCCCGCGGTCGTGCTGTTACCGTCGACGGTGATCTGCGCAGCCGGCGTGATGGCAGTGTTGGTGCCCGCAATCGAGACTGCCCACGGGTTTTGGCCCACAGCCGTGAAGAGTGTTCCCGCATCATCGATCTGCTGCGTCAGGGTTGCTACGCCACTAGCGGTGTACTTGGTCGTATCGGCTGCGGGGGCTACCGTAAACTTACCAGCGAGGCGATACCCACCAGCATTTTGAAAGCCCTGATTACCGGACCCACGCGGGACCGTAATAACGATATCGGTACCCGCACCGCCCGGCTGGGTAATGGTGGTTTCATCTTCAAAGTCGTTCAACGCACTGGTGGTATCTGGATCCAGCACAAAGCCAGCGGGTACCGGGATAGTTAACGTCGAACCATAATTGTCCGCTGAGTTGACCCGTTCCGACTGATATTGGTTATCGAACACCCCGTTGGATTCATCCACGCGGTAGGTATAAACGTATTCTGTACCGCTCACCACTGGCGTATCGCTGTTTCCCTCCGGATAGGTCATGTACATATCATTCATAACGGCCGCGGGGGTGACAATTTGGGTAATGGTCTGTGGCGCCTGCTCGACACCATTAACGGTGTAGCGAATCGTTTTCGTGGTTGTCCCAATATCCGCCATTGGTGTGGCTTGAGCGCCATAATTACTATTTAAACCAATTGTGATTTGTTGTACCAACACCCCCGAGTAACTAGCGGTCATAGTGTCCGTGATGGTGCGGGTGCCGTCCGCGTTAATGGTGTTGTCCGTCACCGTCCCGTAGGTAGTACCCCCAGCAATCAGCGCCGCAGTACGTTGGTACTTAAAGACGGCCCCGTCACCCGGAATGGTGATTGTGTACACATCCCCCGCTGTCGGGTTAGTAATATTAACGCTTAAATCCAATTCACTTAAGCCTGACCCGTATCCCACAGTGTCCGCCGACTTCGTCACGGTGACCTTCGTGGTGTCACTTGGGAGTCCAGCCACGGCACGGATAGCTTGTGTCTGACCGGTAGCCTGATATTGGGCGGTCGCACTGGACTTAGCCGCGGCTAACGAAGCTGGTGACGGATCAACAAGCGTCGTCGCCGCACTCGAAGCGGCGGCGGAACTTGCCACCTGGGCCGCACTACTAGCTACAGTACTAGTGGCCACACTCGCACTGACCGCAGCACTGATCGTAGTCGCGCTGCTTGCGACACTAGCCCCACCGCTACCGTTACTCGAGGTGGCAACACTAGCACTACTGGACCCTACCGCTGGGGATGACTGACTAGTGCCCGCACTCGTCGTGTTATTACTGCTAGCCACGCTGCTAGTTGCCGCGGTGCTGCTAGATGCAGTACTATCAGCAGCACTCGTACTACTACTCTGCGTCGCAGCAACCTGAACCGTCCCGTGGGTAGCATTCGTAGCAGCCCTGCTGGTAGCCACCGCACTGGTATGACTATTGACATCCGCCCGCACGGTGGTGTGACCCAACGACGTGGCGCCCGCCCCTAAAGCAAACGTCGTGATTAGGGCGAAGGCCCACATTTTGCCTTGTTTATACATCTTATAATGTTCGCGCTCATTTACTGCATAGCGCGCCACATCACGTTTATTCATTGCAAAGTCCCCCTTTAAATTGGCCCGATTACTCCAGCTAACCTATAGTGAACCTTTGCTTACACGCTCCCATGGCCCTGCGTCTTACGACCCCCAATCCCCAAATACTGACGGTACCAACGTACGACCCTCTTGCCCAAATTTTAACATATTTCCGCATGCAAAAAGTATTCTATCCGTGCAACTTCGTATAGAATATTTTATTTCGTAATGTTATTAAACTCTCCAGGGTGAATAAAAGGCAGTGACGCCGTTAACACGTCACTGCCAAAATGTTATTTTCTAGTCTAAGATGAGCTTGTGAATCATTTCCGCAACACCAGATTCGTAGTCGGCCTGCGTCACTAACTTTGCGGCGGCCTTAATTTCGGGCCGGCCATTGGCAACCGCCACCGGCATCCCCACTTGCTGTAACAATGCCAGGTCGTTGAGATTATCACCGATGCCAATGATTTCGTCACGTTTGATGCCGAGCGCCGCGCCCAACTGCAGTGCCGCAACACCTTTGTCCACTCCCAGCGGGTTGAACTCGGTATAAATGCCGCTCGAGAACGTCAGGTTAAGCCGCTGGTCGAGCGCCGACATCACCTGGTCGGCAATCGCCTTCTGCACGGCGGGGTCCGGATTCATCGCGATGACCTTCATGATCTGTAAGTTCTGGAAGCGGCTAAAGTCGTCATCTGGCATCACGGTGTACGCCGCCCCCCGCGTCTGCATGTACTGAATGTCGTCGGCCCGCGGCTTGTACAGGAACACCTCGTTCAACGTGTACACGTGGGTATCGGTCTCCGGGAAGGTCTTGGTAATCGCAAAGATGCGCCGGGCCACATCGTACGCCATAGGGTTGACCGCGACCACGCGGTTGTGGTCGTTGCTGACGGTCGCCCCACCATTGTAAGCAATCACGTACTGGTCATCGCGCCCCGCCAGGCCCAGCGTGTGCAGCAAATCCTGTACGGACGTAAAGCTGCGCCCCGTGTTGGGAACAAACTTCACGCCGCGGTCCCGCGCTGCCTTGATGGCCGCCACGTTAGCCGCCGAAATCGTCCCGTCTTCACGCAACAACGTTTCGTCCAGATCACTCACAATTAACTTGTACATATCCCTGCCCCACTTTCATCATGCCTCCCCAGAATAGCATAGAAAGCGGTTGCGGTGAAGACGTGCTGGGGGACCATCTTTGCACCCTAATCGTCGACCGCTTGCTCGCCGCCATGCCACCATTGGGCCACCAAGTGCCGCTGATTGAACAGGACCGGAATCAATAATACTAACGCCAGAATCCCACAGGCTGGGAACCCCCAGATGCCGCCGGCGATGTCCATGACCCCACCGGAATACAGGCTACCCACCGGCGTAGTCCCCTGATTGAGCAGGACGTACACGCTCATCACGCGGCCACGCAGTTCGTTAGGAATCTTGAACTGAAATCCGGCGTTGGACTGGTTAAGGAAAATCATGTTGCAAAAACCGATGGCCACCATCAGGATCATTGCCAACCCGTACGACCGGATGACGATCATCGCTGCTTGCAGCGCTGCGGTGCCGACCCCGACGGACAGGTAAATATTGCGCTGTAGGCCAAAGCGGGACAAATAACTCATCAGGATCGCCGCAATGAGTGACCCGACCCCAGTCGCCGACAGTAGGTTAGCGTACGTTTGCGCCCCGGAATGGAGGACCTCCTTGGCAAAGATAGGGATAATGACGTTATTGTTGTAGTTCAACGTGCAAACAATGATCATCATTTCCGCACTCAGACGAATCTCCGCGTGACTCCACACGTAGCGCAACCCGTCTTTGACGTCCGCCCAGATGTGCTTCTTGGACGGCGTGGCTAGTGGGTGCGTCTGCTTGATCAGGAAGAGGCCCAACAGCACGGCCAGGTAGCTAATGGCGTCAACCAGGAAGCAGAAGCCCAGGCTGAACTTAACCATCAAGAGTCCGACTAACGACGGTCCCGCGATTTTAGCGAGGTTAAAAATCGTCGAGTTCAAGGAGATCCCGTTGAGTAGGTCTTTGTGCCCCACCAGCTCCACAACAAACGACTGCCGCGTTGTGGTATCAAAACTTTGCAACACCCCGTAACCGAGGGCAATGGCCACGACTTCCCAATACTGCACAATATTGGTGTACACCAGCACCGTCATAACGACCCCTAGGAGCAAGAAGCCACTCTGCGTAATAATGAGGATCAATCGCTTAGAGTACCGGTCGATCAACGTTCCCGCCACAAGCGTCAGTAGTAAAATTGGCAAAAATTGCGCCGCCGCCAGTAACCCGACCAAAAAGGCCGAGTTGGTCATTTTGTAAACCAACCACGTTTGGGCAGTCCGTTGCACCCAGGTACCCATCACTGACACACACTGCCCAATCCAGAAGTACCGGAAGTTCTTGGAGTGAATGAGTGATGAAAATGTATTATCAAAAAAGTGCATGTTAACCGCCACCTTAATCGTTATTAACCCAACCGCTTATATTGACATTCCCCCAGAATGATGTGGTCCCAGAAAATATTCGTACTGAAACAAAAAGGCCACGGCCGCAACCGTGGTCTCAGTCAATCAACGTGTTAAGCTTTTGGTACAAAATTATAGCTCAGAACCTTGATGCCTGCGTCGGTCAACTGGATCTTGGTAATACTGCCATTTTTCGGCCCCACGGACACGTCGTAACCGTCGTGCCGACCAAACTTGTCGACAATGCTGCGAATCGTGGTCCCGTGGCTGACCATCAGAACGTCGCCACCATCGGGATTATCTTCGCGTAATTCCTTAAAGCCATGCATCAACCGCGTCCAGTAAGTCCGGGCATCCTCGGCGTCGCCAAACGGATCGGCGGCTGCCATAAAGTCCTTGCTGGCGTCCATCCCGTGTTCCCTAATAATCTCGTGGAAGGTGCGCAAGCCACCATGAGGCATCCCAATCACGTACCAAGTACGGGCGGAATCATCACCCTCAAAGTAGCCGTAGCTTTGCTCCCGAAAGTTTTCCGTCAGGTGCAGGGAGGTGCCCGGATACAAGTTAGCGGTCAGGATGTGCTTGGCCGTGTTCCGTGCCCGCATGGTGTCACTGCAGTACGCCCGCTGGAAGTGCACTTCACGCAGGTAGCGGCCGGCACGATCGGCGTCGGCTTCGCCCTTAGCGGTCAGCGGTGAATCACACCAACCCTGCATCCGGTTGTACTTGTTCAGGTAAGTCTGACCGTGACGCACAAGGTAGACGGTTACTGGTTCCATAATGGACCTCCTTATGGTGTCTTATTTACCTTCATCATACCATTATCACTGTTGATTGGCGTACGGTTCTTAACGGGTTAACCCAGCATATGTGGTGATCGTAACTGGCTGTTTGGCGCCCCGGTTTGCAATCGTTAGGAAGTGACCTACAAAACCGCAGCATCACACAGCGCCAACATTCGGTCTCACGCAATCCACCAAAAAAGCCCCCACACACGTGGAGGCTATTGTTAACTGTACAACTATAACTACTACTTTGCCTTAACGAAGGTCGACCCATCGGCTGCGGGTGCCGCCGACTTCCCGACGAAGGCAACTAGCACGATGATGGTGATCAGGTACGGCGCGATACTGAAGATGACGTCCGGCATCGACTTGATGAACGGAATGTACGCCCCGACAATCGACAGGCTCTGTGCAAAGCCGAAGAAGACGGCCGCGCCCATCGCGCCCACTGGGTGCCACTTACCGAAAACCATGGCAGCCAGGGCCATGAACCCTTGCCCCACAATGGTCGTCACCGAGAAGTTTAACGTGATGGATTCTGCCATGACGGCACCACCGATCCCGCCGAGGAACCCGGACAACATCACGCCCATGTAGCGGTACTTGTAGACCGAAATCCCCACGGAATCCGCAGCCTCGGGGTGCTCACCGACTGACCGCAGCCGGAGCCCAAAGCGCGTGTGGGTCAAAACCCATGCGCAGTAAATGGAAATGATGATACCTAGATAAGCCACCAAGGACGTCTTCGTGAAGAAGATTGGCCCAATCAACGGAATCTTGGATAGCACCGGAATGGTCATCGTTGACAGCGGGTGTTGCAGAATGGCCGTTTGCCCCCGGCCGTCGTACAACAACCGGGTCAGGTAGACCCCGAGTGCCGGTGCCATCAGGTTCAGCACCGTACCACTGATAATGTGGTCCGTCCGCCAGTTAATGGTAGCCACGGCATGGATCAGTGAAAACAGTACACCGACCACACCACCAGCCAGCAACCCGACCCACGGGGTCCAGTTGCCCAACTGGTGACCAAAGGTGAGGTTGAAGACGGACCCAGCAAAGGCGCCCATGACCATGATGCCTTCCAAACCCACGTTGACGATCCCGGAATGTTCCGAGAAGGCCCCACCAATCGCGGTGAAAATGAGTGGAGCGGAATAAACGAGCGTCGTTGAAACCAACGTCAATAAGATAACTTGTAAGTCCATTTATTTCGCCTCCCCATCATCATCATCGTGGTGGTCTGGTGCTTGCTCCACGGGCGGCTGCTTCTGCCCCCGTTGACGTGGCGGAATCGCATCCGCACGCGGTTGGTCCGGTGCTCCGTCACCCGGCCCGGAATCGACCCCGGCCGTGGCTACCGTTGTCGCCGCCACTTGAGCGGCATTTTTAGCTGCTTGCCGCCGCGCACTCGTGTTCAGCGCGTACCGGATAATGTACTGCGCCCCAACGAAGAAGATGACGGCCGCAATAACGATGTCGACAATTTCCGACGGCGTGTTGGACATGATAGAAATGTTCAACCCACCAATCTTTAACAGCCCAAACAGGACGGCGGCAAAGATGATCCCGATGGCTGAGCCACCTGCCAGCAGGGAGACTGACATCCCGTCGTACCCGATACTTGGCATTGCGTCATTCACAATAATGTTTTCGTAGTTACCCAGACCATCGACCGCACCGCCCAGGCCACAAAAGGCACCGGAAATCAGCATCGAGAGGATGATCGTCTTTTTGTCGGACATCCCGGCGTAACGGGCACCATCGGGGTTCATCCCGACGGCCCGAATTTCAAAGCCGAGCGTCGTCTTTTTCATCAGCCACCACAGGAAGATGGCCGCGATAATTGCAATAAACAGACCATAGTGGAAGGTCGAGTTTTGTGTTAGCCTTTCCAGAAATGGAGTCCGCAACCGTGCCGCCACGGGCACCGTCGGGGAGTAGTCGTTATCCCCTTTGGCCAGCACACCCTTCACGAACGCGTTGGTGCCGTACAACGCCACGTAGTTCAACATGATCGTCGTAATAACTTCACTAGTCCCGAAGAATGCCCGCAGGAAGCCGGCAATTCCGGACCAAACGGCCCCGCAAATGACACCAGCGATCAGGGCGCCAGGCAACATGATGATCCGCGGTAGGTTGGGGAACCAGAGGGCAAAGGCGACCCCACCGGCCCAGCCCAGGAGCGCCTGACCAGCAACACCAATGTTGAAGAACCCCGCCGAATTGGCAATCGCAAAGCCACACCCCGTCAAAATCAATGGGGTTGCGGTACGCAGTACTTCACCAATGGCGTTAGGCGTTCCCACGGCCCCGATGAACATATTACTGTAGTTTTGAATCGGGTTGAAACCCGACAGCAGCATGATGATTGCCCCCACCAACAGGCCCAGGAAGACCGCGATGATAGGAATCCAAATGCTACGAATCCACGTCTTACTAATCCGCATTGGTAGTGGCCTCCTTGTCCGTCTGGCCGGAGCCGGCCATCATCAAACCAATTTGTTGTTCCGTCAAGTTTTCTGCATCCTCCGTCGCCACTAGGTGCCCAGCATGAATAACCGCAATCCGGTCCGCAAGCTGACGAATTTCGTCCAGTTCGTACGAAATCAGCAGCACCGCGTGGCCTGAAGCCCGGGCGTTAAGAATCTGTTGGTGAATAAACTCAATGGCACCAACATCCAACCCCCGGGTCGGGTTCATCGCAATCATTAATTGTGGGTCCCGACTCATTTCCCGGGCAATAATCAGCTTTTGCTGGTTACCACCGGACATGGAGCCGGCCGAATTATGCATATCGGCGATACGGACGTCGAACTCTTTGTTCAAGCGTGCCGTCATTTCCGCGGCCGCTTTGGCATCCCGCACGCCATGATGCGCCAGTGGTGGCCGGTAATACTGCATCATACTCATGTTATCAATTTCGGACATCGGCATAATTAACCCAAACCGTTGCCGGTCTTCAGGAATGTGCCCCACACCCGCTTCAATCACTTGCCGCGGTTTGGAGTGTGTCGTGTCCTTGCCACCGATCAGCACCTTACCACCGGTCACGGGCATCAAGCCGGTCAGGGCTTTGACCAGTTCACTTTGGCCATTACCATCGACCCCTGCCAGCCCGACAATTTCGCCGGCGTGGACGGTCAGGTTAAAGTCACGGACGCGGTGCACCTTGTTATGGTCAACCACGTCGAGGTGCTCAATTTGCAGGATAGCCGGACCGTCATGATACGGGGCCTTATCCAACGCAAAGTTGATGGCACGTCCAACCATCATCGTGGCTAGATCTTCGGCAGATTCATCCGCGGTGCGCACCGTCCGGATGACGCGTCCTCGCCGCACGATGGTCGTGTAATCAGCCACCTGGCGGATTTCCTCCAGTTTGTGCGTGATCAGGATGACGGCTTTGCCTTCATCTGCGAGCTTACGCATAATCTTCAACAACTCGGTAATTTCCTGCGGTGTTAACACGGCGGTGGGTTCGTCAAAAATCAGCACGTCCGCTTCACGAAACAGGATTTTGACAATTTCTACCCGCTGTTGCATCCCCACGGAAATGTCGCTGACCTTAGCGTCTAGGTCAAGTTCCAGATCATACTGATCAAGGATGGCCTGAATCTTTTTGCGTGCCTGTCGCTTGTCCAAGCGACCCGCACTAGTTGGCTCAGCGCCTAAGATAATGTTTTCCAGGACGGTGAAGGCCTCGACGAGCATGAAGTGCTGGTGCACCATGCCGACACCGAGGTCCGTCGCGTCTTTGGCGGAGTGTAGGTGCACGACCTGGCCCTTGATCTTGATCTCCCCGCTCGTTGGGCGGAGGATTCCCGACAGCATGTTCATCAGGGTCGACTTACCGGCCCCGTTTTCGCCGAGCAATGCGTGTACCTGGCCGTTGTAAAACGAAATGGAAATATCATCATTGGCCTTGAAAGTACCGAAAGCTTTGGTTAAATGCTTAATCTCAATAGCTGCTGTAGGCATATAGCTGTCCCCCAGCATGCGTGTTACTATCCACGCACACCAAAAATGAATTATTCCTCTGCATTATGTAGGCGGCGGTCAACCACAATGTATGCGCCTCCACTGGTGTCTATCATACTACCAGTTGTGGGTGTTGAGCGGTGACCACCAAAATACCTAACTAATATATTACCGTGTTTTTGTGCATGCGGATACGACAAATTGCAATTTTCCGTACGTTGAACGCTTTCACTTCCAATCGTTCGGGTTGTAAACGATGACATTGATAACGAACAGTGGCACTGGGTGGTGACTGTCATTACTAACACCAGCTCACAGTCAATACTAGACGTGTGTGTAAGCGATGGTCCCACGCACCCCAGCCAGCACAAAAACTGTATAGAAAAACCGGAGCCATTACGCTCCGGTTTGGTCAAACTGTCAATTCAGGATTACTTCAGTTCACTAGGCCGTTCAGCAACTTTGATCTTGCCGTTGATGACGTCAGTCCGGTACTTCTGAACGTCCTTCCAGACGGAGGCACTCATGTTGTCGCGGGCCAACTTAACACCATTGCCCTTCAGGCCGTAAGCAATCGTCTTGCCACCAGGGAACTTGCCCTTCTTGGCGTCAGTTGCGAGGTCCTTAACGGCAGTGTCCACACCCTTAACGGTGGAAGCCAAAGTCAGGTTGCCACCCTTGTACTTACCTTCAGCAGTCTGGTCACGGTCAACACCGATGACCCAAACCTTCTTGGACTTGATGGCGTTCTTGGCTGCGGAGAAGACCCCGGAACCAGTACCACCGGCAGCTTGGTAGATCACGTCTTCATTGTTGTTGTACATCGTCTGGGCTAACGTCTGCCCAACATCTGGCTTGCTGAAACTGTTGGCGTACTTCACGTCAACGGTAACCTTCTTGCCCTGGTCCTTGTTGACCTGCGCAACACCCTGACGGAAACCAGCTTCAAACCGGTCGATCACGGCACCGTGCACACCACCGATAAAGCCGACCTTGTTGGTCTTGGTGGTTTCAGCTGCGGCCACACCAGCTAGAAAGGCGGCTTCGTTGTCACGGAACGTCGCACTAGCGACGTTCTTTTCCTTAACAACGGAGTCAATAATGATGAAGTTGGTCTTCGGGTTCTTCTTGGCTGCCGCCTTGATGGTCTTGCTCAGCTTATAGCCACTACCAATAATGGTGGCGTACTTAGCCTGGATCATCTTGTTAACGTTGGGCGTAAAGTCGGCTTCGGAATCACTCTGGGCGTAGTTATAACCACCAACGCCCTTCTTCAAACCGTTAGCCTTGCCCCAAGCCTGCAAGCCTTCCCATTCAGACTGGTTGAAACTCTTATCGTCGATCCCACCACCATCAGTGACCAACGCTACCGAGTGCTTACTCGTCTTGCCTGAACTGGACGAATTCGAACCACACGCCGCTAAAACCAACGTTAATGCTGCAGCCGCCGCCACAGTCGCTACCTTAGTGAATTTCACTACAAGTCCTCCTCTGTTTTAAGGGTCCGTTCCCTGACTACCAAAAAGATACCACTGATATTCACGTAAAACAAGAACAATCGCCACACATTTTTCACAAATTGTTCGAACCCGCATTGGTATTGTTTTTACACGAAAAAACGTGTGTGTCAGCAACCTGGTTGCAAACGCACACGTCAATTTGTCATGTTATTGGTTTGGTGACCGCCTGTCCGAACGACTATTAATAAGCGCCGTGACGCGGTCTATACCCGTTAAAATGAGAACTACACGTTCATTATCCTCTATTCCCAGTCAAATTGCACGCACAAATTGCGCCGAAAATCATAACCCACAAAAAATGTGTACAACCCACAACCAATCGTGAGACATTGTTCGGAAATCCAGGAACGCGTATTTATGCACGTGGACGCACAATGCCATTGTACAGCAGCACGGTGAGTCCAAAGTACAGGGCGTACAAGACGGCAAAGATAACAAACGGAATCCAAATGCCCGTATACGGATTGAGCAATAGCGCCTTAAAGAGCTGGAGCCCGAACAATACGTGGGCTACTCCCAAGATGGCGGGCACCCCGAACAGCACCCCAATCTCGGTACGAATCGATCCGCGTAGCAACCGGGGCCGCACCCCCATCCGTGCCAACATGCGGTATCGCGCCCGGTCGGCGGCGGCACCCGACAGAATCTTGAACATCAACGTGCTGGCCAACATCGCGAGGAACGCCAGCCCCAGGAAAAAGCCCATAAAGGCAAAGCCGCTATTCATCCCGTTCATCATGCGGTAGACCAGGTACTTATCTGGCAACACCCGGGTCGCTAGTTGCGGGTAACGCCGCATCTCACGCCGATGAATTCGCTTCAGCACGGGTATGTTGGCACGCAGGTCGCGCACGCGGTAAGTGACGATGGTTTCGGGTTGCCCCGCCGTCCGCGCAAAATCCTGGGCGGACACAAATTGCAACTTGGTGGCGTCCGTAATATTAGCGGTCGTCAAGCTGAGAAAGGCATTTTGGTACGTGAGGTTGTCAGTGCGTGCCGGGTCGGCCCGGTAGCGTCGGTAGTTGACCACTTTGGTCTTGGACACGTCCGCCTTGACGTCCAAGACTGGCTGGGCGCTCACCTCCGCCGTTTGGAAGGACACGCGGTGCTTGGCGACCTTCACGTGGTAAGTCTGCTTGCTGGTCACGCCGGTCAGTTGGCGCGTCGCCCGTTTGGTAGCGGCGTCCGGGTTATGCACCACCACGTCATACGTGGTCAACGCGTTGGTCATCAAGGGCGTCTCCCGGTTGAAGTTCATCCCCACGGTAATGGCCCCCAACGCCAACGCAAAGAGGATGGACACAACTGCCAGAATCGCCGTGTAGGAGTGCAGCCGAAAACCAATCTGCGCCAGGGTAAAGCTGCGCAGGTTCTGCTGGGCAAAGTGGTGGTTACGCCGCAACGCGCCCACGATAGAAGTCACCACTGCCCCCACCAACAAGAAACTACCAAGTACGATTGTCACCAGGGCGATGGGAATACTCAGCAACTGTAAGTCGTTGATGGCCTGCATGGCCCAGTAACCCACACCCAAACTGACCAACCCCAAACCGGCCAGGAGCAGGTCTCGCACCGGGTGCCGCCGAATCACAACGGGCTGAGCGTCCGCGTGCAATAGTTCCAGGACGGGCGTTTGCCGCATCTTGTGGGCGTTCACTAGTGCGGCCAGCAAGAAGAGTGCCGCGAAGAAGATGATGGTCGCCGCGACCGCCGGCCAGTATAGGCTGACCAGGTGCCGCGCTGGGGCGTCGAGCGTTTGTCGCAATAGCTGACTCACGCCGGCGGTCAGTCCCACCCCAATAGTGGTACCGACCACCGTCGCACCGAGGCCCAATACCAGCGTTTCGGTAAAAATCAGCCGACTGATCTTACGCGACTTTGCCCCTAGCATCATGAACAGAGCGTAATCCCGTTGCCGTAACGTGAGGAGAAAGGAATTAGCGTAGATAATGTAGACAAAGGTGATAATTGCCAGTAACACCGCGCCAAAGCCGAAAATCAGCGGCGTCGCCGACAGCGTGGAATTGGCCTTCTGGAACTCATCGTTGGTGGCCAGTGCCATGAACATGTAAAAAATGGCACTGCCAATAACCAGGCCGGAGAACAACACGAGGTAATCACGGAGCCGGCTCTTGATGCCCGCCAAGGCTAATTTGTTCAGCATCTAACCCACCCCCTAGTTCTGGAACGTGCCGAGCACATCCAGCAACTCGCGGTAAAATTCCTCACGGTTACAATCGCCCCGCTTAATCTCCTGACCAATCACGCCGTCTTTGATCAGCAGGATGCGCTGGGCGTAACTGGCGGAAAACGGGTCGTGCGTCACCAGTAGAATGGGGACCTGTTGCTCCGTGTTGAGCATCTTCATGGTTTCTAGCAACTCGCGGGCACTCTGCGAATCCAAAGCGCCGGTCGGCTCGTCACCAAAGAGGATGGCTGGTTTGTGCACTAGTGCCCGCGCGGCGGCGACACGCTGCTTTTGGCCACCACTGATGGCGCTCGGGTAGGAATCCAAAATGGGGGTGATACCCAAGCGCTGGGCAATCTCGTCGACAGCCTCGGTGATGCGCCCGGACGGGACGTTCTGTAACGCCAGGGGCAACGCGATATTTTCACGGGCCGTTAACGTTTCGAGCAGGTTAAAGTCCTGGAAGATGAAACCAATCGTTTGCGCGCGGAAATCGGCCAACTGGTCACCCTTGAGCTGGGTCACGTCCGTCCCGTTAATGGTGACGGTGCCGCTTGTCGGCCGGTCCAGAGTGCTCAACAAGTTGAGCAACGTGGTTTTCCCAGACCCACTGGCGCCCATGATGCCGACAAACTCCCCGGGGGCCACGTCAAAGCTGATGCCCTTGAGCGCTTGATATTGTTTGGTCCCCTTCTTCCCGTATGTTTTCGTGAGGTCGCGTACGGACACGACGTTTTGCTCCACCATAATGTACCTCCCATTTGGTTACGTCCCAGTTAAACGCGACCACTACTGCTAGCCGCGGAATACTTATTATAGTAGCCGGGCGGCACCCCCGTTGCCATCGGGCGGAAGGCTGAAAAAAGGACACGCCCATAACGCGGCGTGTCCCCCGAGCAATTAACTATTCTTGATAACTACTGATTTGCGTCCGGCTGTCACGGGTCATCCCCCAGATGATCACAAAGATGACCAGGTCCACGACCAGCATGATCAGCCACCGCCCGATGCCGAGCGTCACCGGTAGTAGTGACTCCAGCAACCCCCACGAGGTCAACCCCATGAGTGCCACCAACATGACTGCCGTCAGCACGTACCAAGTCCCGCGACCAAAGGCGATACCGCCCCGCGCGGCGGCCTGGCGTTTAGCGACCCATGGCATCACGAAGCCCAGGACGATCATCCCCAGGGTAACGCCAATGTTAAGTATCATCTCCATCGTCCACTTGCCGGTACCAAAAACGGCGTCAACCGGGAAGAAGCCCAACACGGCCAACAAGGCGGTAATACCGAACATCCACCAACCCATGGTCAGACCGGCCCAACGGTGCTTGAGGTACACGTACTCGCCACCATGGTACTGGTCGTCGTGCTTGCGGACCATGATATAGGCCCAGAACAGGAACAGGGTGCTGGCCGGACTGACGATTCCGTTCAGGTTCAGCAGCCAGTTAAAGATATCGTTGATCTGCGGCAACAGTCCCGCTAGCGCCATGATAATGCCACAGATGGCGGTCGTCAGCCAGTAACCGTTGATGGGCAGTCCATCGCTAGTCAACTTGGTCAGCTGTTTAGGCATGTACTGCTTGGCGACGTCACCAAGGAAGATGCGGGTGGACGCGTCCAGAATTACGGCCAGCTGCGCCAACATGTAGATCCCCTGCACCACGGCAAAGACATACATCAGCGTGTTACCCATGCCGTACTGCCGTCCAATAGCCTGAAAGGCGTAGTAAGATCCGTTCATTTTCAGGTCGTTGGGCAGGTGGTGGGCGTTAAAGTAGACGCCCAGGCTGAACGTTCCGAACAGCGTCAGGAACATGGTCATGATGGCGATCATCTTCAGCGCCTTGGGGAAGTCCCGGGACGGGTGCCGCATGTCCTTGGTGTACGGCGCCGCAATTTCGGAACCGTTCATGGCAAAAACGAACAGGCCAAAGGTGGCCAGGAACCGGAAGTCGAAGTGTTTCGGCAGGAACGCCTGCAGGTTAAACGGGTGCGTGGCAATCGGTTTGCCTGACGTCAACCCGGCAACGGTCATCACGACGAAGAGGACGGTCATCAGGAACATCGCCCCACCACCGATGGTACTGAGAATTTCGAGCGAGCGGTTCTTGAACAGGTGTTGAAACCAGATAAAGCCGACAAAGATGGCGGCGGTCAGGATGCCAAACCAAGCGTTACCCAGGTGACTTTGGATATTCCCGTTGCCGGTCATGATCCACCCGAGCGACACCACGACGGAGTTGGCCACGTCGACCACGTACGGCAAGCCGGTGATCCAGTAAAACCAGGCGGCAAAGTAGCCGACTTTGTCCCCGTTGACGGCGCGCATCCAGGATGTGATCCCGCCGCCACGGTCCTCGAACTGCGAACCCATGTGGGCGACAATCAGGTTATACGGAATGACGTAAAGCACCGTCATGACGATCCAGGTAAAGACGGCAACGAGCCCTTGGTTCTGGAAGTTGTAGATGATGTCGTCGAACCCAATGACGGTCACAAAGTCCATCAGGCCCACGATCACCCAGGGAATGTAACATTGTTGCGGTTGTTGATTATTCATAAGATTTTTTGCCCTCAGCTTAGTGTTTACAGTAAACGACGCAACTGTTGTCCGGGTGACTTATTACTGAAACGGTTCATCGGCCGGTCCTCACTATGTATGCTTACTGAAACTCTGCGTTGGCAATACGCCTTGACCATGGTACCAGACTTCCCCCGGCACGCAAAGCCAGCAAAATGTGGGTGACCGGACCCAAATTTTCCGTTTTCCGCCCCGGTTTGCACGGGGGCATGGCTACAACCAATGGGTATCTACGTGGCTGATGCGCTTGTCCACCCAAATGCGGCCACCAAAAAGGCTTCCTGCCAGCTAAGCCGGCAGGAAGCCACATCATACATTAAGACGGAATGTCGCTGAGGTCAGCGCCATTCGACGCAATCACCTGTTTGTACCAGTAGAACGAATCCTTGCGAATCCGCTTCAACGTCCCGTGCCCCGCGTCGTCCTGGTCCACATAAATGAACCCGTAACGCTTGGACATCTCGGAGGTGGAGAAGCTGATCAGGTCGATTGGCCCCCACATCGTGTAGCCCATCAGCTGGACGCCATCGCTGACCGCTTCGCGCATCTGCTCAATGTGCTGCCGCAAGTAATCGATGCGGTAGCCGTCATGCACGTGCCCATCTTCGAGCTTGTCCACCGCACCTAGGCCATTTTCGACCACGAACAGTGGCTTACGGTAGCGATCCCACATTTCATCGAGCGTGATCCGCAGGCCAACCGGGTCGATCTGCCAACCCCAATCAGACTCCTTGAGGTATGGGTTCCGACCCCCCGTAGCCATGTTACCAGCTGCGTTGCCATCTTCATTGGCGGACGTCACGGTGGTCATGTAGTAGCTAAAACTAATGAAGTCCACCGGATTCTCCCGCAGCACCTGTGCATCGTGTTCACCAAACTCAATGTGCACGTGGTGTTCAGCAAAGTAGCGGTTCATGTACTCCGGGTACTCACCCCGAGCCTGCACGTCGGTGAAGAAGAGGTTGAGGTCATCCGCCTGCTGGGCTGCGACCACGTCGACCGGATTGGGCGTCTTGGGGTACGTCTGTTGCCGCGCCAGCATGCACCCAATTTGCGCATGCGGGTCAATCGTGTGCAACTGCTTGGTGGCAATGGCACTGGCCACGAATTGGTTGTGCACCGACTGGTAGCGAATCTGCATTTGTTGCTCCGGCGTCATCCCCGCGTCAATCGCCCCGGTTTCGTGGAAGCCCCACGTGGAGGTATTGATTTCGTTAAAGGTCAACCAGTACTTGACCCGCCCACGGTAACGTTTGAAGACAACTTCAGTAAAGCGGTTGAAGTCGGCGATGGTCTTACGACTCGCCCACCCGTTTTGCTTGATCGTTAACCCAATCGGCATCTCGTAGTGGGAGAGCGTGATCAACGGTTCAATGTTGTACTTGGCCAGTTCATCCAGCACGCGGTCGTAAAACTTGAGCCCAGCCTCGTTCGGAGTCGCTTCATCGCCGTTGGGAAAAATCCGGGACCAGGCAATGGAGAAACGGTACACCTTGAAGCCCATCTCGGCAAACAGCTTAATGTCTTCCTGGTAGTGGTGGTAAAAGTCGACCCCGCGCCGTTTCGGGTAGTGGGTGTCCGTTTGGTCCGCCAGCGCAACTTTGAGGCTCTCCTGGTCGACCGCATCCGCGGACGCCATGTCCTTGCGGTTGTCCGCCTTGCGCACCACGTCTGCGGTGGTCAGGCCCTTACCGTCAACGTTCCAGGCCCCTTCGACCTGGTTGGCGGCAGTGGCGCCACCCCACAAAAAGCCTTCAGGAAACTTAGTCGGATAATCCGGTTTGTACATTTGTCGAAACTCCTTCCTTGCTATCATCAGTTTTGGCGTCCGCCTTTAAGAACCATTGGTCATCCGTGGCCGTGGCGGTCGTCGTTTCGATCGCACCATATTCATTGGTGTTGGTGACCACGACCATCACGGTTGGATCGTAACCATCCTTTTGAATGGCCGCGTAATCAAATTTGACCAAAGTGTCGCCCTGGTGGACGTGCTGATTCTGCTTGACTAGCGTTTCAAAGTGCTTACCGTTCAGTTCAACGGTGTTGATACCAATGTGAATAAGTATCTCCACCCCACTATCACTGGTAATGCCAATCGCATGTCCAGTTGGGTACAGTGCGGTAATCGTCCCGTCAACCGGAGCTTTAACCACACCACTAGTTGGGACGATGGCCAACCCTTGGCCCATAGCTTGGGAAGAGAATACTTCGTCGTTCACGCTAGATAGTGGAATAATTGTCCCCTCAACGGGAGCCACGATGGCAGTGCTTGTGGTGCTGTCAGCGGCACTGGCTTTAGTCGTACCCGCCGTGTCGACATCACTCGTACGCTTAAAGCCGAACAGTAACGTGCTGACAAAGGCGGCGACGAACGCAACGGCCAGCCCCAGTACGGCACCGATAAAGCCTTTGCCCATGTAGGTAGGAATGGCAAGCACACTACCAAAAGCGTAAGAGTAACTGTGGGCCCCTAGCTGAGCGGCAATGGCCCCACCGATACCACCACTAATAATAGCGCAGTAGAATGGGCGCTTCAGGGCTAACGTTACCCCGTAAACGGTCGGTTCAGTAATCCCAAAGATGGAGGACAGGAAGCCAGAGCCAGACAAGCTCTTCATCTTCGGATCATGAGTCCGGAAGAAGACCCCCAGAGCCGCACCAGCCTGAGCTAGCACTGCGGCTGCGGTGATGGGCAGAATTGGGTCAGCACCCAACTTGGATAAGTTGTTCATGATCACTGGTACGAAGGTCCAGTGCACACCGAAGATAACGAAGACCTGCCAGAAGGCGCCCAACAGTAACCCCGCAACGGCCGGCACGTACTTGTAAATAAACAGGATAATGGCCGCCAGAACGTTACCAATGACAGTCCCCAACGGCCCAACGACCATCATCGTCAGCGGCACCATAATGGCCAACGACAGTAGTGGCGTCAGGAACGTCTTTAGTGCACCCGGCAATATCCGGTTCAACACTGGTTCCAGGTAGGACATTGCCCATACGGCCAGTAGAATTGGGATCACGGTTGAAGTGTAACTCATTGGCACCACGGGAATACCAAAGAAGTGAATGGTGACACTCTTACTACCCAAAGCTACAATGCTGGGATAAGTTAGTACCGCCCCCAACGTGGCTGCCACGTACTGGTCCACGTGCAACTGCTTAGCCGCCGTGAAGGCCAGGAAGATCGGCAGGAAGTAGAAGACCACGTCGGATGCGGCGTACCAGAGTTTGTAAGCCCCACTATTTGCGGATAGCCAGCCAAACGTAGTGCAGAGTGCCAGAATACCTTTGAACACCCCGGCACCAGCCAAAGCGCCAAGGAACGGCGTGAAGACCCCGGCAATGAAGCCCATGAAGCGGCTGATGATGTTAACCTTTTTGCCGCTCTCAGTTTGTGCGGCCCCGTTATCAGCGTCCGCATCGGCGTCCAGCGGGCCCGTAATGTTGACGAGCGCGTCGTACACGTTACCCACGGAGTTACCAATGACGACCTGGAACTGGCCGGCACTCTTCACGACGGTGATCACGCCATCAACGTTCTTGACGGCATCCACGTCGGCCTTGCTTTCATCCTTTAAGTAGAACCGCAACCGGGTAGCGCAATGCCACCCCTTCTTGATGTTGTCACGACCACCGATGTGCTTCAACACACCCTGTGCTGTTGTTGCATAATCCATTAATATCACCCCAAAATATAAAATAAAAGGCCCAAGGATGCCCACCACGTCGCCGTGCTGACCAACACTTGAGTCTTGCCTAATTGAATAGTTACAATCTCTAGATTGATTATGAAATTATTGCTGATGACTGACCTCGTCCAGCACTCGCTGAACGTGAATCGTCAAATACATTTGTTCGTTCCGTGTGACCTGGCGTTGAGTTTGTTGCGCCACAAACACCACAATTTTCTGCACGCACGCGTAGGCCGTCGGGTACTGGCCCACGATATGCTGGAACAGCGCGCCATCCACGTCGTCATGCCCAGGATGCGCATCATTTGCGGTGACGCGTTGGGCAAAGAAGCGCAGGTGCACGAGGAAGCGCTGGTAGTTCAGGCCATCCTCGTCGAACGTGATCCGCAACTGGTACTTCACAATATCGAGGATACCGTTGATCAGGCGCATGACGCGTTCGCTCTGTTCCCCCAGCTTGTCGTTGAGGCTGTTTTCGACAAACTTCATTGCGATGAAGCCGGCTTCATCGTCCGGTAGTTGCACCTTAAAGTGACTAGCGATAAGGTCCACGGCTTGCTGGCCAAGCAAGTATTCGTGCCGGTAAATTCGTTTGATCTCCCACAGAACCTCGTTTTTGATGTCGATCCCGTGCTGGTGGCGGTAAACGGCAAAGTGGATATGGTCGGCGAGCGCAATCAACATGTTGTCGTTAAACTGCGTTTGCAGTTGCTGACTGCCCATGGTGATAATTTGGCCCGCAACTTCAAAATACTCGGGGTCGATATCGGCCACCAACGTTTTGAAGTTGCTCAGCCACTGTTCGGTAGTCGGCGCGTAGACTTGATCGACTTTGCTTTGGTCAACCGTATCACCGGGATGCTTTTGGAAACCAATACCACGTCCAAGGAGCACTTGTTCTCTAGAACCCGAAGTGGCTAAAACGACGTTGTTGTTAAAAATCTTTTTGATCTGCACGCGCCCCACCCCGTTTCTAGTGATTGTAGACGGAAAATAAAAAGCCGAACCCGCGCATACCCCATCACAAGCAAGTATGGCGATTCGGTTTTGCCCACTACCTGAAGCGGTTACAATCCTTGTCTACAAGAAACAGTGTAGGGGACCAAGCAAAAAAATGCAAGGGGTTTCATTATATTCTTGATTATATAAATTGTTTTTCCATGAAAAGCTAGATGGATAAGGGCATCTCCCGGACGGTGTCCAAGCCCGGTACTACGGAAGTTTTCATTGTTGAAATGAGTTGCTAGAAATTCGACAAAAAATATCGGCAACTAGTGTGAATATTTGCACATTAATAGCTAGGCCACGCTCGCCCACCTATGTAGTAGTGATTACTACTATCAAGCCGTAATTTGTTTGGCTGCGCCTTTCACCGTAACGGAAATCCGGGGCTGGTGGGGGACGAAGGCATCGTGGCCCGGAGCGTGGGGGTGGTAGCAATTTGTGGCGTAGGCCGCGTCAACCGCAGTCACCCCCCGCCAACGCCGGAACCAGCCCACCAACTACCGACCGCGCTAAACCGACAAATAACGGCGCTAATATGTTACAATAATGGCAACTTTGACGGAAAGAGGGTGCACTGACATGCGTATTAAAAGTGTTGTTTTGGCAGGTTAATGAAACAGAGCGCTGACTGATACGTGTGCCCGTAACCGAGCACCTGTAGGGCCCCAGCGGCCCTTTTTTCATGCCTGTCGCCACCCATAATTGCGAGCCACCGCATTGTGGGGTACACCGCAAGCATTATTTGATCAAGGAGGATTTTATGCCCGAAACACAAACTAACGCTATCGTCGCCGGCATTACCCGGCGCCAACCCAACTTTGATTACACCATGACGGAACTGGCCAACCTGGCTGCCGCCAACAACTACGTGGTGGTCGACTCCGTGCGGCAAAACGCCGACCAGGTCGTCGCCGCCACCTACTTTGGTAAGGGTAAAGCCGAGGAACTCGGCGAACTGGCCCGCCTCAAAGACGCGCAAACCGTCATCGTTAACGACGAACTGACCCCCAGTCAGTTGCGTAACCTGGAAAAGATTATCGGCGTGGATGTCGTGGACCGCACGCAACTGATTCTCGATATCTTTGGCACCCGTGCCCGTTCCAAGCAAGCTAAGACGCAGGTCGAAATCGCCCAACTCCGGTACGCCTTGCCCCGTCTACGGCAGCGCAACGCCAACTTTGACCAGCAAAGCGCCGGGACCGGGGCTGGCGGGGCCGGCCTTGCCAACCGTGGTAGTGGTGAAACCCAACTGGAACTGGACCGCCGGCGCCTGACCAAGCGCATCAGCCGCCTCAAGCAGGAGCTCGCTGACGAAGCCAAAGACGAAGAAACCCGTAGTGCCCAGCGTAACGAGAGCCACCTGCCCACCGTTGCCCTGGTTGGTTACACTAACGCGGGTAAGTCCACGACCATGAACGGCCTGCTCAACCTCTTTGCCGAGCAGGGTGAGGCTAAAAACGTGGAAGAAAAGGACATGCTGTTCGCCACGCTCGACACCTCCGTCCGCAAAATCGAGTTGCCAAGTAACCGCGCCTTCCTGCTCAGCGACACCGTCGGCTTTGTCAGCAAGTTGCCCACGAAACTCGTCGATTCCTTTAAGGCCACGCTGGCTGAGGCCAAGAACGCCGACTTGCTGCTCCACGTGGTCGATTACGCCGACCCGCACTACCAGGACATGATGGCGGTCACCGAGGCTACCCTCGCCGACATCGGCATTCACGATGTGCCGACCATTATCATCGATAACAAAGCTGACCTCCGTCCCGACACCACCTACCCCGAAATGGTGGGTGATTCCGAGTTGATTTTCTCCGCCCGCGATCAGCGGTCGCTACAAAAGCTGGCTGAACTCATTGAAGCCAAGCTGTTTGCTCATGAAGAGACGCACACCTACCTGATTCCGTTTAGTGATGGTCAAGTGGTTAGTTACATTAACGACCACCTGAAGATCGACGCCACGGAGTACACCGACGCCGGCACCCGCATCACTGCGTCTGTCGATGCCACCCAGGCCGGACGCCTGGCACGCTACCTGGACGAGGACTAACCACCGTTGACGGCGACTAATCAACATGGTCGCAAGTAACCAGCAAAATTAGGTTAGGCGGTCCGCGTCATTACAGTTCTAACCAGTCATAGTTTGATGACACCCCACCACCACTCTGGTTACCCCCAGGCTGGTGGTTTTTGCGTGCAGTCAGAATCAACTGATCAGTGTGCTGCAGGTCGAGCATTTACACACCACTTGTGGCTAAATGGTGTCGCGTAAGGGCATTCATCCCCAATCATTACCCCACCAGCGCTCAGCTTTGATATAATAACAGCAACGTGTGCAATCTTTTTTTGCACTTCTGGAGGCTAATCCGCATGGCAAGGACGTCAGCACAACTCATTGCGCAGTTAAAGCACCAATTGACCCGTACGCGCACTGTGCGCGCCACGATGCGGTCAGCGAACATCTGGGCTACGGTGCTCGATATTCTGTGGGTCACCGCGGCGTTGTTGGCGCTGCTCAGCCTTTTTGTCTACCTATCGGACCCCACACTACGGGTCCTGTACTGGTACCAACTCACCACCCCGGCGTTCTGGGCGGGCAACATCGTCCTGTTTTGGCCGTGGGCAGCACTACTGGGTCTGAGCGTACTGGAGCTAGTTCGGCTGGGCATCCGGACCTTCCGCTCGCACCGTGTGGCAGCAAATATTCAACAACACCCCGACACGGTGGTGCTTGCACAGATATTGCGGATCAACGGCCGCATCGCGATGACCTACTCCCAACCGAATGACGCGCTGCCCGTACCACAGGTGATTGCTAACCTATCCGACGCCGACCGGGTGTTGTGGAAGGACCTCACCGCCCAACGGTGTCACCACAGTGGCGCGTCGGGGCATCAGTTTACCGGGTATGATGATCAGGGTATCCGCCGCTTCCTGGCGGCTCGCACCACGTTGCGGGTCTACGAATTCATCAACACTACCAACACCATCCCCTACCTGTGGTCCACCAGCGATGGCGACGACGTGGCCGTGTATTACCAACCGCAAAGTGGTCCCGCACACCTGATCATGGCCCGCATCACCCCGAAAGGTTCAATTCAGCACAGTAGCCTGCGGTTATGGTTGCTCCTGACCTTTGCGGAAATTCGGAGTATCGGCGAAGACAGCTAAACGCAGCATGCATACAAAGGAGCGTACCCAGTTTCGTCTGGGTACGCTCCTTTTTGGTAGCGAGCAGCACTCCGCGGGTCGCAAGCACGCGTGAGGGTTGCTCCGCTCTATTTTTGAATTCACCATCAATTATCCTCGGTTGACACCCGGTAGCCCCACCAGGTGACGCCGAGTAGCGCCACAATGGCAACAACTAGGGCCACCACCGAACCCATAGGCGGCGTTAAAAGACTCGCCAGCAAAACCACCCCGCCACCGACCATGGTATACCCCAACCGCCGGGCCACCCGCGGCCAGGTGTGCGGATTAGCAGCGGCGGTGCGCATCCCGTTCAAAGTGGTGTTGGACCCTGCCGGCACGGTGGGCAAAAAGTTACCCATCCCCATAAACAGCAAGGCTACCACCAGGATGGCCACCCGACGGATATCGACAGTACGCCCGAGGTTGGCCTGGATGGTCGCAAAGTATAACACCACCATCATTAGCGGGATAATGGCATAACACATCCGTTCGAAGCGCGACACCGCCCCTTTGCGCTGGGCGCTTAGCCGTGAAGCCCCGACGACGATCAACTGCAGCACCGTCATCAGTACCGGAATACCATAAATGGCCACCGCTTTGGGTAGCCACCCGTTCGGCGTGTTGTTGACACCCCAGTGTGTCGCCATCCGGCTGGGTAGCTCAGTGTACTGCGACCAACCATACAGTACCGGTGCCCAGATCACCACAAAACTAAACGGAATGATTTTGCTAGCCCTTTTCATCGCGATGTCCTCCCATTGAGTAGATCCACGTCAGCACGTCCTCAAAAACACTGGCGTTAATATCATAGTAGATAAAATTTTTCTCCCGCCGTTCCGCCACGAGACCGGCCTGCTTCAACAGCTTGAGGTGGTATGAGACCGTCGCCTGGCTAAGGTCAAAGTGATCGGCAATCGCCCCGGCAGAATAGGATTGCTGCTTTAATAGCTCCAAAATTTTCCGCCGTACCGGATCGGCAATCGCCTTTAACGTTTCTGTCATCGCCACCCGGACTCGCCTCCTAACTATTTAGATATCTTTCTAAATAGATTATAAGTCCACGTGGGTGATAAATACAGCACTATTTAGAATTTTTTCGATATGGCTGGGACGCTCGACCCGCCAAAAGTGCGCACGTTGCGGATCATTTGACCAAAATGCCGCGTCAATCACCCCGCAAATTAGCTAGGATTCGGCATAATGGTCAATTTTTTTACGTCGTAAAGCCGATAATACCGGCATTTGACAATTGGTCCATCCAATTTTTGCATGTTTTTGCGCGTTTATGGTTGCTAATGACCGTTTAGCGTGTATAATAAATGTCGGAAGGTGATGAAAGTGCTTACAGACGAACGCAAACGCCACATCCTACACGTGCTTGATCGCGACGGCATGGCTTCGGTACAGAACCTGTGCACCGACATGAACACGTCGCCGTCGACCGTCCGCCGGGACCTGGCCGACCTCGAGAGCGAGGGCTTACTCGAACGGATCCACGGTGGCGCCAAACGTCGCGGCGGGTTACGCGATGAACCCACCGTCCGCGTGAAGGCAAACCAAAACACCAACGCCAAGGCGCAAATCGCCCGGGCGGCGGTGACGGCAGTCAAAGCAGGCGACCTGATTTTCCTCGACGCCGGCACGACTACCGCGCACTTGGTGCCGTTGCTCCATGACGTACCGGACATTACCGTGGTCACCCCGGGGGTTGATAATGCTTCCCTCCTCGCCGACCACCAAGGCCGTTATCGGGGCGGAAGCGGCGCAACAGTTACAACGTTTCCGCTTCAACATCGCCTTTATCGGGGCCAACGGCATTCATCCCGACTACGGGGTGACCACGCCGGACCCGGAGGAAGCGGCCATCAAGCGCCTGGCCATCGACCACGCGGTGGACACGTTCATCCTGGCTGACCACAGTAAGTTCGACCAGGCCAGCTTTAGCCAAATCGTGGGGTTGCGCGCCAACACGATCATTACCACAGATATTGAGACCCTGAACAGTCCGTACAACGAATGCCGCAACATTGTGGATTCGCTACGCGCCACGACTGTCCGCCAGTAATAGAAAGAGGTACAGCAATTGATTTACTCAGTGACACTAAACCCGGCCATCGATTACGTCATCGGCCTGCCCCACCTCGAGTTGGGGGCCGTGAACCGGTTGGCCAGCGCCGTCAAGCTGCCGGGGGGCAAGGGCATTAACGTCTCCCGTATCCTGCAGGCGCTCGATATTCCGACCACCGCTTGGGGCTTCAATGGTGGCGCCACCGGCGAATACCTAACCAATAGCCTGCACCAGTTAGGGCTACACACCGACTTTGCCCCAGCCGCCGGCGACACGCGCATCAACGTGAAACTCAAAGCTGAAAGCGAAACCGAACTCAACGCCGCGGGCCCAACAATTACCGACGACAACGTGGCCGCCTTCAAAGCTAAGTTTGACGCCCTCCAGCCCGGCGACGTGGTCGTCATGGCGGGTAGCATTCCTCAAGGCTTGGGTGACTCGTTCTACCGCGACCTGATCCCGCTAATTCACCAACACGGTGCCGACTTCGTGATCGACACTACGGGTCAGGCACTACTAGACACCCTGCCGGAGCACCCACTGGTCGTCAAACCGAACCACCACGAACTCGCCGCCCTCTTTGACGACGCCGAGTACACCGACCTGGACGAGGTGGTGGAACGTGGTCGCCGCCTGCTGGAAATGGGTGCCCAACACGTGTTGGTATCCATGGCCGGCGCCGGTGCGTTGATGATCACCAAGGATCATGCTTGGCACGGCACCGTACCGAAGGGTGAAGTTAAAAACTCCGTGGGTGCGGGCGACAGCATGTTGGCCGGCTTTACCGGCACCTTTGCCCAGACCCACGAAGCCTTAACCAGTTTCAAAACCGCGATCGCCTGCGGAAGCGCCACCGCGTTCTCCACGGACCTCGCCGATAAAGAAAAGATTGACGCTGTGCTGGCCACCGTCAGCATCGAAGCATTGTAGAACATACGGATTGGAGTAAATATCATGGACATTCGCGAATTACTATTAAAAGACGTCATGATTATGAACCTCAAAGCCACGACGAAGGAGGAAGCCATCGACGAGATGGTCGCCAAGTACGCCGAGCAGGGAATCATTACCGACGCCGAATTGTACGCCAAGGATATCCGCAAGCGTGAGGGTGAGTCCACCACCGGGATCGGTGACGGAATCGCCATGCCCCACGCGAAGGACAAAGCCGTTACGCGGGCCACGGTCCTCTTTGCTAAGAGTGACGCTGGGATCGACTTCAACGCCCTCGACGGTCAACCGGTCCACCTGTTCTTCATGATTGCCGCCCCGGAAGGCGCCGACAACACGCACCTGGCCGCCCTCGCCGCCTTGTCCTCCCTGCTGATCAACCTGCAACTGGTTGCTCAGTTGAAGACCGCCAAGACGCCAGACGACGTCGTCAACTTGTTCAGTGCAGCGCAGGAAGCTAAGGAAGCCAAAGAGGCAGCGGAAAACGCTCAGTCTGACGCATCCACCAATGCCGACCAGGCCGCCCCACAGGCAAGCACCCAGACCGCAACCACCGGCACTAAGCCGTTCATCGTTGCCGTCACGGCTTGCCCCACTGGCATCGCCCACACCTACATGGCCGAAGCCGCGCTGAAGGAACAAGCCGAAAAAATGGGCGTCGACATCAAGGTCGAGACCAACGGTTCTGAGGGGGTCAAGCACAAGCTGACCGCCGACGATATTGCCCGCGCGCAGGGGGTCATCATTGCTGCCGATAAGAAGGTCGACATGGACCGCTTTGACGGCAAACACCTGATCAACCACCCCGTAATCGATGGGATCAAGAAGCCGGAAGAATTGATCACCACGACTTTGCACGACGAAGGCCCCATCTTCCACGGTAACGGTGCTGGTGGCGCCGAAGACGAGGAAGAAACTGGCTCCCTCTGGAACCGCATCTACAAAGACCTGATGAACGGTGTTTCGAACATGCTGCCATTCGTTGTTGGTGGTGGTATCATCATGGCCATTTCCTTCATCTTTGAACGTTACGCTGGTGCTCACTCCGGGCTGTTCACGTTCACGAACAACCTGGGGAACTACGCCTTTAGTTTCTTGGTCCCAGTCCTGGCCGCTTACATTGCCGTATCGATTGGTGACCGCCCCGCCCTGATGCCTGGGTTCGTCGGTGGCTGGATGGCCACGTTGACCGCCGCTTCCTTCGTTAAGGCCCAGAACCCCGCTGGTTTCCTGGGTGGCCTGGTCGCCGGGTTCGTTGCCGGCTGGATGGTCGTCGGTCTGAAGAAGCTGTTTGCCGGCATGCCACACAACCTGGACGGGATGAAGACCATCCTGATCTATCCGGTGATTGGACTCGCCATTATGGGCTTGATTATGTTCTTCATCGTCAACCCGATCTTTGCCGCCATTAACGGTGCGCTGATCGGTGCCCTGGAATCCATGGGCACTGGTAACGCCGTGCTGGTCGGCACCATCCTCGCCGCGATGATGAGTATCGACATGGGTGGCCCCTTCAACAAGGCCGCTTACACCTTCGCCATCGGGATCTACTCCGCATCCAACTACACGGATGGCCGCTGGATGGCTGCCGTCATGGTTGGGGGCATGATTCCACCACTGGCCATCGCCCTGGCTTCCACGTTCTTCCCCAAGAAGTTCACGGAACAGGAACGTCAGTCCGGCCTCTCCAACTACGCGTTGGGTCTGACCTTCATCACTGAAGGTGCCATTCCGTTTGCTGCGACCGACCCAGTACACATCATTGGTAGTTCCGTTATTGGTTCAGCCATTGCTGGTGCGCTGACTCAACTGTTCAAGGTCAATGTTCCTGCTCCTCATGGTGGGATCGTGGCGTTAGCCCTGACCAACCAGAAGCTCGGCTTTCTCGTTTCCTTGGTTGTCGGTGCGGTCGTTGCTGGTTTGATTCTCGGCATCTGGCGGCCAGTAGCAAAGGAAAACGCCTAAGGCCAGATTTGCATACAAAAAGCGGTGTACCCTAGCGGTACACCGTTTTTTTGTTACCCATGCAGTGTTTATTGCCCGTGATAATCGCCCGCACCGGCTTTGCCGGCATGGAGGGTCTGGAAAGTCGCCAACTGATCGTCCACGGCCCGCGTTTGGTCCACCAATTGGCACCATAGCGGGTACAGTTGCGCGTAAACCGCCACGTCCGCAGACTGTGGTGGCACCATCTGGAAATGTTGTTGTAAGTTATCGATCAGCGGCTGGGTGGTCACACCAAGGCTACGCAACCCCAACATGGCGGCACCGCGGGCCGAACTGTCGACGCCCTGTGGAATGGCTAACGGTCCGTCCAGGACGCTGGCCAGAATTCCACACCATAACGGGCTGCGTGCAAAGCCGCCAGCCGCAGCCACCGTGGTCACCGGGCCCGTCACGTTAATGACGGTGGCCAGCACCCGTTTGAGGTTGTACGCAACCCCCTCTAACGCCGCCCGGGCCATGTGTAGTCGGGAGTGCTCAGCGTTAAGCCCATGGAACGCCGCCCGCGCGTTGGCGTCCCATAAAGGGGCGCGGGCACCGTGCAGGTACGGCACAAACAGTAGTCCGGCGGCACCAGCGGGAATGTTCGCCAACGCCCGCAATAACGTTGCGGTACTGGTGCTACCAACCTGTGCGGCCGCGCCGGGCAACTGCGGGAAGAGGGCGGTTTGGAGCCATTGCAACACGTTACCACCGTTGCTCGTGGCACCGCCAACCACCCACTGGTGCGGCGCCAGGTAGTAGGTAAACAGGTCATGATGTGGTGCCACCAGCGGCCGGTCAGTCATGACCCGGACGGCGCCGGATGTGCCGATGTTGATGGCGGCCGCCCCGGGGTTGATGGCACCGAGGCCCAGATTGCTCAACACCCCATCGCTGGCGCCCACCACCACCGTGACCTGCGGCGATAGTCCTGTGGCTTGGACTGCGGCTGGGGTCAAACCGTGCAGCTGGTAGCCGGTATCCACCAACGGCGGTAATTGGTCCAAACGCACCCCGGCTAAACTCAGCGCAGCTGGGTACCAGGACAAACTGCGCACGTCCATCAGTCCGGTGGCACTAGCAATCGAGTAATCCTCAACCAGTTGGCCAGTCAGCCGGGCCAGTATGTACTCCTTGATGCCCAGTACGTAGTGGGCCTGCTGGAGCAAGTCGGGCCGCCGGTGGTGCAGCCACATAAGTTTGGCTAGCGGCGTCATCGGGTGCGCGGGGATGGGGACATGGGCAAAGAAGTCGGTGCTGGCAATAGTCCGCTGGATGGTGGCAACGGCGCCGCGGGCCCGGGTATCAGCCCAGGTCATCAATCGTGTCAACGGTTGCAGGTGGGCGTCCACCAACAGGAGGCTATGCATCGCCGCGGAGAACGATAGTCCCGCAATGGCGGTAGGCGCGATGCCACCCGCACCCACGACGGTAGCGATACCCGTGAGCACCGCTTGGTAAATGGCGTCAGGATCTTCTTCGGCCATGCCAGCCGCATCCTGGTATAGCTGGTAGCCGTTGTTGGCCCGGGCTAGTTGGGTGCCGTGGTCGTCATACAGAATCACCTTCGTGCTCGTTGTCCCGATGTCCACCCCGATAATGTACTCCATCCCGTCTGTACCTCCCTATTCGTTCGTACCTACCGTCATTCTACCAGGTTTGGTTGCTTCTTGGTTGCCAACCCCAGATTCGCACCACCAACTAACGCCTGTGCTACACTAAGGCCAGTAGCCAAGACGAGGAGGAAGACAGTATGTTAATTGGTGCAAACGTCAGTATGTCGGGCAAAGCAATGTTCCCCGGTGCGGTCGCGGAAGCCGTCAGTTATGGGGCGACGACGCTACAGTTCTATATCGGTGCGCCCCAAAACACCCGCCGCAAGGACGTGAGTGCCATGCGGATTTCCGAGGGCCTGGCCGCCATGAAGACGGCTGGCCTCAGCCACCTGGTAATCCACGCGCCGTACATCGTCAACCTCGGCAACACCAAGAAACCGGGCAACTACGACTTTGCCGTTGAATTTATGCGGGCCGAAGTCGCCCGTGCCGAGGCCCTCCACGCCTACAGCATGCCGTTCCATCCCGGTGCACACGTGGGGGCCGGCGCCGACGCGGCCATCGCCCAAATTGCGCGCGGACTCAACGAGATCATTACGGCGGACCAGCACGTCACCATTGCGCTGGAAACCATGGCTGGCAAAGGCACGGAGGTCGGCCGCACCTTTGAGGAACTTGCTGCCATTCTGGACCGCGTCACGAATAACGATAAAGTCATGGTCACCATGGACACCTGCCACATGAGTGACGCGGGTTACAACGTGCGCGACGACTTTGACGGCGTCCTCAACGAATTCGACCACGTGGTGGGGCTCGACAAACTGAGCATTATTCACGTCAACGATTCCAAGAATCCTCGTGGCAGCCATAAAGACCGCCACGCCAATATTGGGGCTGGTACCATTGGCTTCGACGCGCTCTACGCCATCGTCCACCATCCCCAACTCACGGATATTCCGAAAATTCTCGAGACCCCATACGTCGGGCCGGACAAGCGCCACATGCACCCACCTTATGGCGTGGAGTTGAATTGGCTGAAAACTGGCAACTACCAGCCGGAGGAGTTAACCGCGCTGGCGCAATCATAACAATAGAAGGACATGCCCATGACTACATTACAACCGTTCCAGGCGGCGGTTCCCACCGCCTTTAACGACGACGAGTCCCTGAACGTGGACGCCACCATTGCGCACATCCAGTACCTCGCTCACCACGGGATTCGCAGCGTGCTGGTCAGCGGCGCCACCGGTGAGCAGCATAGTCTGACCCTGGCCGAAAAGCAGGCCCTCGCGGTGGCCGTTAATAATGCGTCATTCCCCGACGACCTCGAAATCATCTTTGGTGTTGCTAGCATCCAGCAACGTGAAGCCGTCGCCCTCGCCACCACCGTTGCTGCCCAACCGCGTATCAGCGGGATCTTGCTCGGCTTGCCACCGTACATTCTGCCCACGCAACAGGAGGCGGCTAACTACGTCCGTGCCATCATGGCCGCCGCCCAGCGTCCCACCATTCTCGCCAACGACCCGCACCGTACGGGCTTCAACCTGGAGCTAACCACCTTGCGGCAACTTGTCCGTTCGCCGCAAGTGGTGGGCCTCAAAGAAGCGGGTGACCCTGAACGCGTACCCGCCATTCGTCAGCTAATGGGTAATGACTGGCCCATTTACACTGGTAACGAAACGGACCTACGCCACCGCCTGGCGCTGGGTTATAACCACCTATCGTCAATCAGCGCCAACCTGTACTCGGAAGACATGCACACGTGGTTTGACCACCTACGCACCGGTACACAGGGGCCCGATGACCTGATGATACGCCGGCTGGCCGCAATCCACAGCGGCAGCACCCTCACCTTTGTTAAGGCGCGAATCACCGCCCAGGAGGGAACCCCCATGGGCCAACCACGCACACCACTAGGTAACTTTGCCGAGTAAGGCTAATTTGATTATATCGTCACATTCAGGCCGCTGACTAGCAGATTAGCGGCCTTTTGGGACGCAAAAAGGGGCCACCCACTACGGTGACCCCTGGTCGATAATTAGTTAGAAGTTGAGCGGTTGGCCCGCACCCGGTTTCACGTTCCACGCTGCTTTGGTCCAAGTCTGCCCATCCGTCCGCAACACCGTGACGCTGGTATTGGCCACCTCACCGGTATCCCGAGCGTGGTCCAGCGGCACGCCAGTCAGCACGTTGGCGGTCACCGTCAAGACGATACCGTGGCTGACGACCAACGCCCGGCCCGTTGGTCCTACCGACACAGCCAGATCGTTGAAGGCCGCGCGCGTGCGCCGCAGCAATGCCTGGTAACCCTCCGCGTGCACCGCCCGGTAATTCCAGTGTTCCATGTGGTGGCGGTAATTAATGAACTCGGGGTCATCCATCCACGGCGCCAACAGCTGGCCGTCCCAATCGCCGAGACTCATCTCGCGCAGGCGGTCGTCGAGTTCAATTGGCGCGTCGGCCGCCGTCACTAGCCGTGCCGTCGCGACCGCTCGGGGCAACGGCGAACTAACAATGCGGTCAAAGTGGATGCCTTGTAGCAACGTGTGGACGGCTTGCGCCCCCGCCACACCCTTGGCGGTCAGTGGGCCGTCCACCCCACCGCCATTAAAGCGCCCCTCTGTGTTCACGACGGTCTGGCCGTGGCGCACCAAGTATAAGTAGGTCAACTGCTCGCCCCCTAAATAATGTCCGCTAAGACTTTATCAATGATCCGCAAAACCCCGTGGCGTCGGTTGGACGCCGTGGTAAAGCGCGCCGCCGCAGCAGCGGGCGGCAGGGCGTTGAGCACGTGGTAGCTGTACTTCACCGTCCGTAACATCGGTACATCGTTGGCGCCGTCACCGAACGCCATCATGTGGGCGGTCGGAATGCCGTACGCCGACCCGATCTGGCGAATCGCCGCCCCTTTGTCCACGTCGGGATTCATCACGTCAACAAAGTGGACGCCGCCGACGGTCACGGAGAGGTCACTACCAAAGGGCCGGTCAAACTCCTTCTCCACCCGGTCGTACGCATCCCCATCCGGATAGAAGGCCGTGAACTTGGTCACATCCTGCTGGAACTGTTCAAGGTGGGGCACCACGCGCACGGCGTTGAAAAAGTTACCCAACTGGGCAATGTAGCGCCGATCCCGCGCATCGATGTACCCTGCGTCCACGCCTGACAGGATGGGCACCCCCGCGCGCTGCCGCTGGGCATGCACAACTAAGTGCTGCTGGGTCGCCGTCGGCAGGGCGTTGGTGTACACCCGCCGACTGCCCCGCTCAATTACGGCCCCATTGTCGCCGACCAACGTCACCGCTTTGCGTACGGGAGCGAAGAGTCCCTGTAGGGTGGCAATGGAGCGTCCGCTCACCGCGGCGAATTCCACGCCGTGCTCACGAAGGGCACGAATCCGGTCAAAGAGGCCGGTGGGCACGCTGCCATCCTCCTCCAACAACGTGTGGTCCATATCAGATGCAATTAGCTGAATGTCGGTCATGCGGTTACCCCCAAAGTTAAGTAACACCAGGGCGCCAACCCTGGTGTCTGTTACATAACCCCATTCTAATCCGGCGCATGATTGGGGACAAGATTAGGAGAGCAGAATCTGCAGCTGGTAGTGGGACTGCGGCTGACGGGCCCAGCTTGGGTGCACGGCGGGTTCCACACCCCCCAACCGACCACTGAGGGTAAACAGTGCTAGTGATATTCAACCCACCACGAACCCAGGCCCAAGCGCAAGTAGCGTAAGTTCTAATTAATGTTGCCCGCCCGCCAAATTGGCAAAAAAATAGCCACCCGCCGAAGACCGCCACGCGTCCTTCTGGGGAAGCTATATTTTACCAAATCACGCCTAACCGCAAACCATTACGGCATATCATTCCCAGCAGCGTAGTAAATGTCGTACCACTCCTGCCGGGTCAGGTCGACGTCCGCACCAGCCGCACTGTCGCGGATGTGATCCGGATTCATCGTCCCGATAATGACCTGCATGTGGGCCGGGTGCCGCAGAATCCATGCCGTGGCAATCGCATTCTTCGATACACCGTGCTTCTTAGCGGCCACGTCCAGAACCCGGTTGACCTCCGGGAAGGCCGGGTTGTTAATGAACGTACCCTCAATCTGACCGTACTGGAATGGTGACCACGTCTGAATCGTCATCTTGTGCAACCGTGAGTATTCGATCACACCGCCATCACGGTTGATACTGCCGTCATCCGTCATGTTCGTGTGCATCCCGAACGTAATCGGACCCGTGTGCATCACACCAAACTGTAGCTGGTTGATCAGTAACTTCTGGTTCACTACCGACTGCAACAAGTCGACCTGCCGTGGGTTGAAGTTTGATACCCCAAAGTGGCGCACCTTGCCGCTAGCCAACAGTTCATCAAACGCCGCGGCAACCTCATCGATTTCCATCAGTGGGTCGGGCCGGTGTAGCAACAATGCGTCCAAGTAGTCAATTTGCAGACGCTCGAGGACGCCATCAACGGCCTCGAGAATGTGACGCTTCGAGAAGTCGTAACGCCCACCATACGGAGCCGCGCCTAACGGGGAGTCACCTTTGCTTTGAACAATTCCGACCTTCGACTGGATGAAAAAGTCGTTGCGGTTAGCGCCCGCACGCTTGAGTGCCTGGCCCAGGACCCGCTCGGAGTCACCAGCACCATAAATGTCCGCAGAATCAATGTAGTTGATGCCCACGTCCTTGATGGTGTCCAGCACGGTCGCCGCCTCGGGTACAGACAACGCGTTCATCCGCATCACGCCTAACGCTACGGCGGATGCCTGGTAGTTACTATTGCCTAATTGTACTTTATGCATATTGCTAACCTCGATTCTATGAAATCGTTTCCTTTTTAAAAGTAAAACAAGCCGCCACGAACGTCAAGTCGTGGCGGCCTAATGTCACCTGTTTATTGAAATAGTTGCCGGTACTCGCCATAACCTGCCGCCTCAAGGTCCGCCACGGGGATAAACCGCAACGCTGCGGAGTTAATACAATACCGCAGGCCACCCGCCGCGGCCGGCCCATCCGAAAAGACGTGGCCGAGGTGCGACCCGGCGCTTTTGCTCCGCACCTCCGTCCGCTCCATGCCGAAGCTCTGGTCCCGGTGCTCAGCCAATTTGGTAATTGGCCGCGTAAATGACGGCCAGCCACAGCCCGCATCATACTTATCCTGCGAAGAAAACAGCGGCTCGCCACTCACAACGTCCACGTAAATACCCGCTTGGTAAAAGTCGTCGTACTGGCCGCTAAACGGGCGTTCAGTCGCGGCCTCCTGCGTCACCGCGTACTGTTCGGGCGTCAACCGGCGCCGCAACGCCTCATCATCTTTGTCTGCCAATGGTTACATCCCCCTTTGTCCGGATACCGTTACTTTTTGTTAGTGCTTGTGGTTAGAATACCACTAACACCATTACCTGCCAACAGCGGTCCAGCGGCGGCAGTTGGGTAATTAGCACGGATACCGACCGCCATTGGGTGCCACTTTCTACTATATTATTAGTACTACGCGCTCCTACCCCAACAGTACCCATGGGACTGGCCAACACACCCCACACTTGCACCCCATTGACGTTGGGCGCATACTGACTAATGATAAGGTTAGATTACGGTTACAAAAGGAGGTCGCTCATGACACCACCACTAAGTCACGAACGTCAGCTCATTAACATCCTCACCGAGATTAGCCAGACCGGGAGTGTCTCCCAGACTGCAGCCAACCTCTTTATGACGCAGCCCACCGTCAGCAAGCTGATTCGCAACCAGGAAAAACAGTACGGCGTCGCGCTGATTGACCGCGCCCAGCACCCGCTGCGCCTGACGTACGCGGGTGAATACTACCTCCGCCAGATGCAGCAACTGGTCCGCTCCTTTCAGACGGTCAGCAACAACCTCAAAGCCTACGCCCATACCGACGTCGGCCGCATCACGTTGGGCGTTAACCCGTCCCTCGCCCAAGTCATTTTGCCGCAACTCTTACCGGAATTTCATCGGCGCTTTCCCCAGGTGCAGATCCACCTCTTTGAACAACCCGCAGTCGCCATGGCGCAAGCCGTACTGGCTGGCGACATCGATATGCACATTGGGATTGGCCGCACCTACGACGAAGCACTGGAGCACCAACGTCTGTTCACGGATAGCGCAGCGTTGATCATGCCCAGCCGCCTATTGCCGCCCGACTTTGACGCCAACGCCACTCCCGGAATCGCCACGCTGATTCACGACCAAGACTTCATCGCCGAAACTGACGACTCGGGCTTTCAGCACCTTGTAACCAGCTTCCTCGCCCAAAACGAGGCGACCCCCAACATCATTTTGCGTACCCCTAACCTGACCACCGCGGTCCAGTTGGCCAACGCCGGGTTGGGTGCCACGATTGTGCCGGCGTCCCTACTGACGGCCACCACCCTTCAGGGTGACACCCAAATTGTGCCGCTGCCCGTAACCGACTTTCAGGCTGATGTGGCCATCACCTACAAAGTTGGTATGCCCCTCAGTGAACCCGTCCAGGAATTTCTCACGTTGGCGCAAGCGACTTTCGACCCCACCAAGATGCCGTAATCGCGGGGACACTGCACATACACGTCTACAGGTCACTGGTGCCTTGCACAATCGCACTGCCTCACCTTCAGTTAGCGTCCATAACACCGATACCGCCACACAATAACACCCCACCGCGTGATTAGGCGCCAATGCTTGGTGTTATCTATGACTAGTTGGCGCCGCGCATACATATAACTAGCACCAATGCTTTTTTTGCTTTACTTTCATTATGTAAACCAAGTAAAATAAGGGTGTCAGAGCAACCGGAATATTTTGCAACACCTTCCACCCTCCTCGACGGCAAGCGGCCCGCCATCAAGGTGCCAGTATTATTTTTTTGAATCAGATGCATGGTTTATAACATCATAAAATTAACACTGTTAATTATCGACGAATATTTTCGTGTGTAAATTCTACGCATATAATTGGGGAATGATGGCATCGGTCACACCGAATGCGCACGTCGACCCTCAGGTAGTATTCACATACCATGGCAAGCCGAATGCACCCGCCGGTCACCATCCGCAGACATCCGGGGAGATGCAACAATGAACAAATTAAACTTCTACGTCAACGGGGACTACGCCAAGTTTAAGTCCCTTCTTACTGGTCTTGCGACTAAACGCATCACCGTCCACGTCGGTGAACGCCTGCAAGACACCAATGGCCGCCATTTCTACTACTACATTGAGGACGGTCTCATCATGCGCTCGGTACTCTTCAAGTCGGGATTGGAGCACGGTCTTTTGTTGTGCGGTCACGACACACTTACACCAGTGTACCGTTCCGAAGGCACCAGCCCAGAGAGCACGCTCAGCCTCGTGGCAATTCACGAAGCCCACGTCTTAGCAATTAGCCATGATAAGATCGACCAACTGGTGTATAACAACCGCGACTTTAATCATCAACTCATTCTCAGCTACCAGCGCAACATCGATTACCTGATCCGCAAAAAGGAGTTGTTGCTGACCAGTACGGGGTGGCAGCGACTGGCATACTACCTGACCTGCTACCTGGACGAATACGAACCCAGCGATGATACGGTCCACGTGAGCCAATCACTAATGGGCAGTCTGGTCGTGCTGAACCCGGTCAACACCTCCCGCAACATGAAAAAGCTCCGGCAACTCGGGCTGATTTCCACGGATCGCAACGGCATTAAGGTGCTGCAGCGCGAAAAGCTGCGGCAGTTGGGCGAGATCGAAGAAATTACAATTTAACGTCAGCCAGAAGGTGGTAGCGTGTGGCTGCCGCCTTTTTGTATGGCGTGAATAACTCCATATACTCAGGTCGAGCACGGCGCGCACCAAGTGGTCGCCGTAACCAAATGCGTTCATGTAAACACGGACTGAATTATGACCGACAGTGGCAAAGTCAATCGTTACCATAAGCGCAAGCATACCGATTTTTCAGAGATTTGTGCTACCGTCACCCAACATTTGCCATGATTAACGCCAATTGGTACGGCTAATTTCCTTGATTGCGTAAGCCCAGGCGCTAATTGGTCTAAATAACAGACCTTTTTTGTCGAAATATAAGTTTGTTTATCTTGCGATAATGGACAAGTATATACAAAAAATGTATAGTTTCATCTGTAAAGTGTAAGTTGTGGGTACGCTGCGGACCAAATGGACGGAGCACTTAGCAACTGAACGTATGGTTACCGATACTTGTTGAAGCAATTCAACGTTCGCGAAGGCGCCACGGTGGGGGCCGTGGAGTATTGGGTGCCTGCGTTGCCTGCGTGTGGGGCACGCCTCAGCAGGATTACCAGGAAGAAGTGCGCAAGTGGGACATTGGCTCCCCATGCGGGCTTCTTTTTTTGCGCTGGCCCTTAGCGCTTTAGCGCTTAGGGCCAGCCACTCGCAGGGCTCGCAAAGCTAGCCCGAGAGACTGCAGCCCGATACATACCGGATGTCAGAACGAGTTCAGTGACAGATTATCACTACCGCGCTTTAGCGCTTAGGACCAGCCACTCGCAGGGCTCGCAAAGCTAGCCCGAGAGACTGTTGCCCGATACATATCGGGCGTCAGAGCGAGTTCAGTGACAGATTACCACCACTGCGCTTTAGCGCTTAGGACCAGCCACTCGCAGGCTGCGCGCCAGCTCAGCCGAGAGACTGTTGCCCGATACATATCGGACGTCAGAGCGAGTTCAGTGACAGATTACCACCACTGCGCTTCAGCGCTTCGGGCCAGCCACTCGCAGGCTGCGCGTCAGCTCAGCCGAGAGACTGCAGCCCGATAATTATAGGTAGTAACGGAAATCGAAACGCATCCCACCACCGCCGCTCTTTTCAACTTCCTATTATCTATGATAATATTCGCCCACCCACAACCCGTGTCCCACTTCACGCAACAAAAAAAGGCCCCCCGCTGTCCACACGGAGGGTCCTCAATGAGGGAGGGTAATGTGATTCTGGGAAACCACATCACGATTATGAAGAAGAAGTTTAGGAGCGAGGTTCTGGGGTACCTCGTTTCTATGTTGATTAGTATGCCGGGAAAGTGTGAAGAAACTGTGCAGGCCGAGTTACGCTTCTTTGCCAATTCCCTTAAGGTGCCATTAAGATATCCCAACCTTCACCATACAAATAGACCCGTTAATTACGTGTCCGCAACTAACGGGTCTATTTATGTACCTATGAATGTAATACTAACTAGTTAGCAAAGTACAGACGTACGTAACCATTGGTAGCTTCACAGGTCTGGAAACTGATCCCGCCCCACTTAGCCTTACCAGCCATCAACGCGTCATACGCCGCGTCGGTCGTGTTGTTCTGGTTGTACAGCACCTGACGGATGGTGTACTGGTGGCCGTTAACGGCAACGGTCGAACCAACACCAGCACTAGCCAAAGAACCAAACGCTACCCCCGTCCGTTCGAACAGGTAGTGGTTGCTCATGCCAGTCCACTGGTAAACGTAGCTGTCGGCTGGAACTGAACCACTACCACTAAAGGACCGGATGGCGTACGTGGAGCCACCGATCGTGAAGCCTGTGGTTGGCGTGGTTGCATGGCTAGCTGCCGGTTGACTGGTTTTGGCTGCTGGTGCCGCGGCCGTAGTGTTTGCACTGGCTGCAGTACTCGTGGTACTGGTGCTGTTAGCCGCCTGGCTGGCCTGGCTACTGCTAGTACTGGTCGCACTCGCCTGGCTGGCACTCGTGTTGCTAGCGCTGGACGCACTAGCAACCTTAGCCTGCTTAGCCGCTTTAGCTGCTGCCTGTTGATGGTCCTTTTTGGCCGTCTTAGCAGCAGTGTCCTTGCTCTTCTTGGCCGTAGACTTCTTGGCAGTATCCTTCTTCACCACTTTGTGGGCCGAAGTTGACTGCGAAGAGCGCACTGCACCATTAGCACTGCCTGACTGACTTGGTGTCCCCCCCAGGACGCCAACTGCCAACAAAGCCGCACTTGCTACAGAAGCAAATACATATTTAATTTTCAAAAGTATCCCCCAAAACTTAAAAACCTAGTAACAACCTACACTCAATAACGTGATAATAGCCGGTAATCATTGGCACGTCCTTATCTTTGGATAACTTTTACCCAATAAATACCTTTGTACATGCTAGTGAAGCCGCCTTCATTCTACCAACCAGTACCTTTGCCTAAATTGGAATAACAGCAAATTTATTTTTCAAATTATGGCAACTTGGTAAGAACGGCCAATGTTTTGCCGCTCTCACACACATACAATCGTGCCCAATGCTGATATTTAAAGGGCGCAACATGGTTATGATAAAAGTGGCGTTATCATTACCATCACCTGGAAAATATATTATTTAACGTCAAATAAAAAAATCGGTCGGCAATCAAATAAGGATTGCCGACCGACATGCATCTTTTGGCATACTGATATCAATTTAACTAAATACCGAAGCGGTTGATTGCTTCCGCGACCCCACCAGCATTATTATCGGCGACCACAGCGTCCGCCGCCTGCCGCAACGCCGCAGCGCCATTACCCATAGCGACCCCAACCCCGGCCGCTTGAATCATTGGGAGGTCATTACCCCCATCGCCGATGGCTAGCGTGGCGGCTAACGGCACCTTGAAGTAGTCGCGCAGGAAAGCCAACGCCGCAGCTTTGGTAACGCCGCGGTGCGTGATTTCCAAATAGGTCGGCTTGGAACGAGAGAGGGCTAGGTCTAATTCTGGCCGGTCTGCCAGCGTCGCCTGTAACACGTCGATGTCGGGCTCTTCACCCATCACCAGCACCTTGTGGATCGGGTCTTCTCCCGCCAACACCTCGTGTAGCGGTTGGACCTCCGGCGGGAAGCCCGTGATGTCCGCTTCCTGTGTCTCCCAGTACTCCTGCTCATCCACAAACCAGTGCTGGCCGGAAAAGACGTTGATGCTTAAGCCGGGATCCTGTTGCCGGGCAACCTGGTATACCGTCCGGGCCGCGCCCGGTGCTAGTGGCGCCTCATAAATGGGGGCAAGCACGCCGTCCGCATCCCGTTGGGCGATGTACGCACCGTTGAAGCTGACCAGCGGCACGTCAAAGCCGAGCTGGTCGGCCAAGGCCGTCATTCCCAACGGTGGGCGGGCCGAGGCCAACACGAAGCGGCCACCGCGCGCCTTAAAGTCCTGGATCGTGGTCACAACCTTTGCGGGAATCACGTGGTCATCGTTGACCAGCGTCCCGTCGATATCACTCATGATCAGTCGTACCTTTGCCATTATGACTACCCCCATTCATCATCCCCAGTTTAGCACGATTGGCCCCATTGAATAGCGCTTACACCACAATTTCCACATCTTCACTAGTCCAGCATTAGTACTGCCCAATAGTTGTATTACGTTACCATAACTGATTGATTAATTTGCTTGTAGATTGGCGGATGAAGACATAAACTGAACGTAGATAAATAGGCAAACATCCGTTGCTTATTGTACGTTTATTGCACTACTGCACTCGTGGTAACATCAAAGTCCCAGGCATTTTGGTGGCACCGTTTGTAGCTGATCGTTACCAGCGTTAGGCCCATCTTCGGGGGAACATGGGCTTAACCAAGAACCGCATTTGGGGAGTACTGTCCATGTCCATCAACCAAATCCAACCACAAATTGTTCAACTCGTGGTCATGACGTTTTTTATCACTAGTTTCATCGGCTTCTACGCTAATTACTGGCACCGCCTCGTCACGTTACGGCGCACCGACCCGCAAGGCCAATTTTCGCGGCTATTGCTCTCACTCGGTATTGTCGCCGTGGGCATTGTGCTATTCGTGACCGCGCGGATGGTGGGCCAGTACAACGCAATTACCTACACTAACGGCGCGCTCATCATGCTGGCAGCCGTCCTTTTTGATACCGCCACGACCCGCACCGAGTATGCTATCCGCGTAGATGGCCTCCTCATCGTCTGGTTAACCGCCCACTGGTCCAACATCACCAGCGCCAACACTATTATTGCCACGGTGCTCCTGATTGCGGCCCTGACTGGGATTCGGCGGTATACGAACATGATTCGCCATAACCCGGCATTGACGGTTGGCCTGGCCGCAGTGGGGGCCGCTGGCTTCTGGCTCACCCTGCCAGCCCGGTCACCATTGGGCCCGGCCGGTAGTCCCACCAGTTTGGTACTAGCCATCGGGACCCTCATTGCCATGGCCGCCATCCTCAGCCTGTACTGGACGTACCTGGAACACCTGCGGGCCAAAGCCGCGACGGCTAAAAACAACGTGTTGACCACCGCCGACACCTATGAACGCTATGAGCACCACATGACCGACGCCTTCAACTATTCGCAGGGACACGCGGGCGTTTTCACCATGGCCGTCTTGGATATCGACCACTTTACCCGCATCAATGCCAACTACGGCCACATGGGGGGCAATAGCATCCTCTTGGCGTTGACCCAGCTGCTGGAGGACACGTTACACCCATATGGTGACGCGGCGGAAATTTTACGGACTGGTGGTCAGGAGTTCATGATTGTCGTTAAGGACGTCACGGCGGACGACGCAATGCCAATCATCGTCGCTTGCTGGGAGGCGGTCCGGACGCACCCGTTCCAATACAAAGACGACCAGATAGCCATCACCGTCTCGGTCGGGGTCACCACTATGCAGCCAAGCGATGAGTCGGTGGAAGACACCTACCAGCGCGCCACAATCAACTTGCAAGAGAGTAAACGCTCCGGACGCGACGTGATCACCGTTGACGGGCAGGTGTACGGCCAGCACCACCGCGCCCACCACGCCGAACTGGCCTATTTTGGTCAGGGTATCTACGACGTAACTGGTGGCGACCCCCAAATCGTCCATAACGAACTATTGCTGCGTCAGTACGATGCCAACCACGACCGCTGGGTACTGCCCGAAAGCTTTGACATTGGCGTTGGCACTCAGATCGACCTGTTGCGCCGGTTTCTGCGTTACGCTACCTGCAAGTCCGTGACGCTCAACCTGACGGCTGACGAGTTTAGCGATGCAACGGTGGCTACCGCTTTGACCCTGTTCCATCAGCGCTCAGAGGGTCCCCATGAATTGATCGTGGAGATCATGGACGCGCCTAGTCTCAACTTTGTTCGCGAAATCAGTAGCATCTACCACGCCGGCGGGGTCAAAATCTACATCGACGACGTGGGGAGTGACAACAGCTTTGAGCTCGTTCACAAGCTCTTCCCGTACGTCGACGGCGTGAAGTTTGCCATGCAAAACTTGCGCAAGACCGCGACCTTCGACCAGATGGCGGAGCGCATCAAGTTCTGGACTGGTATCGCCCAGCAAAACCACCTGGAGTTTATTCTCGAGGGAGTCGAAACCCAGTACGAGATGGCGTTCGACCACTCCCACTTTGGCGTCCAGCTGGAGCAGGGCTACTAATTTGGCCGGCCGGCACCTGCGGAAAAGGGCGTTGATGAAGCGGTATAACTAACAACTGCACGTACAACCAAAGGGGCAGAATCAACAGTCACACGACCGTTGATCCTGTCCCTTTTGCATACCCTTCATTATGACTCCGTGTAATCCCGGTTCCGGCGCCGCATCGCGTGGGCGTACCACGCGAAGAGTAACAGGTAGACCGTAAACGCCACTACCGTGATGACCAGCCACCGCCAATCACCGGTGTGGCAACGCCCCAGCGTGATGGCCAAAAACTGTTCGATGGGCCCTTCCTTGGTGGCCGCACTAATCGCCATGAGGTGTTGCGAACCGGCCAGTGCGTTGGTCGCGTGCGTGACAAACCCCGCGGACAGCGACCCAGCCCACAGAAACAGTGGTAGTTCGACCGCACCAATGACCACCATGCGGATGACTTTGCCTCGCGTCACCACTAGTAATGCTGGGGTCACCCCCATCGCCATAATTCCGCCGAGGGGGAGAATCCGGTTGCCGGGCAGCACCAGTGCTTCCAGCAACATGATGGGCGCCAAGATGTTGGCGGTCGCCCACACCTCGGCCCGGCTGGACAGAAACGCCCAATCCAAGCCGATGTTGAACGGCTGACCGGCAAAGTGGGCGTTCAGCTTGTCGGTGAGCGCCTGGGTCAGCGGGTCAACGGCGGCGGTGAACCAGCCCCCGATGATGTTAAACAGCTCAAGCGTGGTGGCTAACGTGAATCCCAGTACCAGCATCGGCCCCACGCCTAGCCGCCCCAGCAGGCCCACGAAAATACCAATGTACATCCCAATGGCAAAGCGGCTCCCCGCAAAGCCAATCCGGTTGTTTAGTGCCGCCGCATCAATGTCGTAGCGGTCCAGCCAACCTGAACACCGCGAATAGATACGGTCGAGCACCATCACCAGGGGGTTGATCATGTAGTTGAGGTGCGTGGTCGTCATCAAGCTACTGGTATCACCCAAAAGGTCGTTAAACGTTGGCTTCATCAGGTCGGCATTCATCAACTTTAATACGACCAGCAACACGATGAAGAGCAAGACGACCACTACCGGCGCCCCAACATACAGGGCCAGCAACCCCGTAAACGCCAGGTGCCAGATATCAAAAATATCGATATCAATGGTCCGCGTCCGGTGCCACTTAAACATCGCCACGTTGACCAGCAACGCCAGCCCCAGAAACAGCAGGGTGTACGGCGACGACCAGGTAATGGTCGCAATGGGCGCCCAGCCAACGTCCGCCACCGGTAAGTCAATGCCAGTGTGCTGAGCCATGGCGCGTAACGCCGGCTGGTAGACCGTGGTCAGCACACCCACCGTAGCGACAATCCCGGTGATGGCGATTGCTAGCTGGACCGCGCCCGCAACGGCTTTGCTGAAGTGGGCACCACTCACCCAGGCTGCCGCGGCTAGGCACAGGGCCATCACCACCGTGGGGTTGGCCCGCACAAAATCCCAAATTACGTTCATCATCAATTCCCCCTCGTCTACAACGCGAAAAGGCACAACCGATACGATCAGTTGTACCCTTCACGAGACCATCACCGATAGTCGGGGTGATTAACTACCGATGGTCCGCCCCAGCTCACGGAACCAGAGTGCACTCTTCTTAATCTCACGGGCCTGCGTATCAAAGTTGACGTAGAACAGGCCGTAACGCTTGTTGTAACCATTGGCCCAGGAGAACTGGTCCTGCAATGACCAAACAAAGTAACCTTGGACGTTCACACCTGCAGCACGCGCTTGTAGCAAGGCGGCCACGTGCCGGTCGAGAAAGTCGATCCGCTTATCGTCGTTGATCAGCTGCCCGACACCCTGGTATTCATCCTTGTAACCTAGACCGTTTTCGGTAATGTAAATCGTTTTACTTTCCGGATACTCACGGGCGACCCGCTTGAGCATGTCGTACATCCCCTCGGGGTATATATTCCAGTCCCAATCGGTTTGGTCCACGCCGGGTTTCTTGACGTGTTGCCCCACACCCTTGAACTTGAAATCACTGGTACCCTTCTCGCCGGTGCCGTTAAAGCGGTTGGTGCTTTCGCCGCTGTACGCAGCGACAAACGCCGGCTGGTAGTAATTCATGCCAAAGTAATCGTTCTGGGTGGCCGCCGCCTTAATGATATCCATGTCACCCGGCTCAATCGTCAGGTGCGCATCATTAGCGTCAAGCAACTCGTTGATGAGCGCCATCGTGTCGTCGGTGTACTCACCTTTGAACGTCCCATCCAGCAGGAACCGGTTCATGAACGCGTCTTCCAGTGCCGCCGCGTGTTGATTTTCCGGGGTCTCCGGGTAGGCGTAGACCGGCTCCAACACGTGGATCAGGCCGATCCGGCCAGCGTAACCTTTGTCCTTGAACAGGTTGACCACGCGCGCGTGGGCCAGCAACTCGTTGTGCTCAGCCTGGATAGCGCTAGTCACGTCAAAGTGGTGACTAGGCGGGAAGTTGCCCTGGATGTACTGCGAAAATGCCAGGGAGATCAGTTCGTTAATGGTGAACCAATTCTTGACCTCGGTAAATTCGCCAAAGCAGAAGTCGGCGTACCGTACAAACGCATCAATTGTGGCCCGGTTCAGCCAGTCCCCCGCGTCAAACAGGGTCTTGGGGGTGTCAAAGTGGTGTAGGGACACATACGGCGTGATGCCGTTCGCCAAGCAGTCGGCGAACAAACGGTGGTAGTAGGCCACCCCCGCCGCGTTGGGCTCACCCGTCCCGCTGGGGAAAATGCGGGACCAGGCGATCGACACGCGGATGGCGTTGAGCCCGTACAACTTGGCCAACTCGATATCCTCCGGGTACAGGTGGTAAAAGTCGCTAGCAGGATCCGGGCTGAAGCGACCCTGCTGGGCCAGGTAGTCATCCCACATCGTCTTCCCCTTACCGTCCGCCTGGGTAGCACCCTCGACCTGGTAGGCCGCGGTGGCGCCGCCCCAAACAAAGCCGGCTGGTAATTTTTTAACGCGATTCAACAAAGATGCCAATTTTGTTCTCCTCCAGTACTAGTGTTGCTGACTGGCAAACTGCTCTTCCAACTTGTGCAGCCGCTCATATTCGTCGATGAAGTACTTAGCTTCGTTCTTCAACATCATGGTTGTCATCAGCGTATCCTGCGCGTGGACCATGATGAACGTGACGTCCATTTCTTGGCCGCCGGCTTCCTGACTCAGGAGTTTGGTCTGCGTATTGTGCGCAAGGTTAATTGATTCTTCGGCGGACTTGACCAATTCACGTGCGTGATCAAACTCGCCTTTATGGGCCGCATCCAGTGCGTCCAGCAAGTCCGTTTCGGCATCCCCCGCGTACGCCACAATGTCAAACCCCGTCATTGAGATCTCTTTTTTTGTTGCCATTATCAATTTACCCCCTGCGACTATTTTATTTTTGAACGTCGTTTTCGTGAATCAAGCGCTGAATATGAATGATAAAGTACAACCGCTCATTTTCAGTTAACTGCACGTGTAACCGCTGCTCCAGCTGCTGGGATATTTCCGAAGCAATACCGTATGAGTGCGGAAACTTCTGCCGGTACTCTTGGTAAATATCTGCACCCAGCGGCTCAGCATCCTGCGCGTTTTCCTTGACCCGCTCGACCATGTACTGCAAATGGATCATAAGGCGATCGAAGTAGTTCTGGTTGGCCACGTTGCGTTGAATATGGTACTCCTTGAATACGGCCTTCACCGTGTCGTTAACCACGCTGACCATATCCACGCTGGTGTCCGCCTGCGCCTCGTCATCATTTTCCTCGCCCTGTGCGTTGATAAAGTGCAACGCGAGGCTCTTGACCTCCGCCTGCGGAAACTGCACGTTCAGGCTGGTATTAATGGCTGCCAACGTATCTTGTGCCACCTGATACTCAACTGGGTAACGTTCATGAATGTCCGGGACCACGCTCGGCTGGTAGCGACCCGCCATCAACCGTTGATACATTTGGAACACGTGGTCCGTCAACGTGATGTAAACGTAGTTGAGTAACTGTAGGTGGTACTGACTTTTAGCCCGGTCCACCGCCCCAAAGACGGTCACTACGATATCGATGGGGATGTTTTTGAGTAAACTCGCGAACTGCCCACGGACGCGGCTATCGTCGAGGTACAGGATCTTCGTGGCCGCACTGGCGTCAATGACATCACCTTTGCGCTTACCAAAGCCAATGCCCTTGCCTTGTACGACGGCTTCTTTATCTTGACCAACTGCGACTAGGGCACTGTTGTTGTTATAGATCTGCCGAACTACTAACTTCATGGTGTCCCTCCTACTTCAACGTCGTCACTAATTCTTAGGTGCTTCTGGGTCCTCCGACTCATTCACGGCGTTCAGCACGAACTTCACAGCATTAGCCGGATCGTGTGTCAACTCAATGTACTGCTGACCCTTGGTAGCAACTAACTTAATACCTAACTTATCCGTATCAGCTTTCAAATCACTGTAATACGTCCGTACCTGAGGTGCCAAAACAACCAGGTCGTAGTTGGGCAGGATATCGTGGTGTGAACCATACGCACCCGCCGTGGCGACGATTGGTTCACCAGTGGCCTTCGCGCCTTCAACCAGCGCGTTGGCTAATTGTTCACTAGTACCACCGCCAGCACACAGAACCAAGACCTTCAACTGCTTATCAAGTTTCTTAACGGGCTGATCAGTGGTGCTGTCAGCTGCGTTGTCGGTGACAGCTGCAGCGGCTGGTTCAACGGTCGTCGTAGTCGTGCCAGCAGGAGCAGCGGTAGCGCCAGCCGTAGCAACGGCGGCACCAGCGTTGTTCGCTTCCTGCAGTACCAACGTCGCGTCGTACGCCTTGATGAATGGTAGGTAAATGAACGAATCAATGACTAACAGAATCGCCATCAATACCAGTGCACTCCACTGGAAGTTCGTATCCAGGAACGCCCCAATTGGCCCAGGTAGCGCCCAAGACAGCACGTACATAAACCCACGCATCAGGTGTAGATCAACGAACATCTTCCCAATGGCAACGTTGATCATTGGTGACAGCACGAATGGAACCAGGAAGTACGGGTTCAGTACGATTGGTGCACCAAACAGCAGTGGTTCGTTAACGGCGAACATAACGGGTACCACAGAAGCGGTCCCGATGGCCTTCAACTGCTTGGAACGCGCAAAGAGCAGGAACAGAATTGGTACCATGAACGTGGCACCAGTACCACCAAGTTCACCAACAAAGTTCAGGAAGTTTTCGGACAAAGCGTGAATTGGGAAGTGACCCGCTTTGAACAGTGCCAGGTTAGCGGTCGTGTTCCCGAACAGCGCAGATTCGATCGCTGGCTTGACCACGGATGGTCCGTGGATGCCCATGAACCAGAACAGCGGAATCAGGAACTCGACGAACATGATCCCAGGGTAAGTGTCGGCACCCTTGAAGATTGGTGCCAGGACGGTCTGAATAACCTGGGCAAATGGTACGTGGACCCAAGCACGGGCAGCAACATCAATCAGGGAGAAGATCAGGGTTGCCATCCCGAACGGAATGATGTCCCGGAAAGTCTGGGAAATCGCCCCGGGCACTTCCTTTGGTAGCTTGATCGTCAAATCACGAGAAACACAGAACTTGTAAACCCAAACAGTCCCAAAGGCGGCTACGAATGCGGACAGAATACCATCCGTCCCGAAGAAACCGGGGATGTAGTTGCCAGCCTTGGTCGTACCGATGGCCAGCAACATGAAGCCGACCATCGCCGCCATCATGGTGGAGGTGTTGTTAATGAAGCGACCACCCTTCATCCGCTGGTTCATGGAACCGGTCAAAGCCTTGGCGGTCGTCCCGGCAACGTAGAACCCCACAAAGCCCATGGTGTAACTGTAAATTTTATTGAACCACGCGTTCAAATCAACTGGGATCTTGATCCCAATGAGCGGTGGAACGTTTGATAGCAAAATGAAGATACTAGAGAACAGGATGATCGGCATGGCGGCAATAAAACCATCCTTGATGGCCATCAGGTAGATGTTACGAGAAATCTTCTCGAACAACTTCTGATGTTTCTCTAGGCGTTTGATGATGAATTGCATGATTTTTCCCTCTTTCAGCATCAACATACCACGACAAATAATTGCAATTGCAGGAGCATCCCGGGAAGCATCGACGCACCGTTTTTGGGCATAAAAATAACCGTGGTGTACAACACTAGCATCATCTAGTGTTGTTCAGCCACGGTCACGCCTAGTCTAGTAGTAACGATCCGTTTATGCTGTTGCTCTCAACACAGCTATAATAACCCGCACGTACCGTTTTGTAAACGCTTTCTGGGTAAAAAAACACTCAGTTTGGGCGTAACGGCACGAGAAGATTTAAAACGGCCAGAAATTATCGCTGACTATTCGTTCAAAAAATAACGTTTGGAGCGCTGATACTGTGACATTCATAGCACCCGCACCATCTGCCCCTGCATCGCGATGCGCCCCTCCGTGACCAGCTGCTTCAAGTTGCGGCTCAAAGTTTCCGGGGTGATACTCAGCCACCCCGCCAAGTCGTGTTTGCTCATGGGCAACCGAAAGTAATTCGTCCGTAGGTGGGCACCGGTATCTTCGAGGTACCGTAACAACCGGTCGTGTGCCGTCAGCGTACCCAGCCCCGCACTGCGGTTTTCCAGCATGGTCAGCCGGTTGCCAAAGGCGCTGAGGAGGCTCACCGCGAGCTGCGGGGTCGTGGCCACTAACTCGCGAAAATCATCCCGACGAATTGAGCAAACCCGGGCGTCCGTTATGGCTACCGCTGAATTCTGGTGTGCCACGTCGGCAAACAGCGCTGCTTCACTATCCACGGACCGCGGCTCTAGCAGGTACATAATGTGTTCCGTCCCGTCCGCCGCGGTACGAAACACCTTCACCCGGCCGCTGTCCACCACTAACATCCGCTCGGCCGGCTCGCCAGCCGCGTACAACAATGCCCCTTTGGCAACGGGTTGCTGGTGGGTCGAGATTTGCGCTAGCTGCGCAATAATCGGGGCGGGCAGCCCGGCAAAGATGGGTGCGCCGGCGACACACTGTTGCGGATCATGCATACTCAGTACCTCCACGTAAAATTGATAAATGTCAATTACAGTATACGCGGACGGTGCTATACTGACCATAACAATTACGAGGAGGATTTGATGATGACCACATACAAAGCAGACATTGTGCCACTGAACGCTGATAAAATTGGGACTGCCGCCCACGGGACCGCCCGGCTGGAGCTGACCGACACGGAGTTGACTATCAACATTGAAATGTTCGATACGCCCGCTAACATTGAGCACTGGGAACATTTCCACGGCTTTCCTGACGGCCAGGACGCCCAGATTGCGACCGCAGCCCAGGACGCAAACGGCGACGGCTTCGTCGATCTCATGGAAACGGAATCCGTCTCCGGTACGACCATGGTACCGTTCGACGACGCACCGGAACACATGGACATCCCGCACGACCGCTACCCCGTTGCCGACGCGGACGGCCACTTTGCGTACACCAAAGTTGTGCCGGTCAATGAACTCCAGGACAACTTTGCCCAAGCGTTTGGTAGTCGCGACCTGCAGCTCGACAAGCGGGTCATCTACATTCACGGCGTACCAGCCGGCTTGGACCTGCCCGACAGCGTGGCGGGAATGGTGGGGATGTTCGACGCCCACGTCACCCTGCCGATCGCCGTGGGTAAGATCAAACGCGTCGATTAATTACTGCACCATACTAATAAGGCCGCCCTCGTGATGAGAGCGGCCTTATTAGTATGGCTGACGGGCATGGTGACCAACGCTCACTTCGTCGTGGCGACCATGCGCTAGTCACTAGCCGTGTAACTTCCGTTGTAACTTGTCGCCCAAACCGTCGATGCCCTTAGCGGCCACGACCGTGCCGGCCACCAACACACCCCCGACGATCAGGGTGCTGGCGACCATAAACTTAAAAACCGTTTTAACTGTGTCCATTGGGTGTCCCTCCTAATCTGTCTGGCTGCGGCCGGCGATCCAGGAAACGATGACCACCAGCACCACGGCCCCAATAATTGACGGAATCAGCGCCATCCCGGCAAGCTGTGGTCCCCAGTGGCCTAGCACCGCTTCACCAACGGCGGACCCCAGTAACCCAGCGATAATGTTGGCAATCCAACCCATGGAATGCCCCTTGCTCGTGATGGCACCCGCAACGGCACCAATTAACGCACCAATAATTAACGCCCAAAGAAAATGCATGATGTCGTCCTCCTTTACACACTTCCGTGGCAGAACCTCTGCCCTTATTCTTAGCGTACGGGGGTCAGAACGGTGGGTAAAGAAATATTTTGTGAACTGCTAAAAATCCCTTTATATCGGGGATAAGGCGGGGCCTACCGCCACCATAAGCAAGGATGATTTGCAAAAATTTTGGTTAATCGTGCTAATGGAATCATTGTTCAGCACAACAAAAAATCACCCACACTTAAGCTGGGTGATTGATGCGTGATTATCAACGGTAAAGGTGCTGCCACTCTGGCTACCATCATGACCGTGAGCGCTGCCTGGCCCCGGCAGCACAATTCGCACCAGCTAGTCCGGGCACCGTTACATCGCCATGGCCGCCAGCCGCACAATGGTACTGGCCACCTCCGTCTTCGCCGCCTCATCGAGGGCCAATGGTGCCTGGTCTGGCCGCAAAATGGTGACGGTATCGGTATCGGTGTTGAAGCCCTGACCGTACCCAACCGGATTGGCGACGATCATGTCGGCACCTTTGCGCTCGAGCTTGGCCTGGGCGTTGGCCACCAGGTCGTTGGTCTCCGCGGCAAAGCCGACCAGATACTGGTGCGACTTTTGTGCGCCCATCTCGGCGAGAATATCGGGATTCTGCACCAAATCGAGGTGTAGCGCGTCGTCACCCGACTGCTTCTTGATCTTATTACCGCTGACCGTGGTCGGCCGGAAGTCCGCCACCGCCGCGGCCATCACGACCAGGTCGGCACCCTCAAAATTGGCCAGCATGGCGTCGTGCATCTCTGCGGCTGAGGTCACGTAAACCGCGTCTACTGCCGGTAGCACCGGCAACATCTTGGTCGCCACGAGCGTCACGTCAGCACCAGCGGCCGCCGCAGCGTTGGCGACCGCCGTTCCCATTTTGCCTGAGGAATCATTGCCAATGTAGCGCACAGGGTCGATGCGCTCCTGCGTGCCGCCGGCCGACACTAGGACCTGTTTGCCCGCCAGCGGCTGCTTGGCCTGATAAGTGTCCACAAACAACTGGATCACGTCCAAATCGGGCATGCGCCCCACTGCGGTGTAACCCTCGGCCAGGAAACCTTCTGCGGGCGGCAAGACGCGCACACCCATATCCTTCAGACGCCGGACATTACTTTGCGTGGCGGCGTTAGCCCACATCTTGTCGTTCATGGCGGGCACGACCAGCTTAGGGCCATCAAAGGCGAGCCAGCTAGTCGAGACCACGTTGTCTGCCAGCCCCTGTGCAAACTTGGCTAAACTATTGGCGGTCGCCGGGACGACCAACATCATGTCTGCCCACTGGGCCAACTCCACGTGCACCACGTGCTCTGGGTGGTCAAACTCGTGGTCGTCGGTCACCGCCTCATGCTTGGTGAGCGTCGCCAGTGTCGCCGGGGTCACAAAGGTGGCCGCGGCGGGCGTCATGGCCACGCGCACGGTGTAATCCGCACGCATCAGGCTGCGCACGAGCAACGGCACCTTGTAGGCCGCGATGCCCCCAGTAATCAGAACGACAATATTTTTGATGGTTGGCATGAAGCGCCTCCTTTAATTACGGCCAACGTACTAATTCTTAGTCTTATGGGACCAGTCGCGGCGCTTGTTGATCTCATTTTTGGCCGCCACCAGCTTTAACGGATCCACACCCAACCGGTCGCACATGAAGAACGTGTACGTCAACACGTCGGCCAATTCTTCAGTCAGGTGCGACTCAGCGGCATGGTCAAGGGTGTCATCGGATCCCAGCCACTGAAAAATCTCCAGTACTTCGCTAGCCTCGATGCTGACCGACTTGGCGAGGTTTTGCAACGAGTGGTACTGGTCCCAGTTGCGCCCGTTGCGAAACTTGACGATAGCGTTAAGCACGTCGCGATACTGTTGCGCGGTCTCGTCGTCAACGCGGACGGTGTCAGGGTCAATGGGATGGATGGTGGAAGACATGGACAGGAACTCCTTTGTTGGTGGTGTGATGGTTAATAATTGTATTTTACACCAACGAAAAGCAACACCACATTAACGCTTGCCTTTCATACTCATACATAAAGAGCACCACAAGTATTCAGCCACGCCTAGTTTTTCTCAGTATAGTAGTCATCCAACTCAAAGGTCTGCACAGGGGAAATGTGCAGTTGATATTTTTCCACCAGTTGTACAATGCCCTGACCATCAATTAAGGTAACAGATTTTGCTCCCTGTACTGCTTTGCGTTTAGCACCGTCAGTAAAATGACTAGTAGTAATGAAGATGCCATACTCAGCGTTGAAGCTATCCATGACACCCTTAAACTTATCTATTTCTGGCTCGCCAACGGGGCCATCCCCATACCGCTTGGCCTGAATAGCTACACGCGAAGTTCTAAATTCATCGGATTGAAAGTAGCCAAACCCATCGATACCATGATCGCCAGAAATAACTTTACCCATCTTGGCGTCTATTCGCACGCCCATCTGGTGAATCAACAAACGTGCAAATTGCTCAAACTTGGCAGGTGAAAACTGCTTGATCCGTACCAACAATTCTGCCTTCCACGAATCTTCCGGATCTTCATTATCGTCATCGTTAGCTTCAACTACCGTCGTTCCATCGGCCTGGAATTTTGCTTTTTTTGCATTCTTAGCACGCCGTGCAGCCGTAGTCCGGGACCAATAATCTCCCATGGTCTTTAATTGCTGCTTATTCGGAAAATTAGTCAGCGGGTCCGCACGACCCTGTTCGGTTAAAACAATTGCCGCACCTCGCACTGGCTTTTCGATATAACCGATAGCCGCTAAATCACGAATACCAAAATTAAAATCCAGATTAAACGGTATATATGGATTGCCATTCTTTGATATAACCGTGCCGTAAACATCATCGTGCGAAAAACCGCTATCATCATCCTCAGCAATAATAGCCTTGAGATCATCACGTGTTGCCGTACCACCAACACTCTGTAAGGCACGCACTATTGCTTTTTGGGCACCCCGCCGAACATATGCCATTATGATTCTCCCCCAATGCTTTTACTTTCCATGATATTTTACACCTGACCAAGCACTCAACTACCGCCATAACGGTTACTAATCATATTTTTAGGGTAAAATGATTTTGTAATCAAGCAATTATTTGTCGGTGAGTATCGCTACGAGTGAGGAAATAAAAATGGGCTCAGAACTACAATTCGAAAAAGATTTAATTACCTACCTGCAACATTTAGGTGGACAAAAGCAGTGGGAGTACTTGCCACAGATAAAAACCACCAACCAGTTATGGGCTAACTTTAAGCATATTCTTGAAGCCAACAACCAAAACCGTTTAACAGAGCCACTATCTGTCGATGAGTTTGCGCAGATCAAAGCGGAAATCAGTCGTCTCAACACACCATATGCCGCCGGACAGTTTTTGTATGGCTTTAATGGCATTTCACAGGTGGAGGTCAATCTGGATAACGGTGAACACACCTTCCTGACGGTATTTGACCAGGCAGAGGTCGGTGCGGGTAACACTACATATCAAATCGTGAATCAAATTAAGCGGCCCAACGTTCTGCCCGGCAAGGAAAACCGACGTTTTGACACCACCCTCCTGATCAACGGCCTCCCCATCATTCAAATTGAGGAAAAAGCCACTGCCCACGAAGCGCAAGAAGCACTTAACCAGATGCACCAGTACATTTTGGAAGGACAATATTCTGACATTTTTTCCACCGTCCAAATTCTGGTGGGCATGACTCCTAATAGCATTCGGTATATGGCAAACACCACCGGCGATACATTCAACACCGCCTTTGCCTTTAACTGGCAGCGCGAAAAAGACAACTCGACTATTCGTGATTGGCGGGAATTTAGCAACCAGTTTCTGAGCATTCCCATGGCACACAACATGGCCACTTCCTACATGATTCTAGATGGCACTCACAACAAGCAGTCCATCAAGGTCATGCGTCCATATCAGGTATATGCCACCCGGCGCATTATTGAAGCTTTACGCACCCACGATTTTAAATATGGTAAGCAAGAAGTGGGCTACATTTGGCATACTACCGGTTCAGGTAAGACCATTAGTTCATTTAAGGCCGCATGGTTAGCTTCACGTTTACCTAACGTCGACAAAGTCGTCTTCATGGTCGACCGTATTGCCTTGACCAACCAAACAGCAGCTAATTATGCAGCCTATGATCCAGATGCGGATGACAGCAACAAGGGTGGCGTGGTTAGTGACACCCAAAACGTGGGTGACCTCAACCGTAAGTTGAAGAATAAGAACGGCATCATTGTGACATCCATTCAAAAAATGGACTGGTTAGTGCGCCGAAAGAGTTTTAAGGCTCCAGACAAGAATATCGTTTTCATTGTTGATGAGGCTCATCGTTCAACCGCGGGTGAAATGATGCAACGGATTAAGGAAGCCTTTAAACACTCGGCGTGGATTGGTTACACCAGTACCCCTTCGTTTGAGGGCATCACCACCCGGCAATTGTTTGGGGACGTGCTGCATACCTACACGATTCGTGAAGCCATTGCGGATGGTAACGTCCTCGGTTTCAAAGTGGACTTTAACACCACCATTCCCCTAGATAGCCTGCGCACCGAATACTTGCCCCGCTTCTACGCCAAGCAATATCCGCAGTGGACCCAACAAGACATTCAAAACAAAATTGACCACCTATCTCCGGCAGACATGGACGACCTGGTTAACCCCAGCGTCTATGACATGAACCCGACACACGTACAATTGGTCGTTAAGGACGTGCTCAACAAGTGGCGCAACCGGTCAGATGACTATCGTTATAGCGGCCTGTTTACTACCCACGTTGGTGGCGGCAAAGCCTCAATTCCGATGGCGGTCATGTACTATCGTGAATTTAAGAAGCAAAATGCAGCGTTGGAGCGACCATTACAAATTGCCATTAGTTTCTCACAGGACAATAGTAATGGCGACAACATGATTACTACCAACACGGCCCTGAGTGAGGCAATGAAGGATTATTCTGCCATGTTTGGTAATCACTTCGACGACACTAACGCCACTGAATATGCGGAAGACGTCGTGGCTCGGCTCAACCGCACCATCAATGATGACCGTTATTTGGACCTGGTCATTGTTGTGGATCAGCTACTGACTGGCTTTGATGCACCGACCCTCAACACACTTTACGTTGACCGCACACTACACGGTGCGGGCCTTATTCAAGCTTACTCACGGACTAACCGGATCCAAGACATGGTGCACAAACCCTACGGTCGCATTGTCAATTACCGTTGGCCTGAACAAAGCGAAAAGCTGATGAATGAAGCATTAGCCGTCTACGCTAATCGGGATTCAGCCAATGAGAACCTCCCTCTGGTGATAGATGATACCGGTGTAATTGCTCCCAGCTTTGACACACTAATCACCGAAGCCCAAAAATGTGTCGCAGAACTACGCACCCTTAGCTTCAATATCACCGACCTACCCAAGAGTGAGGCTGGTCGTGACCAGATGTACGAGGACTTAAAGACTTATAACCGCCTGATTAGCCAGTTGAAGCAAGATGATCAATATGACTACCGAGACCCGGACAAGCTGCTCAAACAAATTGGACTCACTGGTGACGAAGAAACCCTGCTGACCACTTCGCTTGCGCACGACCTCAAGCGTCGTATTGCCCAACACCGTGAAATCGAATATTCGGACCTAACACTAGAAATGCAACACGTACGTGATATTCAGGTGAACTACGATTATCTGGAAGAACTAGTGGCGCGCCTAGCTAACGAAGTTCATGAAGGGTGCACTAAAGCTGCTGAAGGCACCTTCAAAGAAGTTAACAAAATGGCTGATCAACTGGAAGATGAGCACTATGCCCTGCAAGTTAAGCGTACTGCCAGCGGGTTGCTGGATGGGTCCGCACAAGCAGAACATTATCCAGTCGAATCGAAGGATGCGCGGGGAATCATCACTGCGCACAACAATACTTCGAAGGCACATGAAATTGGCGAGTTTATGAAGCGTTGGGGGCTATTGGAGATTACGCCTGAAGTCATCACCACACTAATTGACCGCCACGTACCGGGACAGGATGACCTCGATGAAGATGGTTCAATCCGGAAAATTCAAAAAATTGCGCAAACGCATTATCGCGACTATGCCAGTGATGAGCAGGTTGCGCAATTGGCGAAGGTTAGGTATCGCAACCAGCTGCGTGAAGCCCTCACCAACTTTGCAAATTACATCAAGAAAAACTACTAATACCAAGAGGAATAATCGATGAAAAAATCTGAGCTTACCGCACACGAAATCACCAATAAACTTTGGAGCATGGCTAACAGCCTCCGTGGCACCATGACGGCCACCCAGTATCAAGACTACATTCTAGGGTTCATGTTCTACCGCTACCTGTCAGACCATCAGGAAGATTATCTGGTCAACGAGGACGTAATTGACGTGGCTGAGGGGCAAAGCGTTAATGCTGCCTACGCAGCCGAAGCGGCGGATGACCTCGATGATTATCTGGAGGATATTAGCAAGTCGCTTGGCTATGCCATTGCACCACAGTTCACCTGGGCCACCATCATGGAAAAGATCAACGACGAACACATCAAGCCGTCTGATTACCAAGACATGTTAGACGCCTTTGAACGCAACGCAAGCTTGAATCCACAGGCCAGCGCGGACTTCCGTGGTGTGTTCTCCAACATCCATCTGAATGACTCTCAGCTAGGTAACAGTACCGCAGCCAGGGCACGGGTCTTGAGTGATGTGGTCAAGATGATCAACGACTTTGACTTCCGGGACGAAACCGGCCGCGATATTTTGGGAACAGTGTATGAATATCTAATCGCCGAATTTGCGGCCAATACCGGTAAAAAAGCCGGGGAGTTTTACACGCCCCATGAGGTTTCCATCGTCTTGGCAAAATTAGTCACCCTGGACGCGGCAACTGAGGGACAGTTCACCGTGTACGACCCAACCATGGGGTCTGGCTCCCTTCTATTAACGGTGCAAGACCAGCTGCCAGATGGCCACAAAGCGGGCCGCGTCCACTTCCACGGTCAGGAATTGAACACCACTACGTATAACCTGGCCCGCATGAACCTGATGATGCACGGTGTTGAATACCAGAATATGGATCTGCACAATGCGGATACCCTGGAAAATGACTGGCCCGATGGTGAAATTAACGGAATTGACCATCCACGAAGTTTTGACGCCGTCGTTGCCAATCCACCCTACTCCGCCCACTGGGACAATAACGCCAATAAAATGAAGGACCCTCGCTTCAAGAACTACGGCAAACTAGCGCCTAAAACCAAGGCGGACTACGCCTTTGTTTTGCATGGTATTTACCACCTGAAGAATACCGGGACGATGGCCATCATTTTGCCACATGGTGTCCTCTTCCGTGGCAGTGCCGAGGCAACTATTCGGCAAACGTTGATTGAAAACAACTACCTGGATGCCGTGATTGGAATGCCATCAGGCCTGTTCTATTCCACCAGCATTCCTACGGTAATTTTGGTGTTCAAGAAGCAGCGCAACACTAAAGATATTCTGTTTATTGACGCCTCCAAAGAATTTGAAAAGGGTAAAAAACAGAACCGTCTAACCGATGACAACATCGACAAGATTATTTCTGCGTACCGGGAACGCAAGGATGTCGATAAGTTCGCCCATGTAGCTGATTTGGACGAGATCAAAGAAAATGAATTCAACCTTAACATCCCTCGCTACGTCGACACTTTTGAAGAGGAACCTCCCATCGATATTTCAGCGGTAGAACAAGAACTCGCCGATCTGGATAAACAGATTGCCGTCGCGGAAAAAGAATTTAATGAGATGAAGTCACAACTGGTGGAGACGAATCAAGATGAAAAATAAAAATATGAAAGTACCCCAGTTACGGTTTAAGGGATTTACTGGCGATTGGGAACAGCGTAAGCTTGGTGAATTGGCGACTTTTACTAAGGGGTCTGGGTTCTCTAAAGAGGATCTTATTGATGAAGGAAGACCAGTAATTCTGTATGGAAGCATGTACACCGACTATCACACGATTATTAATAAAGTTTCAACGTACGTGGCGACAAACTCTAAAGGTACAGTAAGCGCTGGAAATGAGGTAATTGTACCAGCCTCAGGTGAAACTGCAGAAGATATTGCAAGGGCCTCAGCGGTAATTACCCGAGGAGTTCTATTAGCTGGTGACTTAAATATAATCACTCCGTGCAACAACCTTTCTCCCATATTTCTTGCGTTAATAATATCAAACGGTCGTCAGAAGTCAGAGCTTGTGCGCAGAGCTCAAGGAATATCTATTGTGCATCTCGGAAACTCGGCTCTCAAGGATGTGGTCGTCAAATTTCCAAGCCTAGAAGAGCAAATTGCAATTTCATCTTGCATATCCTTGCTAGATCAAACTATCGCTCTTCATCAGCGGAAGCATGATTTGCTTTTGAAACTAAAGAAAGGTTACTTGCAAAAATTATTTCCCGGAAAAGGTCAAAAAGTACCCGAAATACGCTTCAAAGGGTTCACTGAAGATTGGGAACAGCGTAAGTTTGGAACGCTTTATGCTAAGGCTTCGGAAAAAAACGATTTGTCAATTCCTAGAAGTAAAGTTATCTCGGTGGCAAAAATGCACTGGGGTAGTGTAAAGGATGATTCAACTGATGAGTACATGCGTAGCTACAATGTTTTCCGCTTGGGTGATATCGCATTTGAGGGAAATAGGAGTAAAAATTTTGCCTTCGGAAGATTTGTTGAAAATACTTTAGGAACGGGGCTGGTCTCGCATGTATTTGATGTTTTCCGTCCGAAAACTAGTTTGAATTTATATTTTTGGCAGTATTATATCCACAACGAAAACTCAATGCGGGATATTTTAAGGCACTCCACCCAAAAATCAACTATGATGACTAATTTGGTTACTAAAGACCTTCTCCGTCGGTCAATTGGGGTTCCTTCTCAGGATGAGCAACAAGAGATAGGACAGTTTATGCTACAGCTTGATCAAGCCATCGCTCTTCATCAACGTAGGTTAGATGAACTCAAAAAACTAAAGCAAGGCTACCTACAAAAACTTTTCATATAAATCAACAAAACGCAGCCATATGGACCACTAAACTGGTCAATATAGCTGCGCTTCTCATTTACTTGAGCATAAGTCAATTTAATCCCGCTAAGTAGCGCATAACCTTATCGTTATCCTGATTTTCTAACTCCTGAATAATATGCAAGTACGTCTGTTGGGTCGTTGTCATATTTGAATGTCCTAACCTTCGCGCCACGCTCGCAATTGAAACGCCCGCAAAAAGCAATAGGGATGCGTGCGTGTGCCGTAGTCCATGTATCGAAATAACTGGTACCTCCATACGCCGACAATGCCGTTCTAGTTGATAGTTAACCGTCGAATTGAAGACCGGACCTTGTACAAATAGCGGTTTCTCCTCAGGAAGAGTTTTTACTAGTTGAGAGAATTGCATGATCGTTTGCCAATCAATCTGTACATTACGTTTGGATGAACTGTTTTTGGTTGGTTGAAAACCTCCCCTTGCATCTTTATAGTTCCAAGTCTTATTGACACTTAGGCTTTGATGATTAAAGTCAAAATCCTTTGGAGTTACACCAAGTGCTTCTGCAAAACGAAGCCCTGTCTTTGCAATAAGCAACAACATCCAGTCCCAATTGGGTACGGGCCCTAAATCAAGATCACTCAGCAGCGCATGCAACTCAAACTGATTCAAGTATTTTGGCTTTTTCTGAGATGGTGATTTTCCCTTAATAACTGCCTTTCGCGTAGGGTCTCTATCGATTAATCCCTCATCGACCGCATCCGTAATTGCCCCCTTGATTTGATGATGAAAGTCCATCGTCGTCTGTCGTTCATGAGTTTTTGCGTAATCGTTCAGCAACTGCTGATAAGTTTTACGATTAATGTGCCCCAGCGTAAGTGTTGGTGCCAATTGCACTAGTCGCTTGTAATTAATGTAATACTTGCTTAGTGTTACTTCGCGAACTGCTCCAGCCTTGTATAACTCAAACCATTCCTTGAAATACTGATGAAATAAAGTGTTTTCTGAAATATTTTGCAATTTCGTCATCATCCTGCAAATATTCGTGCGCATTTAAGCTCACACAGGTAAATTTCGCAATGAAGACGAATTTCGTACTACATAAATCGAAATCGTTGATGAAGAGCGATAGCATCATCTATGCTCCGAAAGAAAGCTGCAATCTGAATCTGTTCTTTTAAAGTAGGGAGTAAAATCTGCATCTTAGCCATTGTTTTTCCCGAAACTTCAACAAAGGTTGATCCTGCTCCATTTATCTCACCATAACGTTTGAGCTCGCTTGTTCGAGAAAAGATGAAGTAACTATCTAATTGCGCTGAATCAGGAACTATAGATTGAAATCCTTGGTTCGTGCAAGCCTCAGTTTTAAGTATAGCTGTGTTTCCAATACCTGCGCGCGACGTAAACAGCACCGTTCCAATGGGAAGCAATTGAGCAGAACTATGAGATAATCCAGAAGTTGTAATCTTTTTTTTACTCTCCGAGACGTAACGCTGCTGACCTATCTCAGCAGGAGCATACCAATTGATATTGCCATTCCAATAAGCTGATATTGACGTGTTTGGGGTTCCTCCCCCAATAATTTTAGCCACATCTCCGAGCTTACGCTGTTCCCAATCATTATTCCGCTGGGAAAACGCTCTATTTTCGATTAAGAAAACCATTTCTAACAAAGATACGAGTCTGCATTTCCGTTATGACATTCAGTACAGAAAGGATCACTTGAAAAGGCCACTTGTAACAAGAACCGAGTTGTGAACAAATTTCAATGGTAAGCCAACGTTTCAGAAAACATTAAAACTAAAACCCAAACACAACATCATTTCAAAACACTAACATTTGTTTATTGGAACATGATGTAATTTTTTATTAGTATAAACTGATCCCGATCAAACATGATGAGCTGACCACCAAGCCCTTACGTTACTATCAATGATGAAGAGCGATAGTGTTTTCCAAAAACTCCATAAATTTTCCAATGGCTTTTTGCTCTTCCAAACTAGGGACGGCAAAAGCGACATTCAGCATAGAGTCCTTTGATATATTCTTCATACTTCCGCTGGTTCCTGTCCCCAACGACTGAATCTGTTTGATATTTCTTGGTGTATTCAATACGCTTATTAACCATTCTTGATTAAAGTGGGAGGCAACAGCTCCTTGCCACAATCTATCTGGGAGAAATACATTGGCCCGTGTTTCTGTGTTCAAGCCCGACGCCCCAACCAAAGCGGGAGTATTCATTCGACTGATTAAAATGCACCCCTTTTTGAGTGGAGTTTTGGCTCGAAGGATTTCTTCACGTACAATTGATTTCACTTCCGTTAAATCAACATGGCCAAGCTCTATAGCTGATGTTTTCAAAATATAATAGCCTGTATCTTCTTCTCCAGAATTAACACTTACCCCTGACTCCAAACTGTTTATGGCATCTCCGAGCTTACGCTGTTCCCAATCATGAGGTATAACAATTATTTTGTCCTGCGCTAATTTGCGCCTTTTATAAATATAGCGTCAATAATTTCGACCTAATTTCTCCCTAAAACCCTAAAATAAATTAGTCACATATCAGAACCCCCCATGCGTAAACCCCGAACACCATTTAAACTACCAGTGAGGGCAGCCCACCACAAAATTTCCATTTGGAGGGACAGACTCATCGCAAGCAAAAATCGTTACGTTATTAACGGCTTTACCCTAGATTTTCTCTGTAGTTTGCCAATAAAGCTACCACAATGGCCGCACCAGTACCTGACAGTATCCACCATCGCAACATTACCTGCACCCAAGTCATCCGGGTACTGCAGTATCATCATCGACGATCGCGGCCAGGTTTACTACAGTGGCCTCCGTACAAATACGTTAATAATGCACACCCGCTCATTGGCGGGACTAACACATCCGGCCATCTGGTTGTTGGCGAGTCCGGAGCTTTTTACTGATAATTGTCCACCCCTGCATCAAGTAACTGCGTGGATGGACAATCATCATGGTTTCTTGGGCTTAGGCAGTTGCATATCCAGACCGTTACCCTGGTTCAGTATTCATGCAATCCAAAGTGCACGGTGGTCACCTACCGGCTTTTACCATGGAGTTTATCGTCAACGCCATCTACGCGTAAGGCTAAATTTTAACAAGATAAATGCCGTTCGTACCATCGCTTTCACCACCACGATGCAAGAAGACCATCTTGCCCCTTTACTTCGCCAAACGGCTGGTTTGTATAAATTTGTTCATCAAGAATACCGAGCCTGTCTCTCTTTTGCAGACACAACCAACCTCCCCGCAGTCCCGCAGGGCAACCGTTATGAGCTTTGGTATCAGCATCAACGGGTTAATACGTTAGTAACCCGAATAATTGAGACTAAATACAAATATGATAGTCAGCACAATCGCGCCCGTGCTTTGACCAAAGGTTGGCGCCTACTATTAGAACAGCCCACTCCTTATAGATAGTCGTTGAATAGGTAGTCACTAGTAGCCACCCTAAGGGCTGCCCCACACATACGGAGGACATAAAAGCCTCGCCCAGGGAGGGCGAGGCTTTACTATTTGCACTTTTAAACCGATAAAATCTTCAACCAGGTACCCAAAATGCTGACAGCAATAATTGCCACCAGGATCCAACCAACATTCCACTTCTTCTTTAACATCCACATAACAGCCAATGTGGCCAGAACTGGTAAGAGTGAGGGAATAATTTGGTTCAATGTCTTGATCAAGGACATGGCTGTCTTCCCACTGCCAATCGTTATTGGCGAATTAACCACAACGTAACTAGGTATCATGGCACCAACAACCATCATCCCTAGAATTGAGGCTTTTTCCGAAATGCTTTGAATGATATTTGAATCACTCATTCGTTGCATCAAGTTGGTTCCCTGTTCATATCCCAGTTTGAGACCAAAATACCGAATGATTGTTGTGGGCACATTGTAGGCCAGCAGAAATAGAATTGGGCCAAAAACATTTCCCGCCTTACACAAGGCAATTGATAACCCCGTACAAATAATGCGCCACGTGGTGAGAATTAGGGAATCACCAACCGCTGACAGTGGGCCCATCAGGCTGACTTTAACGTTGTTAATTAGAGCGGGATCGAAATCCTCATTACGTGCATTTTCCTCTTCCATTGCGATGGATGTTCCAAGGGTAATGGGTGCAAAAACGTTGGTAATGTTGAAAAATTGCATGTGTCGCGTTAACGCCTGTGACATTGCGTTATTATCATCCTTATAAATTGCGCGCAGTGCTGGTGTCATGGCATAGGCGTACCCCGTTGCCATTTGCCGGGTGTACTCCCATGACGCGCCCATGGTGAAGGTGCGCCAAAATACTGAACGTAGACTTCGTCTTACTGGGGAATTAGAAGCTGTCTGTGTCGTCTTCATCATCTGAACCTCCCAAAACTTGCTGCTGTGAAGCCTTATTTTTCTTCTCGTTGTAGTACATGATCATAATGATCACCATACCAATAATGGCGATGCCAATAATTGGAACCTTAAGGTAAGCCGCTAATACAAAGCCTAGGATTAAGTACGGCACGATTTCTTTACGCAAAATTTGCTGAATTAGCATAGCAAACCCAAACGCTGGTAAAAGCCCACTGGCAACCACTAGGCCATCCTGAACAAATTTTGGAATGAAACCAACAATGGCGGATGAAAACCCGGTACCAAAGTAATAAGCAAGCATAATTAAAATGGCTGAGGGAACGAAATTGACGCACGTGCCACCCCAAAAAGCCATCAAGCTTAACTTCCTGGGCTTGCCCTCACGTGCATATTGATCACATTTAGCCACATACAGAGGAGCAATGAATACATAGGCCAAGTTTTGCACCAACAGAACCAGCATGGACAATGGCAACCCAAACGTCAGAGCTGCCGAGATGCCCTTACCAGTAGAAATTGCAAACACCGTCCCTAGAACTCCAGAGGAAACCATGTCCTGTGGAACCGAAGCACCAATTTCAATCACGCCAATGTAGGCTAACTCCAAGGCAGCCCCAACTTCAATACCCGTCGTCAAGTGGCCAAGCACCAGTCCAGTGAGCGGACCAATTACTATTGGACGCGCTACCTGGCCACGTCCAGTAAGGTAATACTCGCCATAGCCGATGAGGGCCACCAGCCCAATTAATAGTGTCTTCAAAAGCATTTCGCTCACCTCTTTCAGAAGTCGACGGTTTTCGAAGCCGCCGTGGGAACTTGTTGGATGTATACTTTGACGCCACTAGTTGACAATTTCTTAAGCTCAACCTTATCTTGCGCGGTCACATTAACCGCCGTGGAAATGTTTTCAGTGTCATCGGTCTTCTTGGTGCCACCAAGATTTAAGCTTTCAGGCTTATCCTTCAAACCTGAAATCAAACGGTAAGCATCATGGATGCTCTCAACCACAATCATGATGTCATATTTATCGGCAATGCCACTGTTAATCTGATCAATACTTTTTTGAATTGGCATGATGACCAACTTAGCCCCTACTGGCCGTGCCATTTTAGTTGTGGCTTTACGAATAGGATCATTAGGCACATCATCGTTAGCAATTAATACACAATTAGCATGAGTCGCACCATACCACGACAGGGCTGTTTGACCATGTAACAATCGATGGTCCACCCGTATAAATTTAATCATTAGTCATCCCTCCTTTTACTAAATCTTGAATTGATATCTGTCTGACACTATCAACTGCTCACCGTATTGCACAATTTTCTTATTCTGATCAAATATCTCAGTCTTCATCGAAAATAGGGGAAAACCAACCGAACGTTGCAATAATTTGGCTGTTTCTACATCGGCTGTCACAACACTCAAAGTGGTATCGTCAGAATCCAGACTAGTAATTCCAAAATGCTCCCGAAAAATTTCATACAGGGAACCATTTAAATCGTAATCGCCTAGTGTGGCAAATCGCGGTAACGGATAATAATTATTTTCCAAAAAGATTGGATCTTGATCCAAAAAACGTAACCGGACAGTATGCAACAAACCAGTGACATCAACATTAAATTTACTTTGCAATGCAGCGGTAGCAACTACCCGCTCTACCTTTAAAACTTTTGTTTGTGGGTGAAAGCCACTTGCTAGTGCCACTTTGGAAAAGCTTTCAACTGAACTCTCGCGCACCAGACGACTAACCCGTTGTGGCCTTTGAACAAAACTACCTTTGCCTTGAACCCGCTCTACTAGGCCATCCTTAACCAATCCGTCTACCGCAAGCCGTATAGTCACGCGGCTAACACCGTATTGTTTTTGTAGTTGTGGCTCACTTGGTAATTGGCTACCAACGAAGTATTCCCCTGATAGTATCTTCTGCCGGATGCTAGTCATTACCTGCTCATACTTCGTCACCCGTGCGCTCATAATTATTGTTCCCCCAAATAACCTTTTTTAGTATGGCACCTTGCCCATATAGCGGCGAACGTCTAGTGAATGGTCACGTTTATCCGCCAGCTTTGCACGGTACTCACTGAGAATAGTATAGAAGAGAATTGGGTTGAAGAACTCAGCCACTTTACTATCAATCATGTCCAGGCCCAATTCCTTTGCATCAACAACCTCAACCTTTTCAGCATACTTGTGTAAGAACTTGAGAGCACGTTCATCGAGCGGACGCGTACGGCCAACACTTTCCAATACAATATATGGCTTATTTTTGTCGGTAACCTCAAATGGTCCGTGGAAATATTCGCCTGAGTGAATTGGCGCTGCATCCAACCACTGCATTTCCATCAGGCTGCAAATTGCGAAGCCATAAGCATGCCCAAAGGATGGGCCACTCCCCAAAATGTAGAACATTTTCTCATGAGCATACTTATCTGCAAATGCCTTCGTCCGTGGCTGAACTTGATCAATGGCATTGTCCACAATAGTATCAATCTTGGCAAAAGCATCCCTGAATGCAGGCAACTGGTCGTAGCCCTCAAGACCAGCCAAAATTTGTGCAGACATGTCCAACATAATGGCCATCGGATTGTTAACAACTTCGCGTTCATTACCCCACTCGTAAACAATTTTTTCGTCAGAATACTTAAGTAACTCAGCCTTAGCATTGAACGTCAGCCCTACTGTGACTGCTCCCGCTTGTTGGGCAACATGCGCTGCCTCCACGGATTCTGGCGTACTACCACTGTGCGAGCAAACAAATACGATTGAATTAGCGCCCAAACGCTTTGGCTGAACATGAACAAATTCGTTTGAAGTATACCAACCCGTTGTAAGTGTGGTACTTTCTGCTTGTAGGAAGTAATAGGAAACATACATATCGACCAATGAGCCACCAGCTGCCACGAAGTAAACTGAGTTAATTTTGCCCTCGTTGTGCTGAAGAATCCGTTTAACAATTTCGCTTGTCTTGATCATTTTGCTCCTCCTTAATACGTCTCAATACGTCTTACTACATTTTTTATTGTAACCGTTTTCCAGAACGTGTCAACATGTATTTTGAGTGCTTACACATTCAATAAGTGAGTAGGTAACAAAAAAAGGTCTACACTTTCTACTGTTGGTGTCTACCAACGCAGCGAGTGTGGGCCCTATTTTTAATGACAATTTTGGCAAAATAAAAGGGCAACCCATTGGCTAACCACGCTGTCCCTCTATGCAATCAAACAAACAACAAGCGAACTATCGATCAATGTTCCAAAACGATCTAATACTGTCTATTCTAGGAATACCAAATACTAACATCAACGTCACTGCAGCAAGTAACGAAAAACGATCCTCTCGGGACGTTACCTGCCAAGTCCACGTCATTTACTGTGAACTATCTTACCCGCCCAGACGTTGTCAGAATTGTGGGTTTGCGAATCGCCAACGCAACGGGCATGAATTAACGCGGGTTAAGATCCCAGAAGCGACTGAAATGCCCACGATTCTGGCGCTTTATCAAAGCGGTCTTTCCGAATGTCCGCATCGTTATTAATTGCTTTTACATCGCGAAATTACTAGGTCATGCCCTTGGCCAAACCCGGATTGTGGTCCTCAAACAGATTGATGACTCCCACACCTTGCAATACAAGGTGCTTAAGTCCCAGTGGCGCTTATTCCATAAGACTGACCCTGACGCCCGACGGTTGCACTTTCTGTTCGGAATCAATGAATATATGACCGAGCAGAGAGCCTTTGATTTTGGTCTTGATCATCAGCTTCAACTACAAACGGTCTACGAAGCCTACCTCAATCTACATAATGCTCTAATGTCAGGCAATACAATAGCTTTCTGGCGGGTCCTGGATACATACCGCAACACCGGCAACGCAGTGGACAGATGGCGACACTAAGACAAAAACGCCAGAATGTGCTAGTAGCCACCACCAGTCCCTGTAGCAATGGCCTGATTGGGGGGCGAGAACTGCCTGATCAAATCCTTGAAACGTAACTGTTTTGGCTTTAAGAACCAACAAAACTTTTTCGATCGTATTTACCAACTAGTCGCCTAGATAACAAAAAGGTTTTCCAAAATGGAAAACCTCGGCAATTTGAAAATATTGAAACCAACAGCATTTGACGGAGACCCACAAAAAGGATCCGTGCAAGACCCCTCACTACCATTATCGACAGTCAGGCCTTAACTACGCGAATCCTTCTCCTTATATTAATTTATTCTATTCCACCGCTGGCTCAATAAACCTTCCTGCCATTTCCACCACCTTAGTGCTGGAAATAAAAGCATTCCGATCGTGTGCTCGAATGGTCTCCTCGAGATCATGAAACTCTGCCCGTGAAATAATGGTCAACAATACCGTCTTACTTTCGTGCTTATAACCACCCTCAGTGTCCTTAAACACGGTAATACCATGGCGCATCTCTTGGTGAACTGCCTTTAGTAGGTCGTCAGCCTTGCTTTGGTCCGTCACAATCATGACCTGTAATCGCTGCTGTCGCGTGTACAGGAAGTCCATAGCACGACCCCCGACAAAAATAGCGATGACCGAATAAAGGGCGTGCGGCCAACCCTCTAGGAAACCCGTTACAATAACAACGACCGCGTTGACCGCGATGCTGACCGACCCAACTGACACGTTGTAATACTTGTGGAGCAACATCCCCACAATGTCCGTACCACCACTGGACAAACCATTACGCAACGCCAGACCGATTGCTGCACTATTGATAACTGCTCCAAAAATAGCACAAATCATCGGGTCGCGCGTCAATGGTGCTAGACCAGTCGTCATATTGATCAATATCGATGAACTAACAACGGTAATCAACGTGAAGGCCGTAAACTCACGACCAATCTCTTTCCAAGCCATCCAAATTAAGGGAACGTTGAGGATAAAGAAGAGGTTAGCAGTATTCATCACTGCAGTTGTCGACACCCCTGCCACCCGAAAATTCAGGAAGCGACGGAAGATGATCGCAATAACTTGGGCTACACCGGTTACACCCCCAGCCGAGATATGACCCGGTTGCCAAAATAAGTTCAACGCTAAACTTAAGCTCAGCCCGTACAGTACCGAAATTGCTAATTTCCGCCAGATTTTTACTTGCCGTACTTTTGGATTAATCATTGCCATTTTAGCCACCACTACTTCTTGCGCATCTTTTTATCCGCAATCCCCATTACGCCCCGATACTTGGCCACCGTGCGTCTAGCAATCTTGATACCCTGCTTTTCTAAAGCATCCGCTATCTTTTGATCACTCAACGGCTTCTGGGGGTCCTCACCTTCAACAATTGTCCGTATACCATGCATGAGTTCGTTGTCAGCCGAATGCTCTTCTTTGCTTGTACTACGCCGGGTCAGTAATGAATTCATCGGTAATACACCACGGGGACTATCAATATATTCATCCTTCAAAGCCCGACTTACAGTCGATTCGGATGCACCAACCGCACTTGCCACATCACGCAGCAAAAGCTCATTGATGAAACCCTGCTCACGATTGAGGTAGGGCCATTGCACCCCGACGACATACTGGGCTACCAGCCCGATGGTGTCTTCACGGCGTTGGAGGATGCGCTTGACGGAGTGATATTCCTCGGCCAAATTGCCCAGGTAACTCTGTAACTGTTCGTCCCCACGCTGACGCAGTTCATCATACTCATCGGTATTAAAAACCAGTTGCGGTCGACCGGCCTTGGTCAGGTAAACCCGATAACCACCCTCATTGGGACGCACCTTAATGTCAGGAATACGGTACTGTGTCTGCTCATCCCCAAAACCGGCTCCGGGATGCGCAGTAAATCCACCAATGATCGCCTTAGCCTGCAGAAATTCATCCACGGTCGCATCAGTCGTAGTTAGAATACGGTGTACATCATTATGCAGGAAATTCCAATAATGGTTGGTCAAAATCTCCGTTACTAGTGGTGGGCAGTCCGGTAACATCCGCGCTTGAACAACCAGCACCTCTTGGAGTGTACGGCCGCCAACACCAGGCGGATCTAGCGACTGTAAGAGGGTCAAGGCGTCAAGAAACTGTACCTGGTTGATGCCCTGTTCTGCAATGAAACGTTCCTCATCCACCTGTAGCAACCCATCATGGTCTAAATTCTGGATTAATGCCGTCACCACTTTGCGTAGTGGTTTATCGCTATACCTCAACTCAACTTGCATGTTCAAATAATCGTAAAGATTGTCGTAGGTTGACGCCGTACCGGGTTCAAAGTTGGAAACGTCAATGTCACTAGATGCCGGCACATCAACCAACGGGTTACTCATACTTAAGTCATTAAGGTATTCACGCAGGCTAAACCCATCCATTTGTAGCACCTTGAGTGACTGCTGCATGGTTTGTGACAGCAGCAACCGCTGGCTCTGTCGAATCGATTGTTCTAGTTTCATGGTTTAGCCCCCTCGCTAGTGTTATTTCAACGACTTACGTACCTCATCTAAGCTACCAACGATCCGGTCAGCACGCGACTGATCCACTCCGTACTCAGACTGATCAATCGCCCAGGTAGTCAACCCCGCAGCTTTGGCGGCCGCGATACCGTTGGTACTGTCTTCAATAACTAGGCAGTTGGCTGCAGGTATGCTCAACAATTCCACCATCCGCAAATAAATATCAGGTTCCGGCTTATTATGCGGTACTTCTTCACCACTCAGTACCTCCGTAAAGTACTGGGTGATTTGACATTCATCTAGCATACGATAAATATCACCGTAAATGCCAGCGGATGCCAATCCTACTGCCACATGATGCCCCTTCAAATACCGTAACAATGGTTTAACCCCCGGAAACATAAACCGGGCATAATCGATTGGGTGGCTAGCCTGATAGGGCAAATATTCTTTATGCAACTGCTGACGCCGCTCATCATCAGGTACGAGCGCGGACCAAACTTGTTCGTTGGACATGCCCAAATAGTCCCGAATATCGGTGGAACCTGGGTGCAGATTTTTTTCACGAAAGAACTGCATGCGCCGATCAAAGTAGAACTGTTCGCTGTTAACCAGAACGCCATCCATGTCGAAAATAACTCCTGTAAACATATAGACTTTTCGCCACGTGGCCTGCATCCACGTAGCCTCTCCTTTCGTTTAAACAATCAGTACCCAGAGTGCTAGCAATGTGACCCCAAAACCACCAGAAGGAGCGGCAGTTGCCGCTCCTTGACTGGTGAAACACTATCAATTTCCGCTATTAGTAAGTTAACTTCCACATGTAACGACGCTTGGAAAGTGGGTGGTCACGCTTTGCGGCTAATTCCTCAGCGTAGGCGCGGAAGACACCAGTCAACAGCATTGGGTTGAAGTAATCAATGACGTGCGGACCAGCGATAGCTGACAGGCCAAAGTCCTTAGCGTCAACCAAAGTAATCTTGGCATCGAACCGCTGCAGGAAGGTCAGCGCCCGCATGTCCATCGGCCGTGTACTCCCATCGTTAGCAAACAGCAGGTATGGCGCATCCTTTTCCGTCAGTTCGAATGGGCCGTGGAAGTATTCACCGGAGTTGTGTACTGGCGCCGTGATCCACTGCATTTCCTCAAACAGGAAGCTACCAGTTGCATAGCCAACGCCCCAAGTAGCACCACTGGCCAGTACGTGAATCGTGGAATCGTTCTTGTACAATTCACCAAACTTCTTGGCCTCTGGGCCTACATGCTTAACCTGCTCATCAATCAGGTCGTACAGACCATCAAAGGCGGTCTGGGCCTCGTCATAGTAATCATAGCCTTCAAACTGGTTCTTAATTTCAACGGCTAACTTCAACGCGTTAGTCATCTTCTGGACCTTAGCGGAGTAGCTTTCGTGGAAGCCGTGGAGGATGTTGTACTCAGCCGCCTTGAGAATTGGAGCGTCAGGATTGTTGGAAAGAGCAATGACGTTAGCACCCCACTTCGTCGCGTTCTTCGTCGCTTCAACAGATTCTGGAGTCGTACCACCAAGGGAAGCGGTAATCACGATGGTCTTATCGTCAATGTTCTTTGGTGCATCATAGTTGAACTCGTTTGCGGTAATAATCGCAGTCCGCACACTCTTAGTTTCGTGTAGGGTGAAGTAGTAGCCAGGATACAAATCAGACATTGACGCACCACAACCAACAAACAAAACTTGGTTGATATCGCTGTGGTCCTTCTTAATAGCTGCAATAATTTCCTTAGGTGACAAAGTACTCATAATGTAATTCCTCCTATAGATTTTTGATTTGGTTTCTAACCAACCGCATCCAAATTAATGAAAATAAACTAAGCAAAGATTCCCAGAACGCTCAACAGAATGCCGCCGCCGATACAGAAGAGCAGAATCCAACCAGTACCGACCTTCTTCCGGAGCATCCAGTACATCAGGAACGTAAAGGCCAACGGAATCATCTGCGGGAAGATACTATTCAGCGTCTTCTGCAGGTTGAAGGCCGTACCAACCTTGATTGGCGTCGTAATACCAATCATGCTGGCAATCATCGCTCCAATAACCATCAGACCAACAATATTAACCAGGTACATCACGCGGTTCATCAAGCCACCACCGGTCAAAATCTTCAAGTATTTCTTGCCGGCGGTATAACCGAATTGACCACCCCAGTAAGTAACGGCAAACGATGGAATCAAGGAAATTACCATCGCGAGGATTGGTCCTAAGATGCTACCATGTTGAGCAAGATTAATCCCAAGACTGAAGGCCAAGATACGAATCGTGCCCTGGAAGAACGAGTCACCAACACCTGACAGTGGACCCATCAGGGAGGACTTAACGGCGTTAATAGAATCAGGATCTAGAGATGACGGATCCTTGGCGTACTCCTCTTCCATCGAAGTCACGAGCCCGAGAACAAATGAACTTGTTTGCGGCGTACAGTTATAGAAAGCCATGTGCCGCTGATAAGCTGCCTTCTTCTTCTCCAGGTCTTCCGGCTTGCTGTACAAACGGTTCAAAGTTGGCGCAATTCCGTATAGAAAACCCATGTTCATTTGACGTTCGTAGTTCCACGAGGCCTGGATGGCCCAAGACCGCCAAGTAAACGACCAGGACTTTTTGCGTAGGGCTTTGCGTTGTGCCGGGGTCATGTTTTTAGTTTCATCTGCCATGATTGCTCACTCCTTTCCTCATAGTTCCTCAAGGTCATCGTCATCGTCACTATCATCCGTGGAATCGGCCGTGGCTGCTGTACCATTACCCTTACCAGCCTTCGGCAAGAATTCGTTGACCACTAGAGCCAGCAATACAGCGAAGATGGCTACACCGGTAACCGAAATGTTGGCGTAAGCCGTGATGAAGAAACCGAGGAACAGGTATACCGCCGTCTTTTTAGATAGCATCGTTGACATCAACAGGGCAAACCCAAATGCTGGCAAGATCTTACTAGAAAGTGTCAACCCGTTGGTTAGCCAGTCCGGAATTTCCTTAACAATGGCGCTAACAACACCAGTACCGAAGTAAATAGCAATAAACGTGGGGATGAAGTACATCAGTGAATAGAAGACCATCCCCCAGACGATGTGGTAGCTAAGGACACGCTTGAACTTACCTTTTTCAATGTCCCGTTCAGCCATGTGTGACAGGGATGACATCAACATCCGCACCACGATCCCCAGCAACTGGCCAAAGACCGCAATTGGAATTGCCACGGTCAACGCCGCCTGAGCAGAGGTGTTCGATAGAATAGCAAAGGCAGTCGCAATAATTGAACCCAACACCATATCCGTTGCTACGGCAGCACCAACATTGACCAACCCCATGGAAATCAATTCCAACGAGGCACCAACCATTAGCCCTTTGGTGACATCGCCCAACACGAGACCAACCAATGTACTAACAATCAACGGCCGTTCAAGATTGGAACGCCCGAACAATCGTGAATCGAGCATGGCGATGATACTGATGATCCCAATCAATAACGCCTTCATAAACATGGTATTCACGCTCCTTTCCGTACATCAAAACGCAATTATGACAGCTTATTATTCAAAATTTCCTTCTTTGAAGTTGGTACTTGCTGCATGTACAAGGTAATACCCATGTCAGCCAACTCGCGGCTTTGTTCAACTTCCTTATCAGTGAGGTAAATCGCGTTGCTAAAGCGCTTAGCACCTGGCCGATCGAGAATCCCACCGTAATTGATTTCATCAATCGGACCGAACGCCTTAAAGAAGGTGTACGTTTCGCCAACATTGCCGAAGATCAACATGGTATTGTCCTTCAAGGCCTTGATCTTGGGAATACGCTCAATTGCCTGGTCAACCGTAAATAGGCTCAACTTAACGTCTTCTGGTTTAGAAAGCTTGAGTGACATGCGCTTAAACTCATCATTTGCGGTGTTGGTATCAATAACCACGATGCGCTCGATACCTAACGACTTCGTCCATGAAAAGACAACTTGTCCGTGCATTAGACGGTGATCAATACGAACTAATTTAATCATTACAAGTCATCCTCCTCTCCACTCTTCTGTGCGACCAACAAACTATTAACATCTACAAGCGCCTGCTGTGCTGAGGCAACAACCTTGGCAAGTTCTGCCTTGTCCTTGACCGTGTTTTCAGCCAGCAATTGTAAAATCAGCGGTAAATTCATTCCGGCAATCAATTCAACGTTTGGGTAATCCTTCAACAACTGAATCATCGTCGTATTCACGGAACCACCTAGCACATCGGTACAAATAACAAACTCATCATCGGGATGCTGCGTGAGTTCCGCTTCAATGTCATAAACATATTTGCTCTCATCACTATCAACGTAAGCGGCATAAGCTGATAAATTCGGGGTGTCCCCCATAATAAATTTCACTGTATCCTGCATGCCTAGCGCCAAACGTCCGTGACTGACCAAAATGATCCGCATAAGCGTACCTCCCTTCGTCGTTATTGGGCCTCGTTCTTCGCTAGCCCTTATCTAGTAATTAAGGATGTGCTACTGGTGGTCGTGAGTTCCTCACACCTGAGCTCATTGCCTTACACTTATATACAAGCAAAAAGCGTGCCAGTTTTTGCTGACACGCTTTTTTATTTGGACCCAAGTCGTTAAAACGCTTTCATGACGCTAATTTCCATGAATAATGTCATAGATATAGGCAACCTCGGCTTTAGGCACCGTGACACTATATTTGGCTTCAAGGACACTAAGTGCGCTTTTAATCTCCTGAAAAATATTAGTGTCAATATTGGCATGCTTCCAGTCGTAAGTGGTAATCGGTTCATTACGAATCAAGCGCTCAACCATACAACTAATGTGCACGTACAGCGCCATGCGTTGCGGATTACCCAGAACCTGCCCTGATAATTCGACGAACCGACTCATCACCACATCAATTGCGTCCATCACAGCGGTCGCGTCAAGAATTGTTAGTGAGTTAAGCACCCGTTCAATCGTAAAGTTGTGCAAGATAGTGGTGACAATGTCCTCCACTTCATGCTTATCCGCTACGACTCCTAAGTCGTGGAGTAGCGCCTCCGAATTTTCACCCAGAATGAGCTTTTCTAGTGGAATAAACGTAATGCCTTCCGCATGCGGATCAACTGTGCCCACGATGGCAAGCACATTGTATGTCCGCTTGATGGCAGCCATCTGGTTCGGATCACTAACTAAACTATATTCGTAGGCGTTCACCACCACGTCAATTTTCTCCGCAAAGCTACTATCTAATAACTGCTTAATTTGATTGGCCGTCCCGATCCCAGTATTGCAACACGTAATAATGAGGTTCTTTTTGACTTCCTGCGGATAAATGGTGCGACCCTCGGTGTACACTGTTTGAGCCGTGTGCTTCACAATTTCATCAATAGCCTTATGGTGGGCCACCTGGTCGACCACCGACAATGCTGATTGCGTCGACACATTAGTAATGATACCGATAGGAAAATCGATTGTCCCGTGAATGTACTTGTGGATGCCCGACAGTGACCCCATATCAACCATGAGAATCAGACCCGAGCTAATTTGGTTACTAGCAATATAATCGGAAACTTTTTGTCCGATGGTCTCGACGCTAATATCCAGTGGCATATCAATGCACCCAAGCGCCGTATACCCCACCAACCGGTTAACGACGTTCGCAATGCTGCTAGCAGTGGAATAGCCATGAGCCAAAACCAAGCACCGAATAGAATTATCCTTCGTCACCTTCACGGCTTCATGTAAGTATAGTTGCAAGAACAATGTGTCCACTACATCTACTGGCAGTGATAACGCTGACCGCGTCATTTTGATAATTTCATCGGTGAACGTCGCGATACGTGCGTCGTCCTGAGCTAACTTAGTACTAATTTCGTTAAGCACCGCATGGGTTTGTGCACTGAGTACCCAGTAGTTAAACTGCCGGTAATAAAAGAAGTACGCGATAACGACTAGTGAGTTGCCAGAAAACTTAACGGAAAAGCTATCTTCCAACGAATCAAGTTTGGCCTGCATCATGCGCTTCATTAGATCTAGTGGTACCTCACCCCGATCAATCACGTTGCTAAAGATCATTTCGTCGCTCAACGTATTGATGAGATCGGTACTGGCCTTCATAAACTGTGCTGAAATACCCAGCTGATTATACAAACCAACAATACGGGTAAAGATGCAACGAATCTGATTGTCCTGATCAGCATCATCATCGACTAATTGCTGCAGGCTCATCTCCTGACGAATCGTGATGAACGTACCATCACCATTTAGCCGTAGACGGATGCCCTCAGTTTCATTGTTACTCCAAATATCACTCGGCAAGTCCCCCACAACTACCTTCAGCGGACCTGCATCATCTTTCGCCTTGGACAAAGCGCTCGCTACCGTGAGGGTAATATAGTTTTTCATCTGACCAACATTGCTATCGTAATGCTGACTCGTTAGAATACTTAGCACTTGCTTGCTGAGCTGGATGGGCCGGTTAATGCGTTTGGATTGATTCAGGAAAAACAGTTTAGTAAGACTCTCACGTTCAAACTGCGTTCGTTCATTAATACCTGGCACCTCAACCTGCACGGGAATACGCCGAATGAACGTCTGTAAAAAGTTGCTTTGAATATTTTCAGTTGTCGCAAAAATCAGCCGTACATTTACCTGGTGTCCTGACTTGGTTTCGCCTAACGGAGAAATAGTACCGTTGTCAAGGTACTCGAACAACTTTTCCTGACCCTTAGCGCCCAAACGGTGCACTTCATCCAGGAAAAGCATTCCGTTATCGGCCTGATCAAACAACCCCTGACTATCCTTGTCAGCACCAGTATAGGCACCACGCTTGTAGCCAAACAGAATGCTTGCCAGCAACTCCGGGTTGTCCGCGTACTCCGCACAATTCAAGTGGACAAATGAACTAGATTGATCTAGGTAACCTTGATAAACACAATAATCATAGTAGACCCGCGCCAGATAGGACTTCCCCGAACCAGTCGGTCCCGTTAGTAATACCGGCAGCCCCACTCCAGGATAGCGAGCCGCCGCCTTCATCCGCTTAATTTGTGAAAAGAGGGATTGTTTGGATCCAATCACAGCACTCATCGGATCAACTTGACTATCATGGCCTTGAAAAATGGCGTCAACTGAAGGAAAAACCGACTCATTCAACTGGTGGCCTAGATATTTTTCTACCGCAGACCGGGCAAAAAACACTACTGGACGCGTGTTGACCTTGATCACCTTGCCTTCGTGGACCAGCACGTTGAGGTAATGACTCGACGTATTGCGTTTGATTGATAGTGCCTTTGAAAAAACATCGGCGGTGATGCCCAGAGAGCTAAGGTTATCCGTTGTACACATGGACACTAATTTATCATAAATCACACTTTGAATATCTTCGGACACAACAAAACCCTCCTTTGTTGAAAGCGCTTCTATATTTCAAGAATACAACAGGGTACATTGCCTTTCAACTATGAGGGTATGACTGCTGATAACAGTTAATTGGTCTAACGACCACTCGTAACGTAATTTAGTAATTTATTTTCCACATATACCGCCGGGTTAAGTATGACTTTTGAATTCGTGCTGACAGGGCACGCATATATACATTATTCAATACGGGTGCAAAGATAACGTGATTGAAGTATTCAGATACCTTATCATCCAAATCATTCAGGCCAATTTCTTTGGCATCTAGGATATAAACATTGTCACCGCCATATTTCTTCAGGAAGCGCACTGCCCGCTCATCTGCAGCGCGTGTCCGTCCAACCGATACCAGCTGGAATACTGACGTCGTTTTGTCCAAGGTCTCGAATGGGCCGTGGAAGTATTCACAGCTATTAGTAGTTGGTGAAGGGATCTGGAGCATTTCTTCAATATTACAGATAGAAAAAATGTAAGCTGCTCCATATGCTGGGCCACTACCCAAAACGTAAATTGGTTTGCGCTCAGCGTTGCGGTCAGCCCACACCTTGGCTAGCGGCGTTGTTGCTTCAACGGCACGACGATAGATGGCATCCACGTTGTCAAAGGCCTGCATAGCAACATCGTAATCATCATAACCATCAGTATGCTGAACCAACGACATAGCAATCATCAGGGCAATACTAGTGTTAGATAATTCGGTACGGCTTTCATCCAGCGCCAAACTCTCGTACTTAATCTTAAAGTCAGCAACTTCCGTTAAGGGTGATGGATCCACGTAGAGTGCCACCACGTGCGCGCCTAACTGCTTGGCAACCTTGGCCGCCTCACAAGTCTCCTTCGTACCACGCATCGAGCAAACCACAGCCAACGTGTTGGTGCCAACATATGCTGGCGGCGACATAACAAATTCATTGCTCGTAAACATCTCTGACGTCACCGCAATCGCGTTACGCGTCATAAAGTACTGGGCCGCATAAAAACCACCAAAGGACCCACCGGCACCAATCCATACTACCCGAGTGATGGGTTGTTCGCTGCTCTTCAATACTGTTGACACAATGTTATCTGTTTCCTCTTGAATTTTAGTCATGATGTCCTCCCGTGAAGATACAACAGCATACAACTTTTTGAAACACCGTAAGAATAATCGCTTTGCGAAAAAAATGCAAGCCCTTTCTTGAATAATTTTTAAAGCGCTTAATTTGCCCACGTTTGTTGTATACTGGAATTATCGACAGTAACTGTGGAGGTGTGATCAATGGGTGAGGCAAACGTTATTAATAGTTCTTCTTCACTAACGTTGTACGAACAACTAGCCAATCAAATACTTGATAGCATTAACCATGAACAGTATCTGCCCGGTGATCAGTTGCCCACAGAAATGGAGTTACAGCAAAGTACTGGCTACAGTCGCAGTACGGTGCGTCATGCCCTCCGCTTGCTAGTCAATAAGGGCATTCTTGTTAAAATTCACGGTAAGGGTACCTTCGTCCAAACGGGTATGGGTTCCGAAGCCAGGCGTTCACAATTTTTCAGTCTGACTAACAACGTTAAGAGCATGGGTGACAAGCTCACGACTAAGCTAGTCGACATCCAGCAGCTCGAGGCAACGCCCGAGCAAGCTGATTTTTTCAACCTCACCCATGCGTCACAGCTCATTAATGTCACCCGCCTACGCTACGTGAACGGCGACCCGTTCTGCGTAGAATACATTTACTTCACCCCAGAGTTCGCATCAATTGCTAATCAAAATTTGAACGGATCCCTTTACCAGGTACTTCATGATAAGTTTGGTAAAACCCCAGCAGGTGGACAAAAAAAATTCGACATCAAAAAGGCAGACACCAAGGAGGCCTTTCTTCTGGAAGTGGATCGTGGAACTGCACTCATGCAAATTAGTGACTTTGTATATGACCAAAACGATCATCCACTTCACATTTCGCGACAAGTTATCCGCAGCGATAAATATAAGTACGTGTTGATTCAGTAACTAGATCACAAAATGCACCGCAACTACTAGCAAAATCTACTAGTGATTGCGGTGCATTTTTATTTGTTCAGTCGCAACTATCCATAAGGCTCTTAATCGTATACCAACTTAATCCCCATTTGCTCAAACAGCTGGACATATTTATCAGCTGGACGTTGATCGGTAATAATTACGTCAATGTCGTCATAGTTGCTCATCATGATGTAGTCATTGTGGTCAAACTTGGAATGATCAACCATCAGTATCGCAGTTTTAGCATTATGAATCATTGCGGACTTAAGCGTGGATTGCTCCGCATCGGCACTGTATACCCCGTCAAGGTTAAGGGTGCTGGCTGATAAAAGCGCAAAGTCGGTTTTAAATTTATAAATCTGCTCAATCGTCCAAGAACCAACCGACGACCCCGATTTATGTGAAAGAATCCCCCCAAGCATGACCGTTTCAATCGGCGTCATTTGATTTAGGCGGTTAGCAATAAAAAGATTATTTGTAATAACGTGTAGTCCAACTTTATCAGTCAGCAAGTCTGGCATTGACATGATGGTGGAACTGCCATCGAGAAAGAGAGCCGCATTGTTGGGAATGAGTTTGACGGCAAGTTCGCAAATATAACGTTTAGCTTTTTCCTGAACCTTCTCCCGACGCGAATATGTGTACTCAATATTCTTGTCTTGCAGCAAATAAACTACGCCATATTGCCGCCTAACAATGTTATCTTCTTCGAGTGAAATCAGATCCCGTCTAAGCGTGGACTTGCTGGTAAAAATACGTTTACTAAGCTCAGCAATACTAATATGATGTTCTTTATTGAGGATATTCAAAATATCCTTGATGCGATCTGGTTTCATTTTTGACTGTGGCATGCCGCAATACCTCCATGAATTATCTTGAACCTTTATGGGAACATTCTAGTGGTCAACCTGAACCATTGTCAACACAAGGTTGACGGTCTAAAAGCGTTGCAAAGGCCTTGTAAGCGCTTTAACATGAAACTGAACAAGGGCCAATCGGCCAAGAAAATTCATATCATTGAATTTATTTGAAATTATAAGGAGGAATCGTTATGGGTTATAAGGATATGTTAAACCAAGACCTTATCTTCCTGGATGTGTCTGCCACCGATCGGCATGACTTATTCCACCAGATAGCGGCTAAGCTCAAAGCTCAAGGCTACGTGAAGGATTCCTATGAAGATGCGCTAAATCGTCGTGAAGATGAGTTTCCCACAGGCATCGTTTTCCCGCTGATCAATGTTATGCTTCCGCACGCAGATCCCGAAAACGTGAATAAGGCCTTTTTAGCAATCGTCAAAATTAAAAAACCAATCAGCGTACTTCAAATGGGTTATAACACTGAGGAAAATGCGGATACAATGTTCTTCCTCGGAATCACTGATTCTAGTCAACAGGTTGGATTACTGCAGGAATTTACAGATTTGCTTCAGGACGAGGATTTCGTCAACACCTTTAAGAAGACTACCAGCCCTGAAGACATGTACAAACTAGTCGCAGCGCGAATTTAATTCTTTAAGGAGAGTGAACATTATGGCAAAAATTATTGTTGCATGTGGGTCTGGCGTTGCATCCAGTGAGGCTACTGTCGGTCGGATCAATAGTTTCTTCGAGAAGCACAACATTACTGGCGTTCAGGTTGAGGCGACGGATTTCAAGCAGTTGCCAAGTATTCTTCCTGACTACGATGTTTACGTTTGGATTGCCAAGCCTAACGAGGAGCTCGAAGACATTGCTAAAAAGAACAACATCGCAATGGTAAACGGCATGCCCATCTTTATGAACGTCAATCCAGAAAAATCTTACAGCGAGATTATTCAGGCGTTAAAGGCCATGCAAAGTTAACTGAACATTCAGGAGGAAAAATATCATGGACATACTAAAAACGGTCGTTAATTACGTCCTCAATTTAGGCTCAGCCGTATTTGTCCCGCTGATTATGTTTATTCTGGCACTAATTGCGGGCTTAAAGTTCAAGAAATCCATCATGGCAGCTTTAACCCTGGGGGTTGCGTTTTCCGGGATGACCCTGGTTGTTAATTACATGACCGATGCTATCGCACCCGCCGGTAAGGCTATGTCGAAGGCCTTCCACCTCAGCCTTAATGCGGTTGACATGGGCTGGCCGGGCGTGGCAGCCATCACTTGGACCTATAAAGCAGCCTTCTTGTTCTTCCCGTTGCTACTAATCATTAACTTCCTCATGCTATCGTTTAAGCTAACGAAAACACTAAACGTGGACATGTGGAACGTGTGGAACAAAATCTTCACTTACGTTGTTGTTCTGTACTTTACGCACAGTTCCATCATGGGTTTCATCGTTGCCAGCATCCAAATTGTTCTTGAGCTGAAGTCTGGTGACATGTTCCATCGCCACATTGAAGACCTAACCGGCATGCCGGGGGTTACCGTTCCACACTTCGTTACACTATTTGCGGTCATCCTTCAGCCTTTAAACCGACTAATGGACTTCATTCCTATTTTCAACAAACCATTTGATGCCGAGGCCTTGCAAAAGCGCATCGGTATTCTCGGTGACAACACGGTCATGGGGGCAATCATTGGTGTTTTGCTTGGATTTGGTGCAGGTTACTCCGTATCTGGATCCTTGAACTTGGCTGTTCAAGCAGCTACTGCCATGACGTTGTTCCCAATGATTTCAAAGTTATTCATGAAGGCGTTGCAGCCGATTGCCGACGCCATGAGTGGCTTCATGCAGAAGCACTTTAGTGGCCGTGAAGTTTATATCGGGCTAGATTGGCCTATTCTTGCTGGCCGTAGTGAACTATGGGTAACTGTTATCATTTTGGTTCCTGTCATGCTGATTTTTGCCATGATCCTACCGCACAACACGGTGCTTCCATTTGCCGGAATCATTAACCTATCATTCGTTGTTGCCGCCCTACTTATTACTGGTGCCAACTTACTACGGATGATTGTCTTGGGTCTTATCACCACCCCAGTTTTCCTCTATGGTGGTACGTTCTTTGCCCCAGTTATTACCAACTTGGCAAAGCAAACCGGTGCGGTTAAAGTTCACGCAGGCCAACAACTATCCTGGTCCACCTTTGAAGGCCCAGATTTTCGGATGTTCTTCGGTGAAGCCTTTGCCGGTAAGTGGTGGGCTATCGCCGCGGCAATTATCTGGCTTCTAGTATTCGTTTGGCTGTACCACGATCAGACCCATATTCCTCTGCCAAGCCAACGTTATGGTGCACCTGCAGTCGCTGGTAACGCTGCCTCAGCAGTAGCTGCTGAAACAGATTCATCTGCTGAAGAAGACACGTCTGACTCAACAAACTTGGACAATATTGACGGTCTCGACTTTGGTAGTACCAGTAAAAAGTCGCCGGGTAAGGACGCTGAAAAGACAAGCCTTGACGACATCGACGGGTTAGATTTCAGCGACGTTAACAAGAACCACAAGAAATCGTAGGTGGATGGCATGCTCGCACGGAAAATCATTTATTCATTACTTTTGTTCATCGACGTAATTGGCGTTGGAGTGGCCTTAATGAGTGGTAATAGCGTCTTTTGTATCGTGATGGGCGTCATTACCTTAGGCTTGTACTTCAAGTCATATCCAGTACTTTTTAAGGCTGATGTAGAGGAACGCGAGCGTAAGCGCGAGCTGCGTCGCCAAGAGATGATCAAGCGTGATGCAGCACGTCATTAACAAAAATTAGCATTAGCATTGAGTACCCACCGTCATAATGGCGGTGGGTGCTTTAGTGTCCACGCAGCGTTGCTAACTTCAGCCACACAAGGCCGTCCTCTCAAGTGCTTCATTGTCCTTTCACCTCAGCACATATGATTGCGTTTAACTTTAACGGATGGCATCGTATTACCCTTAGCTGAAACGCACTGGGGAAACAAAAACAGAGGTTGATCGCAGCCTTCAAGGAAAGCTGCAACCAACCTCTGTTTCTTTATTCGTACTATTAGCTTTCGCCCTTCTGCATCTCTGCAGCTGGACGTGTCAGGTGTTCAGGAAACGGCACACGAGTTGATTCAACCGGAGTTCCAGGGACTGCGATTGGCGGAATCGCTGAACATGCTTCGCGGTAGTTCTTCCCACAGGACTGATAATCATCCAGTAGTCCTAACTTAATGAAGATTGACTGCTGATAGGCAATGCGTGCATTCCACTCCAGGGTCTCCAAAATGCGGGCCGCAATGTGCAATTCAGCGGCAGTGATGAGGATACCATGGCTGTTGAGCAAGAAGACATTCTCCATAGCTTTGTCTCCCATAGTGACCAGTGCATCATGAACCGTTTTTGCAAGCTCCATGCTGCAAGCCGGCGCGTATGGCAGGCAACGGATACGACCCAGTTCCCGAGTTGCTTCGGTAACGTTAGGCATGTCCTTACCAATAGTGGCCCAGAACATTGATTCCCGCGCGTGTGAATGGTAAACGCAACGAATACCGGGATGCGCTTGGTAGGCTTGCTCGTGCATATTAATCTCACGAGTAAGGTCCCCAACGCCATCAATCTTTTCACCAGTATCTGCATCAACCACCAAAATCTGTGCTGGATGTAGTTCCGCATAATAAGTTTCCGACATAAACGTTGGGGTGATCAGTATATACGGATGCTTTTGTTCATCAAACACCTTAATCGACATATTACCACCGGCTACGTTAGTATCCTGGCGGTCGAACATCTTACGTACAGTGTGCGCAAGATCACGGCGTTCTGTTTCAAACATCATTTCCATAATGTTGGCTTCCTTTCGTTATGTCCACTGATTTGAGTTATCTTTATCAGCTTTCAAGGCCATTATACCGTGATATACGGGCAAGTAAGCGCATTCAATGACTGTTGGCAAAACACCATTTTGCACTCAAAATTTCATTCAATTCAATTCAAAATAATTCATATAGGCATTCATAAAACGTCAAGTAATGTGTTGACCGCCGCATCATCAGCACAATAAATGATTTGTAGTAATAAGTCGCAAAGAAAGCCCGTATTATGAACAATCTCAAGGAATAGTTCACATCAGGATGAACTATTTTCAACGTTATTGAAGGCGGTTACATCGGTCCAGACTTGCTTTATCATAGATGTTGAAAGTGAACCAAAAAGTTCACCAAATCCTATGAATTTTTTGAATCACACGAGGAGGAAAACATTATGGATGAAAAGCAACAATTTCTTAACCCAGAATACAGTCAAAGTTTCGTAGAGTCTCCTTACGTGAAACAGATGGCCAAAATTACGCAGCTACTGTATCGGCACGGCTGGGATGAGCGTAACGGTGGTAACGTCAGTTACCGGTTGACGGAGGATGAAGTCAAACCGTACGGTGACGTGCACAAAGTATTGCGCAACATCCCGATTGATTTTGATGCCTCCCCATTGGCTGGCACTTACTTTCTAGTCACGGGGACTGGCCGTTACTTCAAGAACATTATTGACTACCCACAGCGCGATACAGGTCTGGTACGTATTACGCCTGACGGTCATAGTGTGGACCTACTCTGGGGGTTCTGTGATGGTGGTTTGCCAACAAGTGAATTTCCGGCTCACTTGATGACGCATATTGAACGTCTCAAGGTCGACAATAAGCAACGCGTGGTCATGCACTGCCACCCAACTAATTTAATTGCTCTTTCCTTCACGATGCCACTCGATGAAAAAACTATCAGCCGTATTCTTTGGAAAATGCAGGCTGAGTCGATCGTTGTATTCCCCGAAGGTATTGGCGTCCTGCCATACATGACTCCAGGTACTAATGAAATCGGTGCGGCTACCGCGAAAAAAATGGCCAAGTACCGTCTAGTCCTCTGGCCACACCACGGCATCTTTGCTTCTGGCGATTCAATTGATGAGGAATTTGGTTTGATTGAAACCGTGGAAAAGGCGGCCAACATCTTCACTACAATCCGCGCGCAGGGTGGACGTATCCGCGATGAAATTACCGATGAGAACTTGGCACAACTTGCAAAGCGCTTCGATCTCACACCAACGCCAGAATTCATGCATGGTGACGATTTAGCAACCATGATGGCTGAATAGAATCCCCCTAAATCAAAAAATGCACCGCAACCACCAGCCCTTTCTCGGCTAGTTAGTTGCGGTGCATTTTATTATCCATCCTCATGGTTGTTTACATCATGCTAGTACTTACTTCACCCGCGCCCATTCCCAGTAGATCATACTGTTTGGGCTCACGCTTACGTTCCGCAGCCGTGGGTTCTGTAGGTGGACCGCACCAGACTGGTAAAGCGGAATGACGCCATCCGTCTTAGCCAAAATCTGGTCGGCTGCAACCAGGTCCTGCCAGCGCTTCTGTGCGTTGGTGGCATCCGTGGTCTTGGAGGCGTGCAGTAATGCATCGTACCGGGCGTCGTGCCAACCGCCGACCGCATCGTTGCCGTCACCCGTGAACTGTTCCAAGAAGTTGATGGCGTCCGGGAAGTCCGCTGACCAAGCATCCGCAACCATGTCAAAGTTGCCTGCTTGCACCAGCGCAAGCCGGGTCTTAAACGGCACCGACTTGGTCTGCACCTTCAGCTGGGCACCATCCTGGGACAGCTTTTCTAGCGCTGCCTGGAGGTAAGCCAAGGTCGCCTTGGCCCGGTCCGTATCCTCACCCAAAATGGTGAACGTCAGGGTAGAATGCCCACTGGCCTGCATCCCCGCCTTAAACAGCTGCCGGGCCCGCTTCAGGTCGTAGCGGTTATTCGTCACGCCCTTTGCAGCCACGGTCGCAAAGTCCTGGCCCTGCGCGTTATACATCATGCTCTCAGGCACGACCGTCGTCGAAGGCACTGAGCCGTCACCCAGAACCTGCTTGATGAATTCTGGCCGGTTCAGCGCCATCGACAGCGCCTGGCGCACCTGCTCATTACGGAAAGCGGGCACGCGCTTCAGGTTCGGGACCAAGTACTCGGTGCCCGGCTGCTTCACGATTTGATAACCCTTATTGTGCTTGACCTGGGTGGCCATGTTGCCGGTCAGCGTGATATCGTCGACTTTGCCGTCCTTATACAGGTTGTAAGCCGTATTGTTTTCCTTCACGACCTGATACTTGATTTGCTTAATGGTGACGTGCTGGGCGTCCCAGTACCGCGGGTTCTTGGTCTCCGTCCACGTGTTCTCGGAACCAGTCCATTTGTGCAGCCGGTATGGCCCGTTAAACGTCAGCGTCTTATTGCTGGTACCGAACTTGCTACCGGCCTTCGTCACCACCGATTTTTCCAGCGGCATGAACGTCTGCAGGGTGATCATTTGGTTAAAGTACGGCATCACCCGGTCCAGCTTGACCTGCAGCTTCGTCGGACTAAGTGCCCTGACGCCCAAAGTCGTGGCGGCTTTCTCCCCCGCCAGGATGGCGTCAGCATTTTTGATCCCAGAAAAGATGTAGGCGTACTGCGACTTAGTCTTGGGGTTCGCGGCCCGACGCCAAGCGTACACAAAGTCGCCCGCCGTGACTGGATGCCCATCGCTCCACTTGATGCCTTTACGCAAAGTGTACGTGTAGGTCTTCTGGTCCTTAGACACGGTCGGCATCTTGGCCGCCATGTCTGGCTCAATTCGGTTGTGGTTCCACCGCAACAACCCCGCATAAACATCCGTCAGGCTCTGCGCCGAGATAATGTCCGTGGCGCGGCCTGGGTCCATTGTCTGCAACACGTCCGTCTGCATGTACGTGACTGTGGACTGCTTTTGCGCGGTTTTGCCCGTACCACAGGCCGCCAATATGCCCACTAACGTCGTCAGCATGGTACCCAGCAATACTGATTTTTTCTTCATCAATCGTTTCCTCCACTCATGTCATTTGTACGTGGTACAAACCAATTAATAACTATAGTGCAAGTGACCACCAAATCACAACAAAAATTGGCGGTACCCGTTGGCCTTTCCCCACCACAAGCTATACAATTAAGGCATCATATGAATAGAAAGAGGTAATCCCATGACCAAACGCATCAAAGGTTCTTGCACCACGATTCTGGTCGGCAAAGACGCGTCAATTGACGGTTCCACCATCATCGCCCGCAACGAAGACGGTAACGAGCCCCTGCACCCACAGAAGTTCGTGGTCGTCCAGCCAGAAGACCAGCCCCGGCACTACCAGTCGGTTCTCAGCAAGTTCAACATTGACCTGCCTGACAACCCCCTGCGTTACACGTCCACTCCTGAAGCCGTCGACGGCCACGGACTCTGGGCCGCTGCTGGTATCAACAGCGAGAACGTTGCCATGACGTCCACCGAAACGATCACGACCAACAGCCGCATTCTCGGCGTCGACCCCCTGGTAGAAGAAGGTCTCGGTGAAGAAGACATGCCGACCATCACCCTGCCGTACATCCACAGTGCCCGCGAGGGTGTAGAACGGCTCGGCAGCCTGCTGGAGAAGTACGGAACGTACGAAACTAACGGTATCGGCTTCTCCGACCATAACGAAGTATGGTGGTTTGAAAGCATCGCCGGTCACCACTGGGCCGCAGTCCGGATCCCGGACGACGCGTACGTGGTTGCCCCGAACCGCTTTAACATCGACGACTTTGACTTCGATGACCACGAAAACTACATGGCCAGTGCCGACCTCCAGGACCTGATTGACAAGTACCACCTCAACCCAGACCGTGAAGGTTACGACCTGCGCCATATCTTTGGCTCCGCAACCATCAAGGACACGCGTTACAATAACCCACGGGCATGGTACGGTCAGAAGTACTTCAACCCCGAATTCGACACGACGCCGATCGACCAGGACCTGCCGTTCATCTGCCGGACGGACCGGAAAATCAGCATTGAAGACGTGAAGTTCGTCCTCAGCTCTCACTACCAGAACACGCCATACGACGTTTATGGTACCACCGGGACCCCAGCCGAAAAGAAGTTGTACCGGCCAATTGGTATCAACCGGAACCAAGAGCTGCACATTTTGCAGATTCGCAACGATGTGCCCGACGCGATTGCCGGTATCCACTGGCTCGCCTTTGGCCCGAACACGTTTAACGCCGTCCTGCCATTCTACGCTAACGTCAATGACACGCCGGCGCCGTACAAGAACACGACCGGCGAATACGACCCCGCCAACATGTACTGGCTAGCAAACACGCTGGCAATCTTCGGCGACAGCGACTTTACCCTGTTCGAAGACTTTGAAAACCTCTACGAACAGAACACGACCGCCGCCGCACGCCACCTGGAGATTCAGGCCGATGCCGCCGCTGCGGATCAGGACGACCTGCAAAGTTATCTTGCTGGTGTCAACGACCAGATGGCCGCCATCAACGTGAAGAACTCCACTAAGTTGCTGGGCCAGATGCTCAAACTGGCCGCACCACGGATGAAGCTACAATTCACTTTGCACGACTAAAAATTCACAAGCACCATCAAAACGCATCGTCCCGACCGGGCGGTGCGTTTGTCGTACTGCGGATGAAACCGTATGTAAATAAATAGTGAATAATTATCCTTTGATATTGTCATAATGGCATAAATCTGCTAGATTTATAGAGAAATAGCTAATTGAACGATTAGTTGTTAGTACATCAATAATGTATATATTTGCTTGCTCAGGCCAGTTTTTTTGGCACACGACCCGTACATGTGAAAGACCATGCACGGGCCATTTTTATTTTCATGAGCGGCATACCGGGAGGAAACGTTATGTACCGTTTTTTTGGCCAACCCAAGTTTGCCGGCGATGGTTCAAGTAACTTGCCGATTGGCTATGAATTATTCATCCGTAAGCGGCAAGGCAACGAATGGGTGCTGCCCCAGGACTTTAACGCCATTACCGTCGACACGATTGGCGATTTGCTTGGCAATATCGTCGACACCATGTCGTCATCAATTCGACTCCTATCCTTTAACCTGGAAGAGCAGCAATTTATTGACCCTGCGTTTATGGAAATGGTCGCGCGGATTCAGGCACGTACCAAAATCAACCTTTTCACTGAGCTCACTGAACGGCGCGACCCCGGCGTCAACTTTGACCAAATTCAGGCGGCCGCCCAGCGATTCCACGACAACAACCTCCTGGTCTGCATTGACGACGTGGGCGTAGGCCAAAACAACGAGCAACTAATTGCGGGTATGGAGGATTCCGTTGCCGAATTCAAGTTTGCCTGCCAGGATCTCCGGCCGTGCAAGACCTTCCCAGAAATCGAACCGTTGTTGGCTTCGTGGTACAACGAAGTGCAGCGCCAGCACAAAGCCTTTGCCGTCGAGGGCATCGAAACCCAAAGCGAAATGAATATTGTTACCACGAAGTACCCGTGTGACGTGGTCCAGGGTTACTGGCTGGGGCGGCCACGGCTGTTGGGCACGCAGATCGACGTCAACTAGGGTCGGGTTGCTAAGCGCAACCACGTACCGTGTATACGCGGTTACCAGGCGACTTTGGTTAGTGATAGGCGTACACTAGAGACGCTGGGAACGCGAAGTAACGCGTATAACGGGTGCCGACGAAAGTAGGGACCCGTTTTTTGTGGGTGAAATGTTTGGAGTGGCATCGAGCTACGTCCCCCGCCCACACCTGGTTTTCTGCGCCGAACTACATCGCGCAAAAGTTTCCGCGTAACGCACCCCCAACCCCGAGGCCAAAACGGGCCTGACGGCCACAGTACTTGGCGCTACCACTATTAAATACCGGGCTATGCCTAGTCGTTCTGGTATACAAAAAAAGGACCCCCAGCCGGTGAACAGGAGGTCCTCGTGATACGTCAGCAAAACGCGCTTGTCTGTTTAAAAACGTTTACAAAATAATATTTTACACATATTGTAAGCGAATGCAAGGGTGTAGACCAATGTTAGTGAAATTGTTTTCATTGTTGGTAACGTTGGTGATACAGGGGGTGATGAAGGCAACTACTCTTCACCCAGGTCCTCGCCGTTCGTTGCAATAACACGCTGGTACCATTTGAAGCTGTCCTTGCGGATACGCTTTAACGTACCGTTACCCTCATCGTCCTGGTCCACGTAAATGAACCCGTAACGCTTGGACATTTCCGATGTGGATGCACTGATCAGGTCAATTGGTCCCCACATGGTGTATCCCATGAGATCAACACCGTCCTTAACGGCTTCCTTCATCTGCTCAATGTGTCGCCGCAGGTAATCGATGCGGTAACTATCGTGAACCTGACCATCAGCAGTTAGCTTATCCTCGGCGCCTAATCCATTTTCAACAACAAACAATGGTACACGATAACGGTCCCAGAATGTATTCAGGGTAATCCGCAGTCCGACGGGGTCGATCTGCCAGCCCCACTCACTGGTCTGCAAATATGGGTTCTTTTCGCCAAAGACCAGGTTACCCATCGTCGTGTCGCCAGCGTGCTTAGCTGACGTGACCGTCGACATGTAGTAACTGAAGCTCAGAAAGTCGACCTTACCTGCTTTCAGGATGGCCTCATCCCCTGGTTCCATCGCAATTTTCACGCCGTGTTCAGCAAAGAAACGGTTCATGTACTCTGGGTATTCGCCCCGTACCTGCACATCCGTGAAGAAGAGGTTGGCATCATCACTTTGTTGCGCCGCCCGCACGTCGTCGGGATTTGGCGTGGCCGGGTAGGTCTGCATCCGTGCCAACATCGACCCAATCTTGAATTCGGGGTTGATTTTGTGGCCTTGCTGAACGGCCAGGGCGCTGGCAATAAACTGGTGATGTAATGACTGGTAACGAATCTGGGTCTTTTCCCGCTCGGAAAGTCCTGCGTCGATAGCCCCGCTGCCGGTAAACCCAAACGTCGTGGAGTTGATTTCGTTAAACGTCAACCAATACTTGACCTTGTCCTGGTAACGGGTGAAGACCGTCTTGGTAAACCGTAGAAAATCGTTGATGGTCTCCCGGCTGGCCCACCCGTTTTGCTTTTCCGTCAGGTGTAACGGCATCTCGTAGTGAGACAGGGTGACCACTGGTTCAATGTTGTACTTGGCCAGTTCATCAAACACCCGGTCATAGAACGCCAAGCCCGCTTCGTTAGGTTCCTGATCATCACCTTGTGGAAAGATCCGGGCCCATGCGATCGACATCCGGTACGCCTTGAAACCCATTTCGGCAAATAGGGCAATGTCTTCCTTGTAGTGGTCATAAAAGTCGACCCCGCGCCGCTTAGGGTAATGCTCGTCCGACTTATCGGCAATAGCTTCCGCCATGCTCTCCTTGGTGACATCACTCATGGTAAAGTTCTTCCGGTCGTCGGCTTTGCGCACAACTTCGGCCGTCGTTAGGCCCTTGCCGTCGCGATTCCAACCACCTTCGACCTGGTTAGCGGCAGTGGCGCCACCCCAGAGAAAGCCATCCTTAAAGCCAGTGGGAACATTTTCTCGATACATACAGATAACCTACCTTTCAAATACCTAAATTAACGAATGCCCATTAACAATTGTTCCTGCGGGAAGATGACGCCCTCTTCGTTCATGGGCAGAACATCCTTAAAGTCCCCGCTGTTGGTGACGATGACCATGACGGTCGGATCGTAGCCCGCTTGCTTCACGGCGTCGAGGTCAAACGAGATGACCGCATCACCGGCATCCACGTGGTCACCCACGTGCACATGGGTAGTAAAGTATTTGCCGCCGAGTTCCACGGTGTCGATACCGATGTGAACAAGCAGCTCGGTACCGTCGTCACCCTTAATGCCAATCGCGTGCTTGCTATCGGGCAGGACGGTAACCGTCCCTGCAATTGGAGCAACAACTTCACCATCGCTAGGAATGATGGCCATTCCTTTGCCCATAATGCCCTGAGCAAAGGTAGGATCGTTGACTTGGTCAAGTGCTTCCACGTCCCCTTTGATTGGTGCCAGGATGGAAACACCCGCGGCAGTCGTTACCTTGCTTAGTGCACTCTGCTGCTTGGTAGCCGTTGGCTTAGTTGTTTCAACGTCATCTTCAAATCCGAGAATCAGCGTAAAGACAAAGGCCAAAACAAAACTAAGAGCAATACCACCAATGATAATGTACAGGTTGGCCATGTTGTTGGCCTTGATGAATGCTGGCAAAGCGGTCAACCCGGTCAGACCAGGCATCACGTAACCCTTGACGCCCAGTACGCTGACGATGGCGCCGGCAATCCCACCAGCAGCCAAGGATGCGTAAAATGGCTTCTTCTTTTTCAAGTTGATCCCATACATTGCGGGTTCGGTAATACCCAGCAGGGCTGAAATACCGGTAGAAATACCTAACTGCCGCGTTTCGGCATTCTTCGTCCGGACGGCAACGGCAAAGACGGAGCCGGCCTGGGCCATGTTAGTAATGAAGTTGATCGGTAACAGGGTCCGGTCATAACCTAAAGTCTTGAAGTTACTCATGACCACTGGTACAAACGCGTAGTGCATCCCGGTCATGATGATAATTGGCAGGGTCGCACCCAGAATCAGTCCGGCCACCCCACTCATGTGGGCAAACAACCAAACGAAGATCGCGGATAGGAACGTCCCGACGTAGTTACCCAGTGGGCCAAAGACGACCAGAGTGAACGGAACGGTAATCACTAACGTCACCATTGGCGTAAACATCATCGTCACGGCACCGGGCATCCACCCTTTGACCCAACGGTGAATGTAGGACATAAACCAGATGGCCAAGATGATGGGAATTACTGAGGACGTGTAGTTAACGTACGGCACGTTCAACAACCCGAACAATTTGATGGCGGCCACGTGGCTACCCGCGGAAACCGCGTTATACGCGTTGACCATCGTTGGGTAGAGCAAAACACCCGCCACGGAAAGCCCAAAGAACTCGCTAGTTTTAAACTTCCGCGCTGCCGTAACAGCCACGAAGAACGGTAAGAAGTAGAATACACTGTCGGAAATCATGTACAGTACTTGGTACCAACTTCCCTTGGTGTTCATCCAACCAAAGGCGACCAGCAGTGCCAACACACCTTTGATCAATCCAGTACCCGCTAAAGCGGGCAGGATAGGCGTGAAGATACCCGAGATGACATCCATGAGTTTGGATACAATGCCTTCTTTTGCAGTGCTTTCGCTGCCACTACCGGTACCACCAAGTTGTGCCTGTACTTCATCGAAAACGTCGCTAACGGTATTCCCGATGATGACCTGAAACTGTTCGCCAGAAAATTGCGCGCCCATGACGCCCTTAATGCCCTTGATGGCATCCATATTGACTTTATCTTTATCGGTTAAGTTGAACCGTAAGCGGGTCACACAGTGCCATGCGTTGGTGATGTTATCCTTACCGCCAACATTTTTGATGACACCTGCCGCAATTGCCGCATTGTCAGCCATATTGTTTCCTCCATTCATTCTTACCCATTTGGCGCGACCCAGGGTAAAAGAAAACCCAAATATTGATAGTGCAGCCTAAATACCTCAGCCTGCTCTATCAATATTTGGGTAATGCCTGGTCGAACCAGTGACAATCCACAAATATCAATGATTATTGCGTGTTAAACGCCATACATGGAGCGTAATATATAATTTTTCATTATTGCTAATGTGCCACCCACGCGCTTGTTCCAGATAGGCCGCAATTTTGCCCGCAGCCTCATAGGCCTTGGGATACTTCATGCGGATCACCTGCCCAATCGTGGGGTCTAACTCCTCGCCACCACTTTCACCATGGATCTGCCGCACGACGAAGTACCGTAAATGCGTCACGAACCGGGAATAATTTAGTGACGAAGTATCCAATTGCATTTGGAACGAGTAACTCACAATTTCCACCACGCGATTAATCAACTCCGTCATTTCGACGGTGTCCTCTACCAGCGTGGCGTCACTCTGCGCGCTCACAAAGTGATAGGTAAAGAAAGTCAACTCCGACTTTGGTAACGACACACCCGTTTCGGCTTTGACAGTTGCCAGAGCACGCTTGGCCGCAGCGTACTCCTTGGGGTACAAACGCCCCACCTGCCACCGAAACTCATTGGGATAGTCCTCACCCCGCTGCGTGCGTTCCAGCGCAAAGGCAATGTGGTCAGCAATCGCCAAGTAATTGTAATTACTAAAGTGGATCCCTAGAAAATCCCCTGCTTCCTGACTGACCTTTGATGCTAGTTGTAATATGGCGGGATCAATGTTGGCCAAAATCATGGGTGGATTCTGGTGGGTCACGGTATCCTCCTCGGCTTTGAACCGGCGATCAACCTCATCGGTATGCACTTCATCACCGGCATTCTTACCAAAACCAATTCCACGCCCGAGTAGCACCCATTCAGTACCAGATTCATCTTTTGCCAAAGCGACGTTGTTATTGATTTTTTTAATGTACCGCACGATAACAACCTCCTCAATGGCAAAAAAATACCTACACCGCACGAAGCGTCAATACGCCTCAACGTGTAGGTAATGCCTGGTCGAACCAGTGACAATCCCGTCTGATTACAATATTCATACTAATGGGTTCAGTAAGCGCTGTCAACTGATTTTTGAAATTTTTTATTGGGTTGCTAGTGCCCAGCCAATCAACCATGGTAGCGCTTTGCTAATTACTGGCCTTTTTATCACCATGGCCGCTCCCGAGATGTACCTGTATCCGCCCTTGTACTCGCCCCCATTAACGCCTAAAATAACAGCATCAATTACAAAAAGGAGCAACCATGGAAAAACTCAAGAATCGGCTGGACGCCTTTAGTGATGCAATCATCGCGATTATTATCACCATCATGGTACTCAACATTCCCCCAGTATTGCATGATTCGCTACATAACTACCTGCAACTGGGTAAGTCCGTCAGCATTTACTTCATTAGTTTTATTTTTATCGCTAATATGTGGTATCAGCACGGGACGGCGTTTAGCGAAATCACCACGATGACCTACCGCATCGTCATTTTGGACATGCTGTTCCTGATGCCGCTGTCGCTGATGCCATTGCTGACCAACATGATGGCCAGCAACACTACCACCATCACGGTGGTGTTGTACGGCGCGTTGCAACTGGTGGTGAACTTGCTGTTCCGTTTCCTCACCAAAGCCATTGTTCACCTCCAATATACCGAGGCTACAGAGATGCGCCAGGTGTACCAAAAGATCTACGGTAACACCAACCGGGTGATGGACGCGCTCAGCTTAGCAACCTTGGTGGTAGCCTTCGTCCAACCGGAGTTTTCTTTATTTGTCTTCTTGGCGTACCCCATCGTCATGTTTCTGCTGAACAGTTCCGCCCGCCAAGAGATGTACGACGTCGCGGCGTTGCCCACCGAGCAACAGCACGATTTCACGCAACTATCCGGGAACGACCTGCGCGACTTTCGCAAAGCCCAGCGTGAATTCCTGCGTAACGCCCAGGAAGCAATCACTAATGGTCAACCGCCCACTGACAAAGACGCCACAAACACGTCAGCCGCAAGTGGCGTCGCCGAGAAGGCAACCAAGCCGCAAGCGCCCGGCGTGCCTCCTAGCATTAGTTCCTGGCTCGACCAAAACGTTGACCCCACCAGGCAGCGCCAGATATACGCTCGCTTTGCCAACATGACGCCAGAACAACGCGCCGCCATGGAGGCCCGCGTCGCACAACGTATGCAACGGTGGTTCGATCAACGGCATGTCAACCGCAATCACCACCACACGCCCCAACAACGTTAATAGTAATCTACCTGCCGTCCGGACAAGGGCGGCTTTTTTGTCGTGTCGCCACAAACCGGGAACACAAACAACGTCTACCACCTACGTCAACTGACGATTCAGCGGGCAAACCGGCAACTATTAGCCAACCCTGCGTTTTTAAAAGCCCACTACAAACATTTGTTCGGTATAGTATGGTCATCCCCGTAGCAATACGCAAAGGAGAGTTGGCCCATGCCGTTTCCCCACCAATCGCTCACACTCATCGCGTACCTGCAGCTTTACTTTGCCCTGCGACCACCACCACAACCAGTCCTCCCGCTGCAATAAAAAAGGACCAGCTAATCAGCTGATCCATCGTGCTTAATCTTTAGTTTGTGCATCCGTAGCCACGGGTCCGCGCATTAATAGCAGTGCGGCCAAACTACCGACAACTACCACTGCAGCAGCGCACAGGGCTACTGCACCCATGCCGCGGTCGTATGCCCGCAAAACGACCTGGCAGACCGCATGCACAAACGGGGTCCGTGCGAGGCGCGCTGACCAGGCAATACTGTGCCCGGAAAACGGCCCGGCCGTCACTAGCGCCGCGTGAATCCCCGCAGTCATTTTGGCCGGCATCCCCGTACCATTTAAATGAGCACTGAGGTATTGCTCATAGCGGGTATCCTGAACGAGGCCAAACCCGACGACACCCACGGTCGTACCCAGTTGCCGGAACACGTTGATCAAGCCAGACGCCATTCCCATCTCCTGTGGGGCGACACCTTCCATGCCGGCCGTGTTGAGCAGCGGGTTGACCATCCCGTTAGTGATCCCAATCAGCACCATCCCGGGCCAGAGGTTCGCAAAACTAACCTGCGGCCCCACTGCATTGGCGATGGCGAGAAAACCCATGGCCCCAATTAACAAACTGAAGCCAATGAGTCGCTTCTTGGGAAAGCGTGCGCCCAAGATACCGGTCAGTGGCCCCAGGATCAGGGACCACATGCTAATCGTTAGCTGCCGTACCCCGGTAGCTAGCGCCGAATAACCGATGTAGTTTTGCATTAGCGCCGTCAGGAAGGTACTAAACGAATAGATGCCCGCGCCCAACGCAAAGGCCACAATTACGGTACCGATAAAATGTGGCTCCTTGAAAAAGGCGACGTTCAGCATGGGTTGCTGCAGGCGGCTTTCCACCACCACAAAGATCACCATGATGATCAAACCGGCAACCAACCAGCCCCCGACATGCAACCCTAACCACGGCCAACCAGGATGGGATTCCTTGACGATGAGGCCGTAGATAATGCTGAACAGCCCGGCTGCTGAGAGCAACATCCCCCACAGGTCGACCCGCTCGTTCTCACCGTAGCTGGGCGTCTCCTGAACGAAAATAATCGTCATGATGACCGTGACAATTCCCACCGGCACGTTAACGTAGAAAATGGACGGCCAACCAAAGTGCTCCACGAGGTACCCGCCAATCAGTGGCCCTGACGCTGACGAAATACCAATCACTGAACCTAGAATCCCCAACGCGGTGCCCCGCTGCCGGCCTTCAAAGTTCGAGGCCACCAAGGCCATCGCTAGGGAATTCATCCCGGCCCCACCAATGGCCTGAACGCCACGCCCAATATCGAGGACGAATAAACTGGAGGCCATTCCGTTTACAGCCGAGGCCACGACAAAGAGGATGAGTGAGCCCAAAAAAATCTTTTTGCGCCCGTACATGTCACCCAACTTAGACATGATCATGAGTGAAACGGCATAAACCAACGTGTAAGCGTTCAGCACCCACTGCAGGTTCGTAAAGGACGTATTAAATTGCCGCACCATGGTGGGTAACGCGACGTTCACGACGGTGACGTCCAGTAAACCCATGAAGGTGCCGAGACTCATTGCGGTTAGTGCTAACCAGCGGTGGGGATGCTTTTGTGTATCATTTACCATTGTTCATTTCCTTTTCTGTACTGCTGTTGATTTTCTGCAGGCAACATCGCAGCCACCGTTGCTTGGTTTTGGACAGCTCGATATTCAAATCTAGGGTTTGAATCGTCCACTCCAGGTGGGCGACCCGGGACTCCGGATTATTTTCCGTCGCTAGGAAGGTCTCCAAGTGCTTTCGCGCCCGGAGGTATTCGTCCAGATCCGTCTGCACCATGTCCCCAAAGGCAGTGAGGATGGTCCGCTGAACGTCTGGCTGGACGTCGGCAAAGCCCCGCACCTTGAACTGGTAGACCGATTCACGCCGAACATCCGTGGTGACGGGGGCAGCCATTAACGCTTGAAAGTGTTCCCGACCACGCGCGGTAATATGGGAAACCTTGGTGCCCCGCGTACTACCAGGTGCAGCCCGCTGTTGAATGAAGCCGTCTGCCTCCAAACGTTTTAACAACGGATACATGACCCCGTTGGAGATTTTCCGTCGCGGTACTAAAGCAATGCCTAAAATCTTCCGTAACTTATACCCTGACATATCCCCAGACATCAGGGTGCCCAGAATTAATAACTCGTACATGTAGCCCTCCATATGTCGAAACGACAGGTTTAACTATACGTCACTCCGACACATAGTGCAACCATCAATTAGTCAACCTCCCAAACCATCATCAGCCCAACATTTCCCCCACAAAACACAGCACCAGGCCTTTATCGATACAAGCGCTTACATTATTTGGTGAAACATCTAAAAAATTGGTGGGACCCCCTTTGTCCCAACCATGATTGGGTGTACAGTAAGGGCAATCATTATGATAGAAGAGGGTGTTGTTGTGTCATCGTTACTTGTTTCTAGTCCGGACTTTCGTGATGGTCATACCATGCGTTACGCAAATTCGGCGTGGGGCGGTGACCAAAGTCCTGAAATTCACGTAATGGGTATCCCGGCAAGAACCGCCACCATGGCCGTCACCATGGTGGACGCGGATGTTCTGGGCCACCGTACGCTACCACACTGGGTCATTTGGAATATCGACCCCCGTGACCGTATTCCCAGCCACATTCTCCCCGGAGCCCACGTCAACGAGATTGCTGGGGCCATACAGGGCGATGTTCTAGGCCGCCATGGTTACCGTGGGCCCAAACCAACATGGTTGCGCCGGGTAACCCATCACTACGTATTCACCGTGTACGCGCTGGATACCCGCCTTCCTTTACCTAGCGGGGCCAGTTACCACGACTTCATGCGCAGCATCCATGGCCACGTATTACGTTATGGTTCACTCACCGGTCTATTTAGTCCGGCCAATAAATAAATAAATAGATACAAACAGGGGCCGGTATCCACCAATGATAGTGGATACCGGCCCCTGTGCTGTAAATTAAACATAATGCGGGCGTTAAATATTCAGAGTCTCAACAACTACTCATCCGATTGCACTACGTCGCCCGGATAGTCAACGTCGGCCTGTTGATGGGCAAGTTCAGGGGTCCGGTACATGTGCTTATCAACCCAGGTACCAGCGCCATAACCAGTCGTCAGCACCGGAACAGTTTGTCCATCCACCGAACGGTTGATCACACAAAAGCTTTCCCCGTCACCAGCACTCTGATACCAACCACGAACATTAAACCATTGGTAACCGTTAGCTTCAAAGGTGTCCGTTTTTCCCCAATGATCCGACCTATATTCATCCATCACAAAACCATCATAATTACCACAATCCATAAATCGACGCTCAGCTGCTGTATATTCACTGGTATCGTGCAGTTCAGTGTACTCAGTTGTGTCACCCTGTGACGTGGTCATCTTGTTGCCACTAATAACCACCTTGGTGTACCCTGCCGGTTCATAATCTGACCCCGAGGTGTAACTATACCAAGTACCCTGCATGGCTGCCGGAAACTGCGGTTCTTGCTTAGCGGGCACAACGGCAGTAGTACCGTTCGAGCTAGCACTAGCACCCGAACTAGTACTGCTGGCATTACTACTTGCCTGCGTTTTATTACTGGCGGTACTGCTGGATTTAATCGTCTGTCCCCTAACAATCTTTTTAAACGCACTGCGTAACTGCTGATTACTAGTTTGGACAAAGGGGACCAGCCCATCACCACGGGCGCGTTTTTGAGTCACCAAAACTCGATACCCGTCTTTGCTTGAGTAGGTAAATAAGTACCAAACATGACTAGTAATATCAACGTAACTACTCAGTACGTTTAGTTTTGTACGCGAGTCACGATTCTTTTTGGGGAACCAAACAACCTTGCTAGCTTTACCACCAACAAGAATATTGCTACCTTTAGTCACGTACTGCTTAATTGACATGTTGTACCAGCGAAATTCCACGTTCTTGGTAACGCGCCCATACGACTGACCCATTTCCGTGCCAAATTGATTCATATATTGATCCAAGTGGTGGCTTTTCGCCTCGGTCCAATGAGTATTAACGTGTTGCTCCCGCGTAGTTTTTGCAGAGCGGGAGCTACTAGTACCGTTAGCTGCACTGTGACTAGCCGTATGCCCACATGACGGGAGTACTAATGCAACTATTGCTATCAACGCAATTCCCAGATGCTTGCGCATATTATCACTCCATCATCAAATTTAAATAACACACATAACAACAGAGCATTTTAATACGCTTACATTGTAAAAACAAGCACCTTAGTCCGTCCGCGCCGCCAACGCTTCGACCATGTCGACCCGCTGCAAACGCCGGTGCGTGACCCACATGACGATGGCGGTAAACGCAGCAGTGAGGACGGCTGCCAACAGGTATCCCGGCCAGTGAATGACCAGCGGGAAGATGATTTGGGCCGACGCCGCCTGGTTCAGAATAAACGCAGTCAAACCGTTGCCCAACAAGAAGCCCACGAGGATGCCGACAATCGTGAGGATAATGTTCTCGCGCACGATGTACATGGTGACCTCGCCATCGTAAAAGCCTAACACCTTGATGGTCGATAGCTCGCGCATCCGCTCCGAAACGTTGATGTTGGTCAAGTTGTACAGCACCACGAACGACAACAGACCACTCAGTACAATAATGATCACGATGAAGGTATCCATGCTGCTACTCATTTGTTGGATCGTTGTCCGCTGGTCATCCGCATAGCTAGTGTTGATGGCCCCACCGTCACGTAATAGCCGCTCCGACAGGTGCCGCCGTTGCTTGGTAGTCTGGGTAGACGTCCGCACCAACAGTGCGTTAGTACGCGCCCGATGACCAAAGGCAGCACGGTACGCCGCCCGTGTCATGTAAGCAAAGTGACCGGTGTAGTTCTGCGCAATACCCGTGACCCGCACCCGGGCGTGAGCGCCATTCGGTAACTTGAGCCGCACCCGACTCCCCCGCTGAGCGTGGAGGATGGTGGCCGCCTTTTGCGTCAAGACCACCCCGCGGGCCGTCAACTTAATACTGTCGCCTTTGGTGGTTTCCACGTTCACGTAGCCGTGCAGGTTGTTAGTTTTGGTGGGCACAAACAGACTGATTGAGCTGACGTTATGGCCCGCACGTTGGGCTTTGACGGTGTTGGACAGGACCGTGGTGCTGCGCTGGTAGTGCGCATCTTTGTTCAGCACCCGCCGCGCCGTCGTCGGCGTACCGTTATCGCCCAACGTCACGACGGCACTATACCGGATGATGTCGTCAAACTGCCGCGTCCCCGCTGCATTGATCGAATCACGAATCCCAAAGCCGGTCACAATCAGCCCTGCGCCGCCGGCAATCCCGATGATGGTCATCAGCATACGCGACTTAAACCGGAAGAGGTTCCGGTAGCTAACTTTACGGTTGAACGACAACCGCCGCCAGAGTGGCGTGATGCGTTCCAGAAGGATCCGCTTACCCGCTTTCGGGGCCTTGGGCTGCATTAATTCGGCGGGTTTGGCCCGCAACTCCGTACTAATGGCAATGGCGACCGCCCCGACCGTCGCCACGAGGGCAAACGCTAGCGCCAACCCAATGTTGTCCCACTGCCAATTGATGACGGCGGTCCGGACGATGGAAGTATTGCTGCCGGACATCTGGATCACCAGGCGTGGTAGGAGTTCGCTACCAATGGCGGCCCCCAGCGTGGTGCCACAGATGGCAGCTAGTAACGCGTAGATAAAGTAGTTTCGGCTAATCGCCGCCGTCCCGTAACCCAGCGCCTTCATGGTCCCGAGTTGGCTCCGGTCCTCGGCCACCATCCGCGAGATGGTCGTGAACGTAATCAGGGCCGCGATCAGGAAGAAGAACACGGGAAAGACGTTGCCAATAGCGGCAATGCGTTGCGCCGATTCCCCGTAGTCCGCGAAGCCACTCAGGTCACTACGCTTCGTGTAGCTGAACTGCGGCGTCGGTACCTGCTTGGCAACCGACTGCTTGGCGGCCTGTAATTTGGCCACGACAGCCGTCAGGGTCGTCCGCTGTTGTTGCATGGCTGGGGTGGTCATCCCCGCCGTAGCCGCTTGGTCCAACTGCGTCAACGCCGTCTGCGCCTTCGTCAACCGCGCGTCGACTTTGGCGGTGGCCGTCTTGATCAGGCTCCGCCGCCGAGTAGCCGCCCGCCCGCGTAAGGCGTGCTTCACCAATGTGACTTTGTGTGCCGCACGGACTTTGTACCCGTCACTAAAGCTATTGCCGTGAGTTAAACCTTGGAAGTAAAAGCTGATACTCGTGTAAACGTTGAGATCCAAGTTTCGGGCCGGCACGTACGCAAAGTAGGCCACCTGCCCGTTGCCAATGTTGGCGTTTCCCTGATTATACGTGGAGTCAATAAACTGTGGTGAGTTGGCAAAACCGACCACGCGGTAAGTCCGCCGCTGCAAGTGGCTGGTCTTGGCAAAGCGGTAGGTGCTGCCCAGCCGGTAATGCCCGTAATCATGCGCCCGTGCGTCGAGCACGATTTCATTCGCGTGCCGTGGCAGGTGGCCGCTTGTCAGCATCAGCCGGTTCAGTTGCCGGTTATTCGTGTACCCGTTAACTGCCACCACGGAATCATCCGTGCGCGCCAACGCAAAGAGGCTCTTGGTTGCCATGACCTGTGCCCCTTTGACCTGCCGGGCCGCACGGACATCACTGTGCGTGAGGCCGGCCGTACTGGTGACCGTCACGTCGGCCAAGTGCTGTTTGTCCACCATCGTCGTGGCGGAATCGGTGTAGGCGGGACCAATCCCCTTCACACCAACATACGCCAGCACGCCCAGCATAATAATTAAAATAATGGCCACAAAGCGGCCCAGGCTACGGCGAATGCTGCGGCCCAACATGGTATTCAAAATTTTGCGATACATACGCGCCACCTACCATTCAACCGCGTCGACCGACAGCGGTTCGGGGTTATCCGTGACGCTACGGACCTGCGCGTCGTTGATGCGAATGACGCGATCCGCCATCTTGGCGATCTCCGCGTTATGCGTGATGATCACGACCGTCTTGCCGTCGCGGCGACTAGCATCGGCCAGCAACCGCAACACCTGCTTACCCGTCTGGTAGTCCAATGCCCCAGTCGGTTCGTCAGCCAGCAGCAGTTGCGGGTTCTTGGCCAACGCGCGGGCAATAGCCACCCGCTGTTGTTCACCACCCGACAATTGGGCGGGGAAGTTGTCCAGACGTGCACCCAAGCCAACCGCGCGCAACGTTTCGTCGGCATCCAACGCGTCGGGCACTAGCGACGCCGCCATCTCGACGTTTTCACGCGTGGTTAGGTTAGGAATCAAGTTGTAAAACTGGAAGATAAAACCCACGGCCCGACGCCGGTATTCCGTCAACTGTTTGGCGTTAAACTGGGCAATATCGGTGCCATCAACTAGCACCCGGCCACTGGTAGGCGAATCCATGCCGCCCAAAATGTTCAGGACCGTCGACTTACCGGCACCACTAGGGCCGAGTATGACCGTCAACGCACCGGCTTCCACTTCAAAGCTGAGCGCGTTGTTAGCCACAATTTTGGTCTCCCCCATCTGGTAAATTTTGGATTCATCCTGCACTTCGATATAAGCCATCGCTTCGCCCTCCGTTTTGGTTACTTATAATGTAGTATACCGCGTTGAAACCCGCTCCGCCCCACCCCAATGCAAATGGGTCACGCAAAAATGTCTGCACGGGCGGTATTTATTGCTATACTAAGGGGAATCGGCTGGCGACGTACCCATCACCAACAACCAGTCACTGGGGGCAAAGTCATTGCAGACAACATCGAAACGGACCGTCGCTTTACGTGCGGCCATGGGCACAACCATGTGGGGCGTCGGCGGCGTCTTGAGTAACGTCATCTTTAACACCAGCAACGCCACTCCCGCATGGTTGGTCAGCATGCGCCTGGCCTGGGCGGGGCTGGCCATGTTGATTTACGGTTGGGTGACTCACCAGCCTCTCTTCCATGTCTGGCATCGTCGCGCCGACGCGGTCCGCCTGGTCGCCTTTGGCCTGATCGGTGTCGCGCTCGCCCAGTTTAGCTACCTACTGGCCATCTTCTACGGCAACGCCGCCATCGCCACCATCATGTTGTCACTGGTGCCAGCCATCATCACCGTGGTCATGTGTGTCCGCGAACGAATGTGGCCGCGCCCCGTCGACACCATCGCCATCATTGTCGCCCTCATTGGCGTCTTCCTACTGGTTACAGATGGTAACGTCACCCAACTTCACGTGGCACCCCTTGCGCTGGCTTGGGGACTGGTGGCGGCCCTGACCGGCGCCGCCTACACGCTGCTGCCACGGCCATTACTACAGCACGAACCACCCCTAGTCGTGGTGGCCTGGGGACTGGCAATCGGTGGTTTAGTCATGAACTGCCTGAGCCCGTTCTGGCACATGCCGGCGGGGTTGCACTCATGGAGCTGGGTTGCCATCCTGTTCATCATCTTTGGCGCTACCTTTCTCGCTTACATCCTGTACGTTTCCAGCCTCAAGACCCTGCGCCCAGCTACTGCCAGTATGATCGGCAACCTCGAACCACTCACGGCCACGGTGCTCTCGATTATCTTCCTCGCCCTCGGTTTTCATTTTCTGCAATTTACCGGCATCGTGCTCGTCTTGACGGCGGTCTGCCTAATGAGCTGGATTCCCCAAAAGCAGCGTCTGTGATGGGCTCTTACCCGTCAAGATCAGGCGTGCATCCTGTCTGAATCCGGCACAACATTTCCCGGGAAATATGTTTCTCGAACGACTAAGGTACAGAATCCAGTTACAATACGATTCATGGAATGTATTGCGGTACCAATATCAAATATACTGTTGCTGGAATGTGCCACTGATGTGCCACCTCAACAATTAAGACTGCTGTTACTTTGGCAGTCTTATTTATTTGGATTTAGTATAGTAATACCGATACAACACCAAATGTGAAAAGAGCTGCAATAGCGATAGCAAATCGTTCATTTTCATTGAAAATTTCGAAGTGAGCAACCGCGTCATTCGTTAAAACGATGTCTTTAGTGAAATTAACGCAAAAAAAGAATCAACAAGCAGTATGCACCTGCGTACTCGTTGATCCTTTTTTGCAAATTCCAAAGGCCATAGTCATAACACCCAAGACCACGCTTAGGAAACCACCTGAAGCCGGCGCGTTGGGTGTTGCTAGTCATGACCGTGCTACGATTTAAGATTCCTATGCCGCTTTTTCTTGCTGATGCGTAACCGGGTTTTTTAGGAACAACGCGCACACGATTCCGACCGCACCGATTGCCGTCGCAACGATCAAGGCGGCATGTGAGCCGCTGACAAGCGCTTGATGTATGCCATGAGCATAAGCGGCTTTATCAGTATGCAATAATGCCGTTTTGGGTGCATCATTCATCGATACGGATTGCAATACTGAAACCAGCACAGCCGTACCGATCGCCGCACCGACTTGACGAACAACGTTGTTCCCGGCACTGCCGTGGCTGATCAACTCAGGCGTTAATGAGTGCATACCCATCGTGCCAGCAGGCATCATCGCAAACGTCAAACCAACATTTCGTAATGCGTACAGTGCGACTACGACCCAGATTGGGGTGGTCAAGCCAATGAAAGTCAATCCTAAGGTGCTGATTGTCATGACGGTGATACCGAACAATACCGCTTGACGACCTTTGTTTTTAGCAACTAAACTGCCGGAGATTGGGGCCAAGAAAAACATCAAAGCCGCACCCGGCAATAGGGCTAATCCAGAATTCGTTGCGGACAATCCGCGAGCATTTTGCAGATACAGTGGCAAGATAAACTCAACGTCAACCATACTGATCTGGGCGATCGCCGCAATCACCGCAGCAACTGTGAAGTTACCTTGCGTAAAGATCCGCAACTCTAGCATCGGATGAGGGATCGTCAGCTGTCGCCAGATGAACACGGCTACCATCAAAGCACCTACGATTAGACTAGCAATTACTTTACTGTCTGATCAGCCGTCATCAGAGACCACCGATACACCGTAGAGGATGCCGCCGAAGCCGACGCTTGATGAAGCAACCGACAACCAATCTAGCGGCGTTGGCTTATGTGGAACAACATCGGCCATGAACAGCATTGACATGATCAAGGCAATCAAGATGATTGGTGCCATTACACCAAAGATATACCGCCAGCCGAAGTTATCAACGATATAGCCGCCTAGTGTTGGGCCGACAGCAGGGGCGATCCCGAACACAATACCGAGTAACATCGTCGGTGTGCCTCGATTTTCTTTAGGATATACGGAGAAAAGAATGGTCATGGTCAACCCTGATAGAATCCCTGCACCAACAGCCTGAATTAGCCGTGCTGATAACAGAATCGCAAAGTTTCCGGCAGTGAAAGCCAATACCGTTCCTGCTAAGAATAAGGCTAGTGATACCGACAGCAGGTGCTTGGTGTTGAACAGATCAGCCATCCATGCCGAGATCGGGATCAATATGCCACCGATCAAGGCGTAACCGGTGGACAACCACTGTACCGTTGATACGCTGATATCAGATGCACTGATCAAACTTGGCTGAGCAACAGACAACACGGTTTGGTTGAGCATTGAGACGAATGCGCCGATAATCACGACTGCCACCAACAATCCGCGGCTGTGTGCAACGGCTTGTGTTTCTTGCGTAACTTTTTGCGAAATGAAGACTCCCATCTATCTGTTTTCATGAATACAAGCAATAAGTGTAACGGCATGAAAATTGATTGTCAAGGGTCTAACTGTCAAGTGCCTACATTTCTCGCGAAATAACACTACCGCGTTCACTTTGGTCACGCCTGATTCGCCGCAAAAAAAAGCTGCCTGAAATTTATTCAAGCAGCATCGTCACACCTGTAAGTTATTGAACTGCACGCCAGCGACTGCGCTTAGTAGGTATCAGCCCGACCACCGTCATGGCGATCGCACCTATTCCTGGCAGGCAATCGATCAACACCCACCAGCTTGACAGGTTAATGTCATGCAATCGGCGGACTTTAACAGAGATCAGTAGCAGCCACACCACCATCAACACCAGCCGACCAACGAGATGAATGTCAGCACCACCAGTCATGATTGATCGCAAGGTGTCGCCTTTGAGTAAAGCGATGCAGATGACGAGCAAAGCGCCGATCATGTAATTGATAATCACTGGCACCCAGTATTGCATCCGGTCAGCGGTACCCTTGAAATCCAGCAAGTGTTTGAAAAAGTCGAAGTAAGTACGACGCATTGATGTGCCTCCAAGTTTTTCTTACATTTTAAATGTAAGATATCTAACTGTCAAGTGTCTTGCATGGCTTTCAAGCTAATAATTATGGCACGGTGGTAAACCAGGCTGTAATCGTCTGTTCCGGTAGGCCTAGTGCATGACTAGTTTCAGTGATAAAGGCCTGCCACTGATCGCTGGTCATCTGCTCGGCTGGTATTGAGAAGTCCTTATTGACCGCGTATCGCCGCATGAGTTGACGCAGTTGTCGCTTTTGTTTGAGGTCTAATTTGAAGAACGATTCCCGTCCGCTAGCTGGCATATGACTGAGATAGCCTATCTCTGACTGTTCACCATCGATCGTCAAGAACGTCCGCACTGGGATCACGAAGTAAAAGACCATTGCAATCTGCGGGTAGAACCACCCAACGATCAGTGAAACAACGATCAGAAACAAAGTGGTACGGGCAAACGAACCATATATGCTCAAATATGTCTGCATGAAGTCCACAGTATCTGGATAGCGTTGATGCAAGGTCTTATACGACACGTATTGGAGCAGTAATGTACTGATAAACACGACCCCACCATACACGGTGACCGTCACATTATTCGCATCGCTCACCATAGTGGTGGTGAGATTGGGGATCAGGCTAACGATAAAGATCAAGACTAACACCCACAGCATCATCCGTTTGGACATTTCATCAACTTCATCAAAGGTGCGTGCAAGCTGATACCAGATACTTCCAACAAAGCAGAAGCTGACCCCATACACTAAGATTGAAACCACCAGCTTATGCAGTGGCAGTGCAGTGCCATCGGTCATCGTGTTGGGCAGCTCCAAAACCATGATCGTGATAATGATCGCCAAGATGGCGTCGACAAACGTATCAAAACGGGCCTTCATGTTTTTGCTAAGCATCAGCAGGCCTGCTTTCTTCGGAATAGGCGCTTGCGACCTTGCCCAACAGTGTGATCAGCTGTCCTTGCTCCTTTTCGGTGAGGTTAGCAACCATTCGATTCTCGACATCATCAAAATACTGATCGAAGCCCTGGATCGCATTTTTGCCTTTATCGGTGATGAAGATTTGCTTACTTCGGCCGGAATCTGCGGGTATTTTGCGCTCAATGTAGCCATCACGTTCAAGAATCTGCAACAGATTCGAGATGCTAGCTGAACGTCGGTGAAAGATATCTGCCAGTTCGCGTTGAATGATCCCGGGTTGCTGCTGAATGACATTCAATGTGCGTGTCTGCTGCGGGGTGAGGCCGACGTTTAGCGTTAATGTGTCTTGTAAGCTGTGCTGTTGGTTGATCATGATTTGACGCAGTAAGTCGTTAATCATGGCGACATTTGTTTTCATGTGAGATCCCTCCTCAATGATTATACCAAAAAAATAAAATAGACGCTTGACTATTAGATTTCTAACTATTATGATGAACTCGTTGAAACGTAGATATCTAACAATCAGGAGGCAACCATTATGGACTTTTTCGGTGCATATTACTCAGACGAAGAAATTAAGCAATTCCGGCAAGCACACAAGGGTGAACGGCCATTTTTGGACAAACTTTTCTTTAAGGAAAACGGCGAACCAGAAGATTCCGATAGCAAAACCAACTTCTTTGGCGGTTTTGGTGGCTTTTCTGGTGCGGCGTTCGGACGCTTCGGCGGCGCTGGATTTGGCTTTTCAACCAAAGAACGCGATGCCTATTTGCACGATCATTTGAGTGATGACGAATTCAAGGAATTCACCGATGCGCATGAAGGCGCACCCGGATTTGGTCATTTTTTCGGTCGGAGCGACAAGGATTCTAGCAAGTAATCACTAAGGGCGGTGGCGTAGATGAAACCATTACTGAAACGTGTGATGGGATTCCGTGCTCGGAGGGCAAGTTTTCGCATATTGTAGACGCGTACAGTGATACGGCCAAGGTTCAGCGAATTACTGTGCATGGCCTCCGTCACTCGCATGTGTCGCTGTTGATCAGCCTCGGTGAAAACCCACTCCAGATCAAGGAACGTCTGGGGCATGAAGACATCGAAACGACGCTTGGCACTTACGGTCATCTCTACCCCAACAGTAACTTTGAAGTCGCAAAAAAGCTCAACGGAATCTTCTCCAAGGAGGTGCCCGATGAGCCAAAATAATTTGAAAAGGGTCAAAACTGTGCCACCGTAAAATCGGTGGTGCTAGAAACGTTGATACCACGGGACGGGTGCGAGATATGCCATTGTTCCCGGGAAATATATAATCGTTATTGGGTCTGTCCATTGTGGCAGGCCCTTTTTGGCCACAAAAAAAGCCGCGGGCGACAACGTCCGTGGCTACATCAGCTCAATCTACGTTTACTTAATCCTGCCGCGTCTGCAGGTAATGCGTGATGCCCCGGTCGAGCCGCTGCAAGCCGTCCTGCAGCATGGCTGGTGGGCACGCATAATTCAGGCGCAAGAAGCGATTGCCGTTGCCGTGGTAAATCGTCCCGGGTGACACAATCAGTCCGGTCTCCTGCCGTATGCTGGCGGCTAATGCCGCCGCATCGTCAGTGACCGCGCCCACATTTAACCACATCAGGTAAGTAGCTGTGCTCGCGACCACGTGCACCGCAGGGATGTGGTGTGTAATAAAGTCCCGCGCCTGGGCAAAGTTGGCGGCCAGCTGCTGCCGCAATGCCGCTAACCACGCGTGACCCTGGGTGTAAGCCGCAATGGTGCCGGGAATCGCCAGCAAGTTGGGTTCCGCAACCTCATCCGTATTCAGTCCGCGACTGACCTGTGCGCGCAAGTGGTCGTTGGGGACGATCACCGTGGCCGCGTGCAGGGCCGCCACGTTAAACGTTTTACTAGGCGAAACCAAGGCAATGGTTTGCTGAATCAGCGGGATGGGCAACGCAAAAATCGGCGTATAATCCGGCCCCCGCCATACCAGGTCCCCATGGATCTCATCGGACACCAGCACCACGTGGTATTGCCGACACAATGTTGCGACCCGCGTTAACTCGGCGCGCGTCCACACTTTGCCCACCGGATTGTGCGGGTTACACAGAATCATCATGGTTGTGAGTGGCAAAGCCAACTGCCGTTCCAGTTGGTCAAAGTCCACCTCATACTGTTGGTGCACGTACCGTAACTCGTTGGTGAGTACGTGCCGCCCGCTATTTTCAATCGAGTTATAGAAAATATTGTAAACCGGTGTTTGTACCAAAACGCTATCGCCCACGTGGCTCATCCGCCGGACAATAGCGGACAGAGCCGGCAACACCCCAGTCGTAAAAATCATCCATGCCGGGTCGGGCGGCACCCCGTGTTCCGTCGCGTACCAATCCGCCACGGCATGAAAGTAATCCGCGTGCGGCTCCTCGTAACCAAAAGCCCCAAGGGTCAGTTTCTGCTGCATCGCCGCCACAATTTCCGGGGCCGTAGCAAAGTCCATGTCCGCAATCCACATCGGCAGTTCACCCGGTTGGACGTCCCACTTGACCGAATCGGTCCCCCGGCGATCCGGGGCGTGCGTAAAGTCGTACATTAAGCCGTCTTCCTTTCCCCCACGGGTGCTGCGGTGACAATCTCCGTCTGCGCGGGGTCAATCTTCGTCACATCCATAATCAACGTATCGATACCCTGAGCCTGAATCCGCCCACTGAGCGGGTTCTTCACGCTGGTAATCGTACTGGTGATGTCCGCATCAATGTGGGCACTGTACTCAAACGCCAGGTCCGTCTGGAGTAGGCGGCAGTTCTTCATCGTCAAGTGATCGACGTAGCACAGGCCCTGGTCACTCGTGATCGTGCAGTTCACTAACGTTAGGTGCTTAGTGTTCCAGGCCAGGTATTCACCATCAAGGGTTGAGTCGTAAATAGTAACGTTGTCGCAATTCCAGAAGGCGTCTTTGGCGATAAAGGTGGAGTTGTGCACCTCCACGTTTTGCGCCCCGTCAAAACAATAGTTACCCACCAAGTTCACGTGGTCCAGGTAGATGTTCTTACTGTCCTTGCCAAAGTAATCACCGTTCACCTGCACGTTGGTCAGGCGAATATCATCACAAGTCCACATGGTCTCGCTGGCATCGGCGAAGTGGACGTGGTCCAGCCGGATGTGACTGCTGCGCCGGAACAACTTGGGTGCCTGCAACGCGCTGTTGCGAATCGTAATGTCGTGCGTGTACCAGATTCCTGAACGGGACATGGTTTCAAAGGTGGTGTGGTCGGCCACCACGTGCTGGCTGTACCATAGGGGGTACTTCCACTTAAAAATTGAATCCTTCAGTTGAATGTTACGACTCTCCTTGAGTGGAGACTCGCCCTCCCCAAACACGGTCCCGCTAATCGTCGCGTCGTGTTCCGCAAACAAGGGGCGTTCGCCCTCAAAGTATGCATCTGTATATTCCGTCATGTGTTCCTCCTCTAAATGGTAATAAATGAACGCAAGCAGGGCCAACCCCTTTGAACGGGATGGCCCTGCTATCTTCTAATGAAACGTGCCCACTACCAAGGTTGGTCGGTTGGTCCCACCGTAAATTCACTCACGTTAGTATCAGCTGGCATGTCAATCGCAAACTCAACGACTTTGGCAATCCGGTCCGCCGTGATCTCGTAGGTGTCATAAGTCTGCTGCATGGCCTGCGCCGCACCCTTGTCGGTGATGGTGTGTAGCAACTCCGTCTTAATGGCCGCCGGGTAAATCGTCGCCGTACGAATGTGGCTACCTTCCTGCGCAGCTTCCATCCGCAACACCTCCATCAGGTCGCGGACAGCCCACTTGGTGGCACCGTAGACCGCCCCGTTCGGGTACGCCTTCAGTCCAGCCACGGAACTCGTGGCAATAAAGTGCCCCGACTTCTGCGCCTTGAAAACCGGTAGCGCCGCAGCAATCCCGTTGAGGACCCCCTTCAGGTTCACGTCCACCATCTGGTTCCACTCGTCGACCTTCAACGCAGACAGCGGGGAGCTAGGCATCAACCCAGCGTTCAGGAACATCACGTCGAAGCGCCCAAAGGTGTTCTGGGCCAGCTGGACGAGTTGTTCATTATCCTCAGGACGGGTCACGTCCGTCACGCGGTAAGCCGCCTCCCCACCAGCATCCTTGATTTCGTCCACCAGCGCCTGGAGCTTCGCCTCACGACGGGCAACCAACACAACTTTAGCCCCACGACTCGCCAGTAACTTAGCGGTTTCGGCACCAATGCCGCTGGACGCACCAGTAATGACAACTACTTTATCTTTAATCATAGATATCCTCCGTCTGCGAACGCCGCAGTCACAACGGCTGGGCGCCACTCACTGTACATATCAACTTAAAGCGTTGATGACAAGTTCCATGATAGGCGTCGGCGGGCAGCATGTCTAATGCTTATGCTGTATGAGCAACTATACGTATTATGAATAGATTGGCAGCCTTTCCTGATTCGGCCATAATGCACCAAAAGGGCGTCATCCACGGATGACGCCCTTCTTAATACGTGGCTCAACCACCACCAAGTTAAATTGCCAGCCGTTTGGCCAGGTACCGTGAAGCCAGCGACAACAGGTAGTTAATGACAAAGTAAATGGCGGCTAACGCCACGTACATCGGAATCATGTAGTTAACGTTTTGCCCATAAATAATCTCTGCCCGGTACATTGCCTCAGGCAACAGGATGATTGTGGCTAAACTCGTGTCCTTGATCAGGCTGATGAACTGACTGACGATGGGCGGGATCATCTTACGAAACGCTTGGGGCATAATGACTTGCACCATGGCCTGCACGTACGTGAGCCCGTTACTACGAGCCGCTTCCATTTGACCTTTGGGAACCGCGCTGATCCCACTACGAATGATTTCAGCGAGCATGGCCGACTCAAAGATACTAAGCGCGATAATCGCGGCCGGTACGACAGCAACCCGGATCCCAATGCCAGGTAAGCCAAAGTAAACGAAGAACAGAATCAGCAGCAACGGCAAGTTTCGGATAATATCAATAACGAAGCCCACGATGGCCGAGAAATACTTAACGTTAATGTAACGCGCAACCCCGAGCAATGAACCAGCCAAAAAGCTGATAATAATGGCCCAGATCGACACCTCAATGGTAATGCCGAACCCTTCTAGCAAGTAGCGGAGGTTGACCCAAGACAACGCCTTTACGAATGTGTCCATATCAGTTCACCCCCTAAGCCGTTTGCCAGCGTTTTTCGAGATAGCGCATGAAGTACGAGAGCGGCATCGTAATTACCAGGTACAGCAACCCCACCGCCAGGTACGTATCAAACGTCTGCAGGTTGGCCGACGCCACCAGCTTACCCTGATACATCAGGTCGAACCCAGACACAAAGGCTAGGACCGAGGAGTTCTTGATTAGGTTAATAAACTGGTTGCCTAATGGCGGAATAATAATTTTAATGGCTTGCGGAAAGATGATGTGCGTCATCGCTTGTAGGTAGGTCAAACCGTTACTCCGGGCGCCTTCCATTTGCCCCACGGGTACGGACTCGATACCGGCCCGCACGGTTTCAGCGATGAAAGCGCTAGTGTAGATGGTCAGCCCAATCGTGCCGGCGGTAAAGCCGTCAATGGCCACCACGTACTTGGGAATAACCACGTAGAAGAACATGGTAATAACCAGCAGCGGGATGTTCCGCACGACTTCCACGTACACGCGCCCAATGATGCGCACGACTTTGTGGGCACTAATTTCCATCAGGGCAAAGACGGTCCCGATTACGCAGCTGCCAATCAACGCCAAGATACTGCACCAGACCGTGTAACCGAGACCGCTGATCAGCGTCCCCCAGTTATCGAAGAGTACTGAGAACATAATCACTCAACCTCCTTCAAACTGAAGCCAGGAATGTCGCCAAACCACTTCTTGACCAAACGGGCGTACTCCCCGTCGGCCTTCATGTCCTTGATGGCCCGGTTGACTTGCCGTAAAAACGGCCGCTGTCCCTTGTTGACCGCAATCCCGTATGGTTCCTTGGTGTAAGTACCACCAACCAACTCGTAGTTGTGATCCTGGGCCGACATACCATAGAGAATCCCGTTATCAGTCGACAACGCATCCGCCTGACCAGACTTCAACGCGGTGAAGGCCGATGCGTAGTCCGCCAACTGCAAGACCTGCGTCTGCGGCGCGGCTTTCTTGATTTCATCCCCATACGTGGAACCCTGGGTCACGATGACCTTGGTTCCCTTCTTAAGGTCCTTCACGCTGTGGATCTTGCTGCCCTTCTTGACCAGCAACGACCCGCCGGCTTTGAAGTACACGTCGGAAAAATCAACCTGCTTTTTACGGTCGGGGGTAATCGACATCGTCGCCACGATGGCGTCAATGTTACCCGCCTTCAGCATGGGCATCCGCGTATCACTAGTAATGGTGACAAACTCGGCGTGTCCCTTTTTGCCCAGGATCCGCTTGGTGATGGCCTTGGCCATATCGACATCAAAGCCCTTGATGGTGTTCGACTTCACGTCCAACAACCCAAATAGGTTCGTGTCCGCCTTGACACCCCACACGATGGTGTTAGTCTGCTTCGCCCGGTGGAGTACGCTCTGCTGGGCCAGGTTCTTCCCGCAGCTCGATAAGCCCACCGTCAACAACACCAGCAACATGGGGAGCAACCACTTCATAATGCGCTTACGCATAGTGCTCCCCCCTTAGTGGTTAATGATCTTACTGATGAATTCCTTTGCCCGCGGCTCCTGAGGATTATCAAAGAAGCCGTTGACATCGCGACTATCCTCCAAAATCTGACCATCCGCCATGAACACGATCCGGTCACCCACGTGCCGGGCAAAACCCATTTCGTGCGTCACCACGACCATGGTCATTCCCTGGGTGGCAATCTGTTGCATAACGGCCAGCACGTCGCCAATCGTTTCGGGGTCCAACGCACTAGTCGGTTCGTCAAAGAGAATGGCCTTGGGGTGCATCGCCAAGCTCCGGGCAATCGCAATTCGTTGCTTTTGTCCCCCGGATAACATGCTCGGGTAACTGTCAGCTTTGTCCGCCAGGCCCACAGTTTTCAGTAACTCGTGTGCTTCGGCTTCCGCCTCCTCCCGCGAGGTCTTTAACACCAAGCGCGGTCCGAGCGTAATGTTATCCATCACACTCTTGTTGGCGTAGAGGTTAAAGTGCTGGAACACCATGCCGACATCCTTACGCAACCGGTTGATGTCGGTGTGCTTGTCCGCGAGGTCCATGTTGTTCACCAGCAGTTGCCCTTGCGAAATGCTCTCCAGTCCGTTGATCGTACGTAATAGCGTACTCTTCCCGGAACCAGATGGGCCAATAATTGTCACCACTTCACCTTTATCGATGGTGAGGTTGATGTCCTTTAAGGCGTGGAATTTATTCGGATAATACTTCTCAACGTGCTTGAACTCAATCATGGACATAACCGCGGCCTCCGTTTTCTTTGTATTAAATAATTTTACATTGAAAATTAGGAGAAAGCAAACTAAGCTCTCATAATGTCAGCTATTTATTCGTATTTACGTAGGCGACCTTGGCCTCGATTGTAAACTTAGCAAAGGCGTCCCGCAGACCCGAACGACCGGGTTCCTTCTGGGGCCCGCCCGACAACGTTACTGAGGCCAGCGCGAGGTTAAACTGACTCTGCGCTTCCGCGATGGGCGACAGCCCGACGGTGACCACTTCGGCCAGTTCCGTCGCGTCGAGTTCGTTCAGCCCGCCCCGAATAATCCACCGTTTGCCGTGCTGGGCCAATTCAAAGTAAGGCAGCAAGACTGGCTTACCCATAGCCAACACCGGCTGGGCCGTCTGCTGGGCTACTTCGTTGAGCACGCGGTCACTCACCCCCTGGTAATCCAGCGTCATCACGCCGGTTTCCTCCATCCGCTTGGCCAAACGGTCAATGTTGCGCTGCTGGTGCGAACCAATTACCAACGTGGTCGGCAGTAGTTGCGATTCTGTAAAAACGCCCGCTGTTGGGGTCTCCTTTTGCACGAATGCTTGCGCCGCGGCTTTACGCGCTTTGGCGTTACCACCCAACGCCCGTTCGATCACCGGCGAAATATCCGCGGGTGCCTTTTTGTTCGTAAAGTAATACATGAAGTTGAGGTAGATAAAGTAGAGCAGCACCAAAAATAACGTGAGAAAGAGTGCCCCCCGAATCCGGTAACCCGCATAACGCAGGTTGGCAACTGCAACGTACAGCAAGTAGAAGTTGGCAAAGAAGGCAATGATGGTAAACACGCGGCCCTTCGGCTTATCCTGGATGTTGAAATAACCAAAGATCCGGTTAACGATGTCTAGTGCAGTAAGCATGTATTGGCCTCCCTATCAGTTTGACGTAGCCGCGCTGGATGCGGCACTACTCGTAGCTGACGAACTGTCAGCCGCGCTGGCCGCCCCGCTACTGGACGCGGCGGAACTAGAAGCCGCACTCGAAGAGCTACTGCTAGCAGCAGAAGACTCACTAGTGTGGCCCTGCTCACTCGTATCACTAGCCGCGCTCTGCGCTGCACCGCTACTACTACTCTGATCTGCGGGTGCGGCACTACTTTGGGCGGCACTGCTGGCGCTAGAACTGTCATCTGTCGGCTTAGACTTTTTGTGGTGGGTGGCACTCGCGCTACTAATGGAGGCGGAACCGCCGGACTTAGCCGCAGCTGAGGATGCCTTCGAGGCGCTAATGCTGGACAGCAGGCTACTCTGTTCTGACGAACTCTTCGGCCGGTTCACCGGATTAATGGTGTTCACCACGTTGTACGCACTGCTCAAAAGAATAATGGAAACAATTGCCGCTGGTGATAATAACGGAATAGTCCGATATGCCATGTTGTGTACTCCTTGTTGAAAGATTGATTCATTGGATTTTATCGTTAATGAAGGTCGGTGGCGGGGAATGTAAGCCGGCAGGTCGCTTTTACCCGCGGGACGCCACTCTTTGATTTAAACGAGCTCCACCCCGCAAAAGCTGCCGTATAAGTCACTTCACCCCAAAGGCCAAAACCCGGCCTTTCGGGTAAAGCGCCTTATACTATCGCTTTTACCCGCGCGGCTCCACTCTCTTCTATTCTATCCTCATTTTGTCCCCAAACTATGCCTGAGTGCTTAAGAAGCGGTAACATTCTCCTCGCCTGCACGCGGGTGTACTCCCCACGTGTTCAACAGCGCATCCACTGCCGCCCGCGCCTGGTCCCAATCATCGTTCACCACCACGTGCGCCTTGCCTACTAATTCTGGCGGCAAGGCCAAATCACGTTCAAACTCCGCGCTTGCAATGCGCTGATTGATCATCTGCACGTCATCACCACGTTGCTGTAGCCGCCTTGCCAGCACCGATGGGTCCGTAATCGTCATGAAAATCGGTTCCACCCGGTACTTACGGACGCGCTGGACGTACGTAATCGCGCCCGCCGTATCCAACACAATTGAGGCTACATCGGCTTGTGCAAAAGCACGGTCCAAGCCTTCAAAGGAAGAACCGTATTGATACCCCGCGTAGTGCACGTGTTCAATGAAATGGTTCTGCCCAAAACTCGCGTCATCTTCAAAGTAATAGTCACGCCCATCAACCTCACCGGTCCGTTGTGGCCGCGTGGTGTGCGTAATGATGCGGTCAATACCGTACCGCGCCCGCAAATAGTGCTGGACGGACGTCTTACCGGTCCCCGTTGCTCCTGTGATAACTAGTAAGCGTTTGGTTGTCGCCATTATTTCTGTACCTCCACGTCTGTTACACACAATCATACCACAGGCACCGCGGCGCTTGACCGGCAGTTCTGTGGGACCTGACCACGCGCAACCAGGTCTGGCGCCCGGGGTTCGCTACACGCAAAAATAGCGTTGTGTAACCGACAATTGGTTACGCAACGCTATTTGCCGTGACAACTACCGTGAACTCTCGATAGCCGTATAGTTTGAAGAAGATTCTCAATTACAATATTTGTTGCCGCCTAGATGCGACGACCAAAGCTTGGCCGGAAAGCACTGATGCTCGTGTACTTGACCGACTGGCCTTCAGTAGGTGCGTGGATGAACATCCCGTTACCAACGTAGATACCCACGTGGTAAGCAGAACCAACACCACCCCAGAATACCAGGTCGCCAGCCTGCAGGTTAGATACACTGACGTAGGTACCAACCGTGCTCTGTGCCTGCGAAGTCCGTGGCAGGCTGATACCTGCCTCAGCGGCAGCGTACTGAACCAAGCCGGAGCAGTCAAACCCTGCTGGTGAGGAACCGCCCCAGACGTATGGCGTGCCTAGGTAACGAGCCGCGTTGCTGATCAAGCTACCACCACTAACGGATGGCGTGGATGAAGTTGTAGCGGCCGTGCTGGTACTGGATGAGCTCGATGCGCTGCTGCTGGACTTGGTATCCGTTGTTGCATCGCTGCTGGTGCTGTTGCTACTGCTAGTAGTCTTAGCAACGGTAGCCGTTGCCTTGCTGTCCTTGGAGTCGCTGGCCTTAGCGGCGGTAGCAACGGCCTTCGCCGTAGCCTTAGCCCCGGACTTCGCCGCGTCGGCTTCAAGACTAGCCAAAGCGGACTGGTTATCCTTCAGTTCGGTGTTCAAACTGTCGGCAGCCTTTTGGGCACTGTCCTTCAAGGTCGTCAGGTTCTTCTGGTCTGCAACCAACTTATCCTTGGTTGCTTCCAACGTCGCCTTCTTGTTCTGCTGTTCCTGCTTCAGGTTAGCCAGGTTGCTTTCAGCATTCTTAACGTCGTTCATAGCATCGGCGTTAGCCTTGCTCAACTTGCCCACCGTCAAACCACGGTCGATCAAGTCGGAAATGCTGTCACTGTTCAGGATGAAGTCGGCGTAGACGTTACCAGTGACGGTGTCGCCGGATTCCTTCTGCAGTGACTTCAACTGGGCCCGCATCGTCGCTTTACGTGCAGCGACTTCCTTCTGTGCGGTCGCAATCTTGGTGTCGTAACTCTTGATTGCGTTGGTGGTATCAGTAATCTTGTTGTTGGCATCCTTGATGGCCACGGTCTTGTTGGCCACCTGGTTGTCTAAACTAGCTACTTTAGACTGTGCTGACTGTAACTCAGCCAGCAGCTTGGCGTTACTGGACTTCTTGGCGGTAATATCGGCGCTATCCGCAGCATGAACATTGGATGCTTCCCCAAAAGCAGTAGTTGCTAGCAGGAACGCCGCAGCGATTGTTGCAATTGTAATTGACTTCTTCAAACCAGTTCACTCCGTCCCTAATGTCTTCTTCTTCTTTAAGAATCTGTAATGAAGTATAGGCTCAAAGTATTACAGGGTTGTTACGAACGTGCAATATCCACGTTACGATTCGTTACCATCTGCAACATTTCAAGGAAGTAACCGCTTACGGGTTGAACGCTTGTTCCCCACTTTTGGGTCCGTTTTCGTCATACCGGCTTAATGTTTTCTTAGCCCAATCACCACAAATCCATCACACTCACTCGTTATAGTATTAACCATCAGCACGAGGCACTAGAGCAGTGGCGTAGCTTGAAGGCCATACCATTCGCCGTTCTCATTGCTGAGTAACCGGTGACCGGCAACCGTACCAATCAACCACTCACCGGTTTGAATTAACGCTAATCGAAGATGACAAAGCAAAGGGGCCACACGCCGTCGCGTGTTGCCCCTATTTGTTACGTAACATTACTGTGTCCACTAATCACCAATGTGGACGAGGAAGTATTTGCGCTTGCCCCGCCGGATGATGACGAACCGCCCATCAAAGTGCGCAGCCGGATCCACCGTGAAGTCCACATCCTGGATGCGGTCCCCATTGACGTAGATGGCCCCGTTGTTAATATCCTCACGTGCTTGGCGCCGCGACTTTTCAATGTGGGTCACGTCGACCAGGAACTCCACCAGGTTGGTGGGGGTGGCTGGTGCCGTCGCACTTGGCATGTGCTCAAAGCCCTGCGCGATTTCGTCAGCGGTTAAGTCTGCCACGTCACCGGAGAATAGTGCCCGGGAAATGTTCTCGGCTTCAACCACGGCGTCGTGGCCGTGGACAAATTCCGTGACCTCTTCCGCCAACCGCCGCTGGGCTGCCCGCTTTTCTGGGTGGTCCTTAGTGGCCTGGACTAGGTCAGCAATTTCGTCTTTGGACAAGAAGGTGAAGAACTTGAGGAACTTCTCCACGTCGGCGTCATCCTGGTTGAACCAAAACTGGTAGAACTCGTATGGCGACGTCTTCTTCGGGTCGAGCCAAACGGCACCGCCGGCCGACTTACCAAACTTCGTCCCGTCACTCTTGAGCATCAGTGGGTTGGTCAGACCAAACGCCTTGGCATCCTGGCCTTCCAGCCGGTGAATCAAGTCGATCCCGGCCGTAATGTTTCCCCACTGGTCGGCACCACCAATTTGCAGGTGCACACCGTGATCACGGTACAAAGTCAGGAAGTCCACGGACTGCAAAATTTGGTACGTGAACTCAGTGTAGCTAATGCCGCTTTCGAGCCGGCTGGCCACCACCTCTTTGTTCAGCATGTTGTTGACGCTGAATAGCTTGCCATAATCACGCAGAAAGTCGAGCAGGGAAATTTTGCTCAGCCAATCGTAGTTATTCACGATGGTGAAGTTCTCCGTTCCAAACAGTTTGACCATCTGGGCGGTCAATTTCTTTTCGTTTTCGTGGATCACGTCCATCGTCTGCAGTACGCGCTCACTGTTACGCCCGGACGGGTCCCCAATGGCGCCAGTCCCGCCACCAATAACGATGACGGGGTGGTGTCCAAATTGCTGGAACCGCTTCAGAATCATGAACGGAATCAGGTGGCCCACGTGGAGCGAATCCCCCGTGGGGTCGGTGCCGCAATAAACCCCGATGTGTTCGTGCGCGGTAATTTCACGCAGTCCCTGCTCATCAGTCATCTGGTTCAGCGCCCCGCGCCAAGCCAACTCATCAATAATGTTATCTGCATCTGCCATGCTCTTATTTCCTCCCTAACCTGATGACGACCATGTACCCTAGTCCCCGCGCAGTGAGCTCTATCACAACGAGATTCTCCCCACAACAGCTACCGCGTATACCACTTGCACCAAAGGCCGAACCCCCGGCTTGTAGCTCAAGTACCTCATGCGTACCTTTAACCGGGGGGTTGCACTCCCGACAAAAAAAGTCCCGCAGCGCTCTTCACGCTACGGGACGGACATGCCGCGGTACCACCCAGCTTGTACGGTCTTCACCGTACCTCTCTGCAGTGATAATGGTCTGCGCCACGGACACTGATTGTGAGTGTAATTCGTCATCACGGTCGCACCGGCTCGCAGCCCCCGCCGGCTTTCTGAAGGTTATCCGTGACCACTACTAGGTTCACTGGTCGTCATTTATTGGGCCCATTGTAACACACCGCTACTGGACCGTCTACGCTATTGGTGCCGCCACGCACATACCACGTTAGCGGGTCACCACGCGCACCGTGCGGATATTGTCGTTTGCAGAAATATCATCGATCAAGTCCACGTAATTGGCTTTGCGTGGAATCTCGATACGGTAGATGTTCTTGTAAACCGCCTCACCGTTTGTGCGTTCGGTGCTGAACGCCGTCGCCAGCACGTTGACTTTGTGCTCGCTAAAGTAAGACTTCACGAACTCCTGCGTCTCGGCCTTATTGACATACTTCACTTCCAGCCGCCGAATGGGCGGGGTAATGCGGAACGCGCGCTTGAGGAAGGCCAGGACAACAATCACAAAGACAGCACTAATCACCGCGATCGTGTAGTAACCCATCCCGATGGCAATCCCGAGTCCCGCAACGGCCCACAGAGATGCCGCGGTGGTCAGACCCGAAATGTTATGCCGCGTGACGATGATGGTCCCAGCACCCAGGAACCCGATCCCACTAACGACCTGGCAAACCAACCGTGCCGGGTCGGCCCGGATGACTGAAAAAATGTCCTTGTTGTGCAGGGCAAAGTTGATGGCTTGAGCAGCAATCTCCTGCTGGATCATGGCAATCACGCAGGCCCCTAAACAAACCAAAATGTGCGTCCGGATCCCGGCCGGGTGACTATTGTGCTCCCGGTTGGACCCGATAATTCCGGCAACGACCGTGGCCATGGCCAACCGGATAATGATCCGGGTAATATCAACTGAATATGCAGACATAATGTCCTCCTCAAAAATTTTAATCTATGTCTTGAAACGTCTTACTCGACAGTTGCAGAAGTTCCCCCAGCAACTGGTTAAAACGGGTTAGTTCGGCCGGCGTGTAATGGCTCGCCACTTGTAAAGCCGCCTGGTGCAACCGCTCGTCCAGCAAGCCTTTCAAACGCGCCAACTCCGCCCCGTTGGTGGTGAGACGCAATTGCCACTCCTTGGCATTATCGGGCATGCGTTCACGAATCAACAGCTCGTTGTCAGCTAACCGTGAAACTGCCCGACTCGCCGTGGCTTGCGACGTCCCCACTAGCATCGGCAACTTTTTTTGCGGTAGCGGTTGGTGCTGGCCGACCGCCGCCACGATACGAATATCACGTGTCCGTAAGTGCGGTAACAGCGCTTGTACCGCCGCGTTATGTGTTTGCTGCGCGACCCACCGCCGTTCCAGGTCGTCGGTGCCATCGCGCGCAATAAATTGGTTCAAATAGTCCAAAATGTCATCGATCAAGGATACCCCTCCATTTTAATGCACGTGAATAAATATTGACAAACCGTTTACACGGTATATACTACAATTTGTATTCAGGTGAATCAATATCAAAAAACAGTCAATCCCACGTTAGTGGAGGTAAATGTTCGTGACTAAAAAAATTGCTATTATCAGTGGCTCCAACCGACCGGGACGCGTTGCCCCCGCCGCCTCCGCGTGGTTGCAACAACAGTTGGCCACAGCGCACGTGGCAGCCGACATTATCGACTTGGCCCAGGTCAACCTGCCCTTTTTACCCGAGGCTGAGCCCCCAGCAGAGGGTCATTACACGCACGCCAGTACGCGTAATTTTGCCCACCTCATCGACCAGTACGCCGGCTTCGTGCTCGTCTTTGGCCAGTACAACTGGGGTTACCCAGCCGTCCTGAAAAACGCGCTGGACACCGTCTATGCGGAATGGCGGGGTAAGCCCGTCGCAACCCTGATCTACGGTAACCACACCATGCAAGCGGACATCGCCATCCGCCTGGTCATCAACGGCCTGCGCATGCGCCAACTGGCCACGAACATTGCGACTCCCGTCCCTGCCAGTAACGACGCGACGACGGTGGCGGCGACCCTCGACCCCTTTGCGGAGCTCGTGCCACCCATGGCCGCTGAATTTGCGGCGCTAATTTAGTGGCCGCACCATGTTGAACCAGACCTCGCCGGCATGGCTCGACGCCGACACCCCCTCGTTGACAAAGCCGTTGCGCACATAAAACGGCACCAGGCGTTGTAGGCAGGTAAGCGTGATGGCCACGCGTCCTTGCTGCCGGGCAGTCGTGGCCAAGTGTGCCAGTAACGCGCTGCCGAGACCCTGACCGCGATTCTCCGGGCGGACCGCCAAACTTAACACGGTCTGGTATGCCTCCCCTGGCTGGTTGGGCTCGCTGTGTGCATACAGGTCATCGGTGAGATACCGCGTTGCACTGGCAGGACCGACCACGTAGCCGGCAACCGCACCGTCCGGGTCCTGCGCAACGATAAACGTTTCGGGATAAGCCGCAATGCGCGCTGCCATTGCACGCGGCGTGGCGGCCTCCGCGGGAGTAAAACCGGCACGTTCAGTGGCCATGATATCGGAAAGTTGGGACAGAACTGCCGGTGCAAAGGTGTATGTCATTGGAAGCCTCCATATGTTTTAACGGATCCTGCGGCTGGACTACCTTACGCTATCACTTTTACCCACGGGGTTTCGCTCTGGTTCGTCAAGCTACACGGGGCAAAAACCTCTGTGTAACCAACCCTGGCAATGAAGCCAAAACCCCGCTTCATCACCAGAGTCCGTTACACGCCGGTTTTTGGGCGCCCCGCGTCGCTCTGGTTTTCTTCGTCGAGCTACACCTCGCAAAAGCTACCGCGTAACGCACTCCAACCCCAGGGCCAAACCCGGGCCCTGCGGCCGGAGCACCTTACGCTATCGCTTTTACCCGCGGGGTTCCGCTCTGGTTTTAAAAACGCCCGCCCGTGCCAGTGCCACCTTCCCGGTGCGCGCCGTCACGAGTGGGCGATTGTTGTTCATTTACTTCGTCGCCTGCGACCAGTTGGCTACCGCCTCTGCCACCGGTGTGTCACCCGCGTGCATGGTGATCACCTGGCCAAAGGTGTTGTGTTGCTCCAACACGGCTGCTAGTACGGCTGCCACGTCCGGAATGGCGTTCTGGCCGCCATCCGTCACGCCCAATGTCACCCGACCCGTTGCCGGCGTTTCGGTCAACGTACCCGGCTGGATGATCGTGTAGTCCAGCTGGGTGTTCCGCATCAACCAGTTATCAGCGACAAACTTGGCCACGTTATAATCTGCCAACGAGGCTAACGACGTAATGCCCGCCCACTTCTCTGGCTGCGTAGCAAACAAGGAACTGAGCATGACGTACCGCTTGACGCCAGCTTGCTCAGCCGCCTGCATCGACTTGATCGCCCCAAACTCTTCCACTTGAAGCAAGTCACGCCCACGTGAACCCGCCACAAAGTAGACGGCATCGTACCCAGTAAGGATGGTCGCCATCGTGGCGGGAGCCGCGGTCAAATCAAACGCCACCGGGGTCGCCAAATCGCCCTGCTTGAACTTGCTGGGAGTGTGCACCCCAGCGGTGACCGTGTGACCCGCTTGGGTCAACGCGGTAATCAGATCCTGGCCCACACGACCAGTTGCACCAATGACAAATACTTTCATGATTGGTCCTCCTTATGGCTAGTGTTACGCGTCGCCCGCACGAGCAACATCGTAATCCACGAGCCCGAAATCAATGCCACCATCACCCACGTGATTGGCGGCCAAAAATTCGCTAATCCAATGTCCACCACGCCGGCGGCCATGAACACAAGCCGGTGGCGGTTAACGCGCACAAAGTCGTCCCGCTGGTAACCGGGTCGCATCTGACGTGCCACCCGGGCGGCCAACGTGTACAATGCCATCACCGTGACGATATACAAAATCGCGTACGCCACACTCGGAGCGGCCGCCATCGGGTAGCGGTCAAACCACTCCGTCATCAGTGGCAATAACGAGATCGGTAGTAACACCAACGCGTTGTGCCACAAATCGATGGGCGTCACCGTCCGCATATGCACCACAATATTGTGGTGACTGACCCAAAAGCTGGTGACCAGTACGTAGCTGATCAGGTACGCCACCAGCGCGGTCAGGTGTTGCGACGTAAATAGGTCAGACCATTGGCTCCCAGCCGGCACCGCCAATTCCAGTACCATAATGGTAATGATGATTGAAAACATGCCGTCGCTGAAAGCCTCTAAGCGTCCCTTCGTCATGGCCCATACCACCTTTGTTGACACGTTAATCCTTAAATTCCATCATCAATAACTTGATGACCAATTCGGCCGGCACTTCCTGATCAAACTTAACGTTCAACCGCTTCTGCCCGGCCGTATAACCAGCAGCCTTAATGTCCTTAACTAACGCCGCTGGCACGTCCTGACTGAGGAGCAAGCTTACGTGCCCGGAATAAGCCGCAATGCTGGCACGTTGGGTGGCCGTTGTGAAGAAGGGTTGCCCCCACTTCAACGACTCCGTCACGTCCGGCACCACCTCGTGAATCGTGCGCCGCAACCGCGCCAATAGTGGCTGAGCGGCAGGCACCTGGTGCCCGATGTAGTCATCCACATCACGATAAACCGGCTTCTTTGGCATCACTATCACCCCAATTAACCGTCAATAATCCTATTGTTTAGAATAATTCTGGAAACCAGATCCGCATTTCGCGATCCGCACTCTCAACGCTGTCCGAGCTGTGGACCACGTTGCGAATCGGGCCCTCGCCCCAGTTACGACCAAAGTCGCCGCGGATGGTGCCTAGCGGGGCTTCATCCGGCTTGGTGTTCCCAGCCATCCGGCGGAACTGGGCCACGATGTTATTGCCGCTCGCAATAATGGCCACCAACGGCTTTTCCATCATGTACTCCTCCATCGCCGGGTAGTACGGCTTGCCCACGTGGGCGGCATAGTGCTGGGCCAACAATTCCGGTGTGGCTTGAATGACCTTCAGCGCGGTGATTGTGTACTGCCGCCGTTCCAGACGCGTGATCACTTCGCCAATGTGACCCGCCGCAACACCGTCGGGTTTCACTAAAATTAACGTCCGTTCTTCTGCCATAATCACTTCTCCGTTCTCTCTTTGGCCACTACGTTCAGGAACGGGCACCCGCAAACTAACATATTAACGGGCACCAACTGTTCCTCCTACTTGCTACTCGTTACGTCCCAATTATGCAGAAGATTGGCCGCGATATCAACCTTAACGCGCTTAATCCGCGCCGGTATCAGCGGTCCCCACCAGCGACCATACTTTGCTGTTAGTATGATTGTCCCTTATAATGTAAATAAGCTAATTGATATATATGTACAAAGGAGGAACCTATTTGTACCAAGCGGTAGTATTCTTTGATTTAGACGGCACCTTATTACAAGACGACAAGAGCTTAGCGGACGACACCATTAAGGCCATCGCCCGACTCCGCGCTAACAACGTATTACCAGTGGTGGCCACCGGCCGCAACATCTTTGAAGTCCAATACGTTTTGGACCAAACTGGGATCGACTCCATCGTCAGCGCCAATGGTAGTTACGTGCAGTACGAGGGCCGAAAGCTCCACGTGGAAACCATCCCCGTCCCGCTGATCGAACAGTTTAACGCCTTCGTCCGGGAGCAGGGCGACCTGGTCGGCTGGTACAACAACACTGGCTTTGCCCTAAGTGGTGCCAATGCCGCCACCCGTGAAAATTACCAGCTACTGCACCTGGACGCGCACGTCGACCCCACCTGGTACCAACACCACCAGGTCAACTTCATGTTTGTGTTCAACTTTGACAAGGAACGGCTGTACCAGCAGCACTTCGCCGGCCAACTCAGCCTCGTTCGCAATAACCCGCGCGGCCTCGATACCATGCTGACCGGGGTCTCCAAGCAAACCGGAATCAACCACTTCCTCGACGAAACGGGGCTGCAGGGGTTACCCACCTACGCGTTCGGCGACCAACTAAACGACCTGGAGATGCTGTCAATGGTCGACCACCCCGTCGTCATGGGTAACGGCAACGACCAGGACAAAGCCCTGGCCGAATACGTCACCTCGACCAACATGAACCACGGAATTTCCCAAGGCCTGAGCCATTTTGGGCTAATTTGATTTGGCCCCAATGGTCAACCACGCAATAAAAAAGTCACCGTTAGTCGCGGTGACTTTTTTTATGGCGCGTCACTTACGCATTCGTTTGTGCGACTGCGAGCAACGCCACCTGATTCAAATAATTGACTGGTTGGTCATAGTGGGGATTAAACAGCGTATCCACGTATGCCAAGTCCTCAATTGTATTGCCGTTCTGAATGGCTAACGACACGGTGTTGGCCGTCTGACTAATGTCATGAGCACAGAGTAATTGTGCCCCGAGCACACGATGGTCGTCGACGTTGTACACCAACTTAATGGTGATTTGTGCGTTCGGCTGCATAAATACGGGACGGTAGTTGTCCCGGTAGATGACGGATGCGGCGTGCACTCCCGCCGCCGCGGCCGCGTGGCTCGTTAAGCCCGTGGTTGCCAGCGTTTCGCTAAACAGCCGCAACGCCGTGGTGCCCTGCGTCCCGGGATATTTTTGCACGTGTCCAAACGCATTACGTCCGGCGATGCGCCCCTGCCGTTCAGCGTTGGTCGCCAACGGAATGTAGTCTAACTTGCCGGTGGGATTAAAGCGCACGGCACACGTATCCCCCGCTGCCAGGATATCGGGATTCGACGTTTCCAGCCAGTCGTTGGTGATGATGGCCCCACGTGCATCCAGTTTGACCTGTCCCCGCAGCAACTCAGTGTTCGGCACGAAGCCGGCGCACACGATAACCAACCCGGCGTGAAAGTCAGCCCCATTGGTGTGAATAAGCACCTGGTCGTGGTCATCATCGGATTCAAAGCTGTCCACACGGGTGTTCAGCTGTAGGTCTACCCCGTGTTCCTGCAAGTTCCGCTCCACCTGCGCTGATAACTCCTCGTCAATGTAGCGGTTCAATAGCTGGTTGTGTGCCTGTAACAGCGTGACCGCGTGGTCGGTATTTGCGTAGGCCTCGGCCAACTCCACCCCGACGTACCCACCACCAACGATGTAGACGTGGTGGTGATTTTGGGCGGAATCAAAGATGGCCTGGGCCTGCCGTGCGTCTTTGCACATCAACACCCGGGTGTCATCAACGCCCATCACCGGCGGCACGACCACGTTGGACCCCGTCGTCATAATCAGCTTGTCGTAGGTATCGGTGAACACCTCGGTGGTCCGCAGATTTTGGATCGTTAACGTATGCTTGTCGCTATCGATGCGAAGCACATCATGCTTGTCGCGTACGTCGATGCCCTCAGTCCGCAAATGGGCCGGATTTTCATAAAACATCTCGTCCAGGTTCTTAACTTCGCCACCTAGGTACAGTGCGACCCCGCAGGACAGAAATGACACGTTGTCATCCCGCTCGTACACGACGACCTCCGCCTCCGGATGATCATGGCGCACGGCCTTCGCCGCCGCCACCCCGGCGTGGGTACACCCCACTACCACAATCTTCATAGCCTCTTCCTCCAGTAACTAATCTTGCGTTAATTGTTTTATTGATCCGGATCACTCACGTCTAGTTTGAGCAACTTGGGCTTGCCATAGAAATAGCCCTGCCGCAACGTGACCCGCAGCGCGTCGACGAGTGCATCATCGTGAGCATTCTCTACGCCCTCGAGGATAAATCGCAATCCACGCTGGTAGGCAAAGTCGCGCCAAAACTTGACCTGCGCGCGCATCTTGGGGTCATCCAACCCCACATTAAAGTTCTGCAGGGCAAACTTGATCTCACTCGCGTACGGCACCAGCTGCAACACGTGGTCCAGCTGGTTCTCGCCGCTACCCACGTCGTCGAGGCAGATCTGCATGCCCCGGTTCACGTACGCCGTCAGCATGGGCCGCATCTGCGCAATCGTAATTGGTGCGTCTGCCAGTTCCTCCGTTAACTCGATGTTGAGTCGGAGGGGCCGCAGGTAGTTTTGTGCCCGCATCAATGAATGGTTGATTTCCTCATTCAGCAGCTGGGTGCGGTTGAGGTTCACCGAGACCGACCCAATTTTCAGGGCTAACTTAGACGTAGTTGCGACCAGCACGGACGCAATCGTATGCGGCGGAATGGACGCAAACGAGTGCGGCGGCCGCCAGCCATCGCTTGTATACTGCTTCATCAACAGTTCATAACCAATCAGGGTGTGATTGATTTTATTCAACTGTGGTTGGATAAAGTAGCGGTACATGCGTATCCTCCCATTCACAAAGTAGGCTCCACCCGGTCGGTAAGAATAGTACCGCCCGCGCATACCAATTCTCCCTCATTTTACCCCAACCGGGGCGGCCCCGCTGAATAATAACGTGCCTGTGCGCGTGCACGGTGGCCGGGCGTTGGGGTTGATCACAGTCCTTAATGTGACTAGCGGCCTTGGCACGCAAGCACGGTGGCCCGTAATTTGAGCCAAAACGACAAACACCCGCCCTGCCAGGACCGCCACGTCACGTCTGGTCACTAACAAAAAAGTGCCTGACGTTGCGCTCAAAGCACTATGGTCACGCCTGGTATGCTAATTATCCCTCTGGCGGGCACTAAAAAGCCCGCCGCGCTCATCACCCTGACCACCAAGAATGGCGACGCGGGACAAACATCAACGGGCTACTATTTTCATATTAATTGGATAATTAAACAACCAGCCGGCGGGACTACAGGTCAAAATCCGCCGCAATGGTTAGCGGGTGCGGCCGACCAAAGTAATAGCCTTGCACGATTTGGGGCTGAAACTCCCGCACCAGCGGCAAATCGGCTGGTGTTTCAATGCCCTCTAAGGCAAAGAAGTGGCCGGCCTGCTGCGCGCGTCCCACCCAGTAGGCCACCTGTGCACGAACTTCTTCAAGGGTCAGTGTCCCACGCACGTTTTGCAGTGCGTACTTATACTCATCCACGTAAGGGTCGAGGGCATCCACTAACTCCGGTAGGTTGGCACCCGTACCCACATCGTCGATACATACCTGGATACCGAGCTCTTGGTACGCCTTAGCCGCATCAACTAACGCTTAATGTGTCACCGTGTTAGCACCCGTGCCCAGCCGTTCCGTCAACTCGACGATCAACCGCGGACCACCTTTGCGCTGACAGACACCGAGCTGCGTGTAGTATTCGGGGTCAGCAAATTGTTCTTCATCCAGGTTCAACGACACTAACAATAAGTCGGACGGCATGCCGGCAAAAGTTGCCCCCAGCAGGTCATCCAACGCACTTACCTTAAACTGCCCAAAATCAGACGGGAGGTACCACTCCCCGTCACGTTGACTCCGCTCGCGTAAAAAAAGCTCGTAGCCCGCCAACTTGCCGTCGCTAGCCGTAAACTTTGCTTGCCCCCAAAACCTGATCATTACTAAACCTCGATCCGCATGTGCTCACAGCACACTGATTAATATTCCGCTAGCCAGCGCTAACAAACCACTACCGATACGAATGATTCGATAAATTTAATAAGACCCAACCAGCATACTACTTGGACACCCTAATTGGAACCAACCTGCATAAGAATAACCAGTACTCACCATAGATGCACCCATAAGTGTCCGTTTCACGGCTAGCATTATGCATTAATCCGAATTAAAAAACGGTTACCGGCCACCATGAAAGTGGCCGGTAACCGTTGTAATCACGTATGCAAACGCCAAATTAAGCGTAGACCGTTCGCTAATAGCTGGCAACGGGCTGGCGCATCGCGTGACGGATGTTGGCCAGTGACAGTTGCTCCGTGCTCGTAAAGTTGATGTCAGCAGCAGACAGTACCTGCGGATCACCGATCCCAATCGAGGTCTCCCCGGCAGCGTTAATGCCCGCCACGCCAGCGGCCGCATCCTCAACCCCGATGCATACTTGCGGATCGAGGTTGATCAATGCCGCGGCTTTGGTAAAGATCTCGGGATCAGGCTTACCGTGCTTAAGCGTACTCGGGTCCACCACGTTGTGGAAGTACCGGGCAATGCCCAGGTGCTCCAGGACGGTTGGCGCGTTCTTGGACGCCGAGGCAATCGCCATCCGGTACTCATGGTTATACAGGTCCCGCAGAAAGTCGCTGACACCCGGCAGAATGTCCGCCGGCGTCAACTGTTCGACCAGCCGCAAGTATTCCTTGTTCTTGGCAGTCGCTAGCTCCTGTTTCTGAGCGTCGGTGAAATCATGTTCACGGTTGCCCGCCTGCAGAATCAGCTCGAGTGATTCCATCCGGCTGATGCCCTTCAGGCTATCCTGCAACTTTTGCGACCACGGGGTGCCGACCTGCTCGGCAATGTGCCGCCAAGCCTGCGAGTGGAGCCGCGCCGTATCGGTGATCACTCCATCCAGATCAAAGACAAACCCTTGAATATCATTAAAGTTGGTCATTATCACAACACTCCTTTACTTAATAGTCAATCGTTTGAACCACAGCCGCCGTTAACGACACGTCCTGACCGCACACCTGAATGGTCGTTGCCCGGTCGGCGCGCACGTGTACGAGGTGGTGGGTGATGCGGAACGCGAGCCGGACCCCGCGGACATCCAGCGCAAAGCGGAGTTCACGCCACCGCTGGGGCAAGTGCGGGTTCACCGTCACCTGCGGACCGAGAACGTTGACGCCGCCATACGTACTGGTAACCACGTTGATGGTGGCGCCCATCACACCGAGATGGATGCCCTCGGCGGTCGTCCCACCCTGAATATCGTAGTAATCGGAGAACAATGCCTGCCGGAACAGCTGCCAGGACTGGTCATAATTGCCATCCTGCTCGTTCAAGGCCGCGTACACAATGCGCGACAAAGTCGACCCGTGCGTCGTCCGGTTAAGGTAGTACTGCAAATTGTGCGTGAAGTAGCCCACGGGTAAGTGGTAACCCAGCCCCTGAATGAGGTGCTCCACGTCATCGTGGTTCAAGACGTAGTACGCCATCAACGCGTCGGCCTGCTTGGCGACCTGGTACGCGTCGGGCGTCTTACCTTCAGACTTGAGGATCCGGTCCAATCGTGCAATATCGCCATACTGCTTGCGGTACTGGTCAAAGTCCAAGCGCGGCAGGTCAAAGTAGCCCTGGAATTGGCCGATAATACCGTCGTCATTAATGTCCAGGTTTAGGTGGGCGGCAATATCGGTTAACCGGGCTGTATCCTGGTCCCGCCAACCGGCTTTGGCCGCGGCCTGCTGGACCACCTTTGCTGGCAGCTGTTTGGTCAGCTGCGTTAACGTCTGGAATAACCACGCCACCATCATGTTGGTGTACGCGTTGTTGCTTAGGCCACCCAGCTTACTGTTCGGATACTGCTCGTGAAATTCGTCGGGGCCCATGACACCGTTGATGTCGTACCGGCCCGTGGCCTCGTCGCGCGTGGCCATGCCTAACCAGAAGCGCGCAACCGACAACATAATTTCCAAACCGTACCGGTGCATGACGTCGTGATCACCCGTCAAGTGGTCATACAACCACACGTCATAGGCCACGGACAGTGATACGTGCCGTTGCCGGCGACTATTGTCGGGATCCCACTGGTTCGTCAGCGGGTTGAGGTGCACGGACTGCGCCTGCTCATCCCCATACATCGCCGACTGCCACGGAAACATCGCGCCGTGCTGGCCGACCGACTCGGCGTACTGCCGGGCTGCATCCAGCCGCCGATACCGGTACATGATCATCGCCCGAGCAATTGCCGGGTAGTGCTCCGCGTAGAACGGGAAGCAGAACATTTCGTCCCAGAACACGTGGCCACGGTAAGCTTCACCGTGTAGTCCCCGCGCCCCGGTCGAGGCGTCAAGGTGTCCAGCACCCAGGGCGGCGCCGGCAACTAGCAGGTGGAACACGTTGACCCGCAACAACTTCTGGCTGGTAATGTCGCCGGTCACGACCACGTCGGCCCGCCGCCAGGTGTCGGCAAAGAAGTCTTGGGTCATCGCAGCCGTGTTATCAAAGCTGCCAGCCTGTAACTCGGCATTAACGCGGTCCGTTAACGCTGTGTCAGTCTCCTCACCATCATGGTCGGTAACCACAGCCACCAATTTATCGATCGTGTATGTCTGTCCGGCATGCACCGTCAGGTTAACGGTCTGCCGCACCGCCGTCGAGGTCTGCGTGCCGCGGACCGCCGCCGTGAGGTCGCGGTCAGGACTGGTAATTTGACTACCAATAGCAAAATGCACCTGAGAGTGACGGGTGTGGCCCGTGAGTACCGCGTTGTTGTGGTCCGTCGTGGTGGCATCCACCGCCACGTGGCGTTGATCAAACTGGTTATAACGGTCCACGTTGCGGTTCTGCACGTTGCCATCAATGGCCGCGTAGACCTGCAATGAACCATCAAAATTAAGTGGGGTCACCGCGTAACGAATGGCGAGCCGGTGGTAATGACGCATATCCGCAACTTTGGTCGTCGTCACCACCAGCTGGTGCCCCGTCGCGAGGCTGATCAGCATAGTCGTTTGCAACTGACCCGTCCGTAAATTAAGGCTCCGATAAATATCACGAATATCGGCCCGCCGAATTTGGAACGGGTTGCCGTGATCCACTCCCAGTGACAAGTATTGCACGTTAGGCAGGTTGACTAGGTCTTCGTTGACCACGTCCCGCCCGTTAATGTTGGTCGTATTCTGGTTATAGACCCCCGCAACGTAAAACCCGGGGTAATTATCCGCATCGGCCGTAGCTTCCACGTAGGCCCCGCGCAGGCCGTAATAACCGTTCCCAACCGTCAGCATCGCTTCCTGGCCATAGTTACGCTTACCGGTATACTCACCGTAGTAGTCCAGGTGCCAGCTGGCGTAAGTCGTTTTGTCGGCTACCGCGGTCTCCAGGCCCCGCTGCTTTACCGTAGGCCGGGCCACCACGGGCACGTTGAACATGTTGGTCAGGGCCAAGCCAATATCAATACGCTGGTGGTTCAGGCCGACCACCGTATCGGAAAACGTGTAACTGAGTGGGTTATCAATAATAATGACGTCAAAGTGGATTCCGGCCATCTTAATCCGGAGGTTCTCCAAGTTAGCGCCAATTGACTGCTCCGGGTTGTACTTGATGACAATGGGTGGTTCGGTGTCCGTTTGATCCTTCGCTGGATAACGCACCTCCAGGCTGTCATCATCAACTTTCACCGCAATTGGTACCATGCAATTCCTCCTTAATTTTCAATTTGGTGGACACCCCTAATCAGGCGACACCCTTTTAACTATAGGATAATGCTTTTAAATATGATAATCAAATTTATAGATTTGTTGCGTGTTTGAACAAAAATGGCGGTGGGTGTGTTGGCGCGTGTGCGTCGCAGCTCCCGCCACGGGTCACACCTAGATACCGGAATCACACCGACCACACATCGTGAATAAAACGGTACAGCTGCAAAGAAAAAAGGTGGTCACCCCGTTGAGGGATAACCACCTGGTAGGGGCCAAATAGCCCCGCTCTGAATATGAATATTATTGCTACTATGATTGCTGCTGTGGCTGACGCCAGCCCGCAATATCATCCGGGCTGAAGTCGTACGTGAGGGGCCGCCCGTACGCTTGCTCGTACGCCGCCACCTTCTGCTGGTAATCCTGCTGCATCATCTGCTCGCTGTTCATGCGCACACTTAATGCCGGGTCGGGATAAATCAGCGGCAATACGTGCTCCACATACCGCACCTGGTTGAACTCATCGTTATCGGGACGCCCCACATCCTGAATCTCGACGAAGCAGGACACAATTGGGACCCCTAACCGGGCGGCATAATAATACGCCCCCCGCTTTACCGGACGCGGCTTGCGGTAATTAAACCACATTTCCTGCTCAGAATACATCAACACCAGTTGCCCTGCGGCCATGACCCGACCCAAGGTGTCCGGAAAGATTCGCGCCATGTACTGGGTACTGGGGCTAATGGGGATGGTATCCGCGTAGTTCATCAGGAATCCCAACGCGCCCGGAAAATCCAGGTTCGTGGCCTGGCTCACGATGAACATCCGTCGGTGGAGTGCCTTTTGTACCAGCCGTCGCTCGACCAAATTTTCGAGGGGGTTAAAGTGGTTGCTGGTAATGATGGCCCCACCACGTAAACGCCGTAAGTGGTCCATCCCCGTGTAGTGCGTGTGCCGGTTAACAATCCGCGCCGCCACGTTCATTGCGCCACGAGCCACCAAGTTATTCAACCGGTAGTCCAAGCGGTCGTGCCGTGCAATTGCGCGTTCAGCAATCGCCACCTGTGCCGCCGTGGTCATCTGGGGATCGCCCACCTCGACTTTAGCGTTAAACTCCCCCGCCTTGACGCGCCGCTGGATGTTGGCGATTACCGCCTCTTTGTTTCCACCAATAATCATAGGCGTACCTGGACGCCGCGCGCCGCCGTCCGCTTAAAGTTGTCCGGACTGGCCACTAAGACAGTGGCTTTATCCACCAAGGCCTCCGCATTGGCATCATCCGTGGCGACATCGTCCTGGGTGTAGTTGCGCTTGGCCAGGGCCACTTCATCCGCATAACCAGAGTCTGGGACGTACTGCCAGAAGAAATCAGCGTACATCACGTGGTCATAGTGCCACGGCTTGGCAAACAAGTTGAAGTGAATTACGTGGGGCCGCGCCAGGTCCTGGTTCATGGTCGGGAGGGTCGGCATCGTGTTCCAGGTCTGGTCCAACCGCAAGATGTGGTCGTGCACCATTGCGTTGATGTAATCCTGGTCGGGTGCAATCGTGTCAAAGTCGTACTGTTGCAGTAACGCCAGGAACCGGTCGCCTAGATTGCAGGCACGCAGAGCGTCCAGGTCCATCAACAACACCCCGGAATTGATGTAACTTTGCATCGGCACGCCGACCGCGTCCTCGACGTACGCGACGGTCACGGGCGAGTCGGCTAAGTAGGTGTCCATACAACCCCCGAGGTAGTTACCCTGGAGATCCAACCGGTATAAACGCGCCACGTCGGTCGTGACCACGAGGTCGGCGTCCAGATAGATACCCTTGTGGTATTCCGGAAACATGTCGGCAATGAACAGCCGGAAAAAAATGGTCAGCGTGTGGTAATCGCACCGCAATTGGGAGTGGTCATTAGCCATTCGCTGGGCAAAGGCGGCGCTCATCTGGACGATGCGCACGTGGACGTTGTCCGTCGCCAACGCTGCCAACCGCTGCTGATGCGGTGTGGATAGGTGGTCATGCAAAATAATGGCTTCATACTGTTGTTGCGGGTCACTGTTTTGGATGATCGAGGTCAACGTGACCGCCAGGTACGGTGCGTAGCGGTCATCAACAGCGAAGAATAACGGAATTGTGGTTGTCATTAATTTTTATCCTTTAATTGGGGTTCCAAACGGTCGTATTCGTCCAGCAAGTCGTCATATTCATGCAACTTCAACTGGTCGTGAACAGCCGTTACCTGCCACGGCTTGACCGTCAGGGTGTGCACCCACGGCCAGAGCCGAAAACTCGTGGTGAAGTGCTGGAAGACCGTGTCGGCGTGCAACCGCCGTTGGTCGTTGAACCGCCGCGGCATGATGCGGGCAGCTGTGACCAAACGGTTCAAAGCCGACTGGTCCGGCATGAACATTTGCGTGGTGACGCATAGCCGCCGCGCCCGTTCAAACAGCCCCGTCCGGCGAATTTCTTTGAGGTTCAGTAACAACACCCCAGAATTCAGGTAGTCAAACCGCAAACCATGATTGTGGAAAAACCACCGGCCGTAGTAATCCAATACGCCAGCCAGTTCGATACCGGCCATATCCTGGTGGTAAAATTCACCGCAATCACGCCGACAAACCACGTCGGTATCTAAGTACAACAGACGGTCCGGCATGTCTGGCACCTGGTCTACAAAGAGGCGCAACATACAATTTGGTGTAAAGATGGTATCCATGTTCGCTAGTGGCGGTTCCATGTTAAACAGCGCCGTCACATCATGCTTAGTGACTGTATTGGCGGAGTTGACTCGCCGCATTTGGCGTCGCACCACCGCGACCGTGTCATCACTCAAGGGCTGGTACTCCTTGGTGCCCACGGTAATATGGGCCGTTAAAACGTGCACGTGCAACGGTTCCCGCACGTTGTGCAATAGTGATAACACCGAAATTAGTAGGCCATCCGCCATTTTGGCATCACCGCAATATAGGACATCCATGCTAACTCCTCCTTTGGTAAGTGATGTAACTATAGGTACTAGCAGCACTCCGCTGCCGCATTTGTTGCGTGACTAACTCCGCCAACTGCGCTTGTTGCGCCTTACGAGTCAGGGTCGCATCCGGCCGCAGGGGACCATCCACAAACACGGTGATCCGCGGACGTCGGCTCCAGCGCCGACGTTGATAGGTCACGGTCATGGTGTACACCGGCTTCCCGGTGGCCACCGGGTAGTGAAACGCGGCCTCACCAAACGGCCGGATGCCCGTATAGTAGGGCCACACATGGGCCTCCGGAAAAATCGTCACGTACCGTCCTGCTTGCACTGCTTACCCCACGGCGTGGTTAAACCGCGCCAATCCATGTAAATCATCGGGTAGCGGTAACGCCCCGGCCCACGGCAGGATGTGCCCCAACACCGGGATGCCCAGGTTAGCGGCACTCACAATGGCCGCAAAACCGCGCGGGCGGCCCGCCAACAGCGCGAGGAACGGGTCCCCGACCGGCTGGGTGTGGTTGGCGTACAGGAAGTAGCCTTCCGGCCCCGCCTGACGCAACGCTCCCCGGTTGACCCACCGAACGTGCCACATACCGTGGGTCAACACGGCCCCGAACAGCCGGGCCGCCGCGGTGACTACCCGTCGGCGGACCTGCCACCATTTACTGGGGTGTTCCCACTGGTAGTCCGCCGTCACACGTTCCTGTTGGTGGGCGCTGGTCACGAAATCATCCGTGAAGTGATCATAATACCGAATCATTCGGGCCACCATGAGCACCCCCTCGTCGCGTATCCGGTCAACCGTCGCCAGCCGGTACATCTAGCCTGCTCTTTATTTTGTCATTATAAGGGTATCGCGCAGTCCACACAAATGCCCGTACCAGTGGGAACGCTAACAACGTCACCTTTTACGGGATAATCGACATTTTGTTCTTAATTGTGGCGCACTTAATCTAATCGATCACCATGTGGACCCGGTTACGTAACTCTGGCAACACCTGCGTGCTGAACCATGGGTGGTGCTTAACCCAGGCCTGGTTCCGCGGTGACGGGTGCACAATAGGCAAAACATCCGGCAAGTAGTCGGCGTAATGCGCGACCGTCGCCGTCAACGTGCGCTGAGCCCGTTGCCCGAGGTACCACTGTTGCGCATAACTACCGATCAGCACCGTTAACTGCACGGCGGGCAGCTGCGCCATCAGCTGTGGCAACCACTTATCCGCAAACCCTTTACGGGGCGGCAGATCGCCACCCTGACCCTTACCGGGAAAGTAAAAGTCCAGTGGTAACACCGCAAAGTTATGCGGATCATAGAACTGGTCTCGGGTGACGTCCATCCAGGTCCGCAAACGGTCACCGCTGGGATCATTGAAAAACAGGCGGGTATCCTGAGCCTGCCGTCCCGGTGCCTGGCTGATCAGTAAGATGCGGGCCTCAGGGTGGGCAACGTACAGCGGGGCAATTCCCGCTGCCGTATACGCAGCGTTTTGCGGATCTGCCATGATGGCCGCCCGTAACTGCTCCTGCGGCGTCCGTTGCCGGGTATCTGCGCGCATCGTGACACGCCATTGGACCCGTTTGTTCCATTTAATTGCTGGCCGCATTACAAATTCTCCTCTGCGTGGGGTGCTAACCGTAACGCCACGTGCTCGTCGTCAACCCGGGCCACTACGTCGTGCTGCGGATCATTCTCAAGATGTCCTAACCAGACATCGGCGTGATCACCATGCTGCTCCACGCTCATCTCACCCCGGTACAACATCCGCTTCAGCACCTCCATGTCGTCAAAATGGCGTTGGGCCTCAGCGGCGGCATGCGCCAACGTGAAGCCCTCATCCATCTTGGTTTTAATATACACGATGGCGGCTACGCTGCCGTATGGGTAACGTTTATTCTGGCCCTCGCCGTGACGAATGGAACGGATATAGCCCTTACGTTCCCAATACCGAATCTGAGCCGGCGTTACCCCACTGACCCGACAGGTTTCCCCGATACCCATTGAAAAATCAAAGGACCGCATTTTCTTAACAAAGTTTGCCATTTGCTCCATTTACGTGACTCCGTTCATTGACTTTCTGAAAATCAAGTTGTAACATTTAATATCGTAATTGTAACACAATATGATAAACGTGTCGCAAAATAAATCAAAAGCTGGGGAAGCGTAATGAACAGTATTACCGATAACAACGGACGCAAAATCAACGTCGCCCTCCTGGTGGCCACGCTGATTGTCGGCGTCTTCACCACCGTTTTAAACCAAACCATTCTCAGTACGGCCTTCCCGACTTTGATGAAGGCCTTCAGTATTTCCACTGCCACCGTGCAGTGGCTGACCACTGGTTTCATGATGGTTAACGGGATCATGATTCCCGTGACCGCCTACTTAACTTCAAAGGTGCCTACACAGCGCCTCTACCTGATTGCCATGAGTACATTCCTCTTAGGAACCATCGTGGCCTTCACCGCCCCGAGCTTTGCCTTCTTATTGGCGGGCCGGCTCATTCAGGCCGTCGGGGTCGGAATCACGATGCCGCTGCTACAAAACATCATGCTGACGATCTTCCCGCCCAACAAACGTGGGGCGGCCATGGGGGTCGCCGGAATCGCCATCGGGGTGGCACCAGCCATTGGCCCGACGCTGTCCGGGTTTGTCATTGACAACTTTGGCTGGCGGACGCTCTTCGGTATGTTAATTCCTATCACCATTGCCGTTATTATTGCAGCCTTTTTCTTCATGCGCGACGTATTACCACAACGCAACCCACACCTCGACGTGCTGTCGCTAATCGAATCGACCATCGGTTTTGGCGCGCTGCTGTACGGCTTCTCGGAAGTTGGTGACAAGGGCTGGGGTTCACCGTTCGTTTACGGAAGTATCCTGGTTGGCATCCTCGTCATCGCCCTCTTTGCCTACCGGCAGCTACACATGGACGTACCGTTCCTGGAGCTACGCGTCTTCAAGTCCCACATTTTCACCCTATCTACCGTGCTGGCTTCGATTGCGAACATGGCCATGGTGGGGGCCGAAATGGTTATCCCGCTGTACCTGCAAATTATTCACGGCAAGTCGGCGCTTGAATCCGGGTTGACCTTACTGCCTGGGGCGTTGATGATGGCCGTGATGAGCCCAATTACCGGGACCATCTTTGACCGTATCGGGGCTAAGCGCCTCGCCCAGATGGGGCTGTTCACGCTGGCCGTTGCTACCGTCCCGTACGCCTTCGTGACCGCGACCACACCATCCATCTACATCACGGTACTCTACGCCGTCCGGATGTTTGGGATCTCCATGACGATGATGCCACTGACCACCAACGGGATGAACGCACTGAGCCAGGACCTAGTTGGGCACGGGACCGCCGTGAACAACACACTCCGGCAAATTGCTAGTTCCATCACCACGGCGATCATGGTGTCCGTTCTGACCAACGTTACCAATCAGCACAGTCCCGTACACGCGTTCCTCAAAGCCGACCCACTGGCTTACAAACACAGTTACTTCAACGCCACCCTGGACGGCTACCACGCTGCCTTCTGGATTGCCGTGGGCTTCAGTACCCTAGGTTGGCTCCTCGCATTCTTCCTCAACAAGAAGATGAGCTCGGCTGACATCATCGACGAAAGTTCCCACTCAGCAAAGGAGGCCGCATAATGATTCTGTGGATTTTAGTCATTAGTACCATTCTGTTGTTCATCTCCTTTGTGACGCTGCGTAGCTCCTGGTACCGAGTCCTATTCGTCGCCATTACCGGCGTCTTGATGGTTGGCTCCGTGTGGGCCATCCACGAAAACGACGAAGACCACTTAGGGATGAAGCGGGTCACCACGACCACCAGTCAGGTAATCTACTCGGCTTCACCAAGCAAGGCGCTGTCGTTGTTGTTGCACCAGGACATCGGTACTAACGGCAAGCACAGCGTGTACATCTACAAAACCGCGTCTGGCAGCAAAGCCAAAACCCACCACACCAAAGCTGACTACGACGTCTACAACCGGGTCACAACCACCCAACAGGACGTCGCCCAGTTGCAAGTCACCAGGCACGAGTGGGTGTACAAGAACGACTTTGCTAAGTTAATGTTTAACGATTTGAACAACCATCAACTAATCAAACAGACCAACACGTTCAAGATTCCAACTACTTGGTATGATCTGACGACCAGCCAAGCCAAGCAACTAGCCCAGCAGCTCAAAAAGGCTCAGCACCAGTCTGCGGCCCAAAAGGCGCAACTGCAAGCCGCAATTAAGCAGCAGGTTGCCGCGGCTGTGGCCAAGAATCCGAGCATGACCCAAGCGCAGCAACAAGCACTGGTCAAGCAGCTGACGGCCAAGTACCAACAAGCCGCAATTGCCAAGGCGGTCAAGGCCGTGCAGGAAAAGTAACACCACATTTAGATAGTATGTAAAGAGAGCTCTCGCAGCGTGACTGCGGGAGCTCTTTGTTGCGGTTGTCAGAGTTGCTCGGTTGGAGCACAAAGGTACGCGGGGATGGGTTCAACGTTTGGTGGATGTCGGGCTCGAAGCGCTAAAGCCGGAGAAGCGGGATCTGTTATGGTTCTCGGGCTGACTGCCCATTGCTATCGGACTACAGTCTTTCGGCTGAGCTTCGCGCAGCCTCCGAGTGGCAGACTCTGAGCGCTAAAGCGAGGGAGGCTGTATCTATTACGCTGCTCGGACTGACTGCCCATTGCTATCGGACTACAGTCTCTCGGCTGAGCTTCGCGCAGTCTCCGAGTGGCAGGCTCTAAGCGCTAAAGCGAGGGAGGCTGTATCTGTTACGCCACTCGTTCTGACTGCCCATTGCTATCGGACTACAGTCTCTCGGCTGAGCTTCGCGCAGCCTCCGAGTGGTAGGCTCTAAGCGCTAAAGCGCTAAGAGCCTGCGCAAAAAAAATAGAACCCGGGCACTTCTCAAGACCCAGGCTCTAAGTTAAGGATGCTGCATACACGGTTAGTAACATATGATATTCTGTGATACTTACACCTCTAAACAAATTTTATTCAACTGGTTGGAACTTCCTGCGTGCTAACTTCCGTTGACCTCAAATACTTGGTTTTCGTTTGATCACTACAGGATCCGTTTACTTAACGGTCGTCACCACGTTGGTAATGCTGCTGGTAAAACACTTTGGAACAAACCGGATAAAACGTTTTGCTGACTATGCTTCATACACCCCTCTCGGTGATGAATGGTCATCTACAACTGTTACCTCAAACTACTGTTGGCATCGGAATCAAGTCCCCTCTTGACCGCGACCAGCTTGCCACTGCAATTACTACTGGTCGTTGACATGGTACCAAGTCTCGGTACTAAACACGTACTGGTTTCTCTGGTTTCGATCTGTAACACTAGAGGTACAAGTAACTATGGTGCTCGTCGTGCTCTTCATGACTTCCTTCGCAAAGATGCCTTCACGATCCTGATAGCGGCGTCGTTACGCTTCACTCCGTAACTTTACCTCAACAGCTTAACTTATCTACCCAGCCGGCTACGCTTCACACGCTTGCCGTGACACATTCAACCCTCATCGGGTCGCGGTTCTACTGACTATTCTGCTCTACCTGTTAAATGCTCATCGTGGTGCTACCTACTACCGACTTCTTCACGTCTGTTTCAGGCTACCACTCCGCGCCGCCATCCGTTTGGCAATTAAATAACCACCTCACTTCACGAAACCATGGTGCACAACATTCGATTTCTGCCCGGTACCACTTGCCACAGGTTACCGGACTATGAGAAGTTGGACTTGGCTAACCCTGTATGGGAACCGCCTCCTTAACTACACTCATAGTATATCCTGCCGCCTACGATTTTGCAAGCGCTAACAAAAATATTTTTGATATTATTTTTGGCCCCATTAAATTACAAAATTACCAGGCTGTCTGGACAATTATCGTCACTGGCATGACTGCATAATCTCCGGGCTTCGTGCTGCGGCCCTAACCGAATTGAACGACAGCCACCCCGGCGGCGCCACTGCGCGGACACAAAAAAAGGTGGCACGTAGCCACCCATTAAACAAAAATACGCAAATTATTCAGCTAACTGCCAAGCACGTAACCGGTGCGCCGCAATCGTTAACGACACGACTGCATCCGGCGACAAGAGTGCCTTGACCTGATCGTGCGCACCCGTACCAAGCACCGCGCCAATGACTTCCAGACCAAACTTGATGATCTCCAGGTCCTTCTTGGCGGAGTATTGCCCATCCACCAGCGGCGTCTCGTGATTATAGGTAAAGTGCACCTTGTCGCCACTAATCGAACCATCCACGTGGTTGACCATGATCCGGTCATCAATGTTCATCAACGGGGTGTTATCCCCGAGCAGGCTCAACTTGTGGTCAGACTCGCTGTCTGAGTACGCCTCTTGGTTCAGCTCCGGATAACTTGCCGCTGGGTTCTGCAAAACGTCGAGGTAATCAACGGCTTCGTTGATTGCATCCGCGTTTAGTACCATTTCTTTGGCCAGTAACTTATCGGTATCGGCCTCCAGTTGGTCGGCCAGTGCCGTCACGCTAAATTGATCCATGTTTGTCCTCCGTAAATGCACTATATCTGCGTGTATTGTACCACACGTAGAATGCCCGGCCCAAACGCCCATTACCCTGTCGTCACTTACGGGTGGCCGCTTACTCGTGAGGGGCCGGCGTTTGGGGGGTCAAAACGCTCATTAAACCTACCGTCACCAAAATAATGAGCCCGCCGACTACTTCCCAAAAATCCAGTTGCAAGTGCATGAACAATACCCCCGCAACAACGGCCCCCAATGGTTCAAAGGCGTCGAGCAACCCGACCACCGTAGGCGCGATGTAGCGCAGGCTGATCAGATACATCGCGTAGGCAAAAATGGTCCCAAAGACAAGCACAAACGCGTACGCCACCCACATCCAGTGGGTGAGTTGCGGCGCATCCGTCCAAAACGGGCGGTAAGCCGTCAGGCCTAGCCCGCCCAGAAGCATCGACCACGCGGATACCGCAATACCCGAATAATGAGCCAGCAGCCAACGGGGAATCAGCGTGTAACCCGCTGCCGCTACGGCCGCAAGCAGTCCCCACCACAACGCGCGTGGGGAAATGGCCAGCTGCGTGATCTGACCCTTGGTCACTACCAGCAGCGTGCCCAGCATCGCTAGCCCAATGGTCACGAAGTCCGCCCGGCGCGGCCAGGTTCGCGTGCTAACAGCCACCCAGGCCAAAATCAGGATGGGCGCTAAGTACTGCATGATGGTGGCCGTGGCCGCGTTCGACACCGCCACGGTTTGGAAGTAGATCAGCTGCATGGTAACCATTCCGAAAATAGTAAACAGTAGCAGGTGCACCACGGCTTTACGGCTATGCCAGACGGCCATCAGGGCGTGCCGGTCGCGCACCAAACAATAGAGGCCTAACACCAGACCGCCAAACAACATTTTGCTACCAATCAGCCACAATAGATCCACGTGGTGCAGAAATAAATACTGACTGCACGGTCCCGACACGCCCCACAGGCACGCCGCGCCGCCGGCCAGAAACATTCCCCACAGCCTCTGTCGTTGCATAACCAAGCCCCCATTTATAGACCTGATTATACGCTGACGCGCGGAGACACGCACTCAGCCGCTGGTGTCAACGCGATTATCGATCACACCGGCACCCTGTAGATAATTGTGGATGAGCACGGGCCCCACAAAGGTGAAACCGCGCTGTTTCAAATCCCGGCTCACAGTCTCGGCCAGCGCCGACCGTCGCGGTAGGTCGTGGTAGTCCTGCCAGTGGCCCACCTGCTGGCAGCCACCGGTAAAGTGCCACACGTAAGCGTCCAGACTGCCCCACTCCGCAATCAACCGTTGCGTCGCCTGGGCGTTGGTAATAACCGCCGTCACTTTGCGACGGTTGCGCATAATACGTTCGTCCTGTAATAAGCGTTCAACGTCCGCCGTGCCGAACGCGGCAATCCGGTCCACGTCCATATCTGCAAAGGCGGCATTGATGCCCGCCCGTTTACGCAGGGCTAGTTGCCAGCTTAAGCCGGCCGCCATAATTTCCAGTACTAGAAGCTCAAACAAGTACCGGTCGTCGTGACTTGCCACACCCCATTCCGATGCGTAGTACTGGCGCAATTCTGGCGAGCGGTTGGGCCAAAAGTCTGGGGCGGCGGCTAAGGTTGCTTGATCCATAATTGTTTCCTCCGTTAACGTAATGATGACAGAAGGTAATTTCGCGGCCTGGCGGTCGCAAACTACGTGGACAGGCTCTTATTGGCCCAATGTAAAACCCGGGTCCGCAACGGGAGGTTGTGGACCCGGGTGGGTTGGGCGCAAAATATTGCTACGAAAAAGTTCCAGCCACAAGACCAACACGTGGCCTGGTAACTGGAACCCTTATCGCAATCCTTTTCTAAACGGCGGTGTCGCCTACTAGCCCTTGGGTGCGCCTTTGACGATCAGCACATCGCATGGGGCCGTACGGTTAACGTACTCCGTCACACTACCGACCAGCATGCGCTCAAACGCATTCAGACCCGTAGCGCCAATAATAATGATGTCCGACTTGTATTCGTGGGGGAAGTCCGTGGCAATGACGTTCTTCGGGTTACCAAAACGCACGTGAATGTGTACGTCGTTGACGCCCTCATCCTTGGCACGTGCTTCCAGGCCCTCAAGGTACTCTTGCGCGTCCTGGGTCAGCTGGTAAATGGCGTCACCAGAAATCATGCCGCCATAGCTACCAATGAACTGCTTGGTATCGAGGACGTTGAGGATATCCATCCGAGCGTGGTTGGCAACGGCCACCTTGAGTGCCTTTTGAAAGGCTAGGTCGGCCTCTTGGGATCCGTCCACCGGAACTAATAAGCGTTTGTATTCTTGTTCCATTCCAATCACTCCCTACTTGTTTGTACCTTAAGCATACGGCGGCTACCGCACAAAAACAAGAGAAACCGCTTCATTTACTCATTAAATTGTAGCGCTGTCATCATATTCCACCAGCGTCCCCGCCCCATATTACGGCGCGTTACGGTCCGCATTACATAACAAAGGGAGTCGCCATTGTTGGCCGCTCCCTCACTAATATACTTAGTCTTCGCCGTGGGTCGTCTGGACCAAATCTTCGACAAATACTTCTGGGTACTTGTGCTCGATGTAAACTTGGTGCCAAACCATGAAGGTCAGGACCGTCCACACCTTCCGGGAATTGTCCGCCTTCCCGGCACGGTGGTCCGCCAGTAACTGCCGGACGTAATCCTTGTTGAGGTACTCGTCCACCTGGGCCTCATTGATAATGTTGTCCGCCCAGTCCGCCAGTTCGTTCTTCAACCAGAACCGAATTGGTACAGGGAACCCGAGCTTCCGCCGGTACAATACGTTGTCGGGGGTGAAGCTCTCCGCTGCCTTGCGCAAAATATACTTCGTGGTACCGTGCGCCACGCGCAAGTTTGCCGGAATCGTACGGGCAAACTTGAAGACTTCCTTATCGATAAACGGGGTCCGCAACTCCAGGCTGGCGGCCATAGACGTACGGTCCGCGTTCAGTAACAGGTCGCCCACCAGCCAGGTGTGCATATCGATATCCTGCATCCGCGTGATTGGGTCCAGCTGCGCGTTACGGTTGTAGAGGTCGCGCGTCACTTCGGTGTACGGGTAGTCCGGGTTGTAGTGTTGCAACAGCTGGCTCTTCTCGGCCTCGCTGAAGATCTTGGCGTTACCCACAAACCGCTTCTCCAACGGCGTGGTCCCACGTTCCAAGAAGCTCTTACCCTTCATCCCCGTCGGCATCATGTGCGATACCCCACGCAGCACATGGTTCACCGGCTGTGGCATGTGGTTGAACATGCGTAGGGAGTTCGGCTCGTTGTAGATGGTGTAACCGCCAAAGAACTCGTCGGCCCCCTCACCGGTTAGTGCGACTTTGCAGTACCGACGCGCCAGGCGGGTCAAGAAGTACTGCGGCACGGCCGCCGGGTCCGCCAACGGGTCGTCCATTGCGTACACAAACCGCGGGAAGGCCTTGGCGAATTCTTCGGGCGTGATCACCTCACTGATGTTTTCCACGTCCAGGCGCTGCGCCGTTTCCTTGGCCACATCAATTTCGTTGTAGCCTTCACGCTCAAAACCAACGGAGAAGGTCTTGATCTTGGGACTTAGTTCCCGGGCCAGGGCAACGATAATGGACGAATCCACCCCGCCAGAAAGGAAGGAACCCACCGTGACGTCCGCGCGCATGTGCTTCGCCACACTATCACGCAGGACCGCGGCCAAGTCCCGCGCGACTTTGTCCTCATCGGTCATCGTCTGGGGAGCAAAGGTCGGGTTGAAGTACTGGGTCACCGTGAACGGCTCACCCGGCTTCTTGGTGAAGTAGTGGCCGGCCTCCAGCTTGTGCATCGATGGCGTCAAGCTCTCGGGATCCGGTACGTACTGGTAGGTCATGTAGTCCTGGAGCGCCTGGTCGTTGATTGACCGGTCGTCCAACAGGCTGATCAGCGCCTTCTTTTCCGACGCCAGGTAGACGTTGCCGTCATCAGCCTCAGAGTAAAACAACGGCTTGATCCCAAAGTTGTCGCGGGCCCCGTAAACTTCGTGGGTCTGCGTGTCTATCAACATAAAGGCAAACATACCGCGAAGCTTGGACGCAGCTTCCACCCCGTACTTCTGGTACATGCCCAAAATGACTTCCGTATCGCTGTCAGTGCTGAACGTCTGGCCATCCGCCTTGAGCTCATCGCGCAGCTCAATGTAGTTGTAGATTTCACCGTTGAAAACGATCCAGTAACGCTTGTTATCGTGGGACAGTGGCTGACCACCGTGGCTCAGGTCGATGATGCTCAGACGCCGAAACCCTAGGGTGATATCGTCATCCTGGTAGTAACCCTCATCATCCGGCCCGCGGTGGGTCAAAACTTTAGTCATGTGCTTCACATCAGACAGTTGCACCGGGGTGCCGTCCTGATGAATAACGCCAACAAACCCACACATATTCGTTCAGCTCCTCATTTACTATTGATCACATTTATTTACCGTTAACGTTCTGGGCCGGGGCCGCGCATCAACGTACACGATGCGGGCCCGAGGCATAAATATTTGCGGCCCAATACCTTAGAAATAGTACAAGAAAGCCCAGGCAAACGCAAGGTTTAGGGCCGGGCTCCGGCCGGGCGTTAGCACAATCGTAACTTCTGACTGCTCACCAATGACTGCTCACCAAAAAAAGTGGCGCCCAGCAAGAGCACCACCAATTGCACGCAATTAAACGGACGCGCCGCCGCCCCCGCTGGAGCCGCCACCAAAGCCGCCACCACCGAAGCCACCGGGGCCGCCCCAGCCACCGACGTTGCGGTTGCGGTCGTTGCCACTCATGCCTAGCAGCCACAGCAACCAGAGCCACGGCCAACCATGACCACTGCCGCCGGAGCCGCCATGACCGCCGCCAAACAGGATGCCCAAGATAATGATCATGGCCAGCAACACAAAGACGATCTTCATGACCAGGTTAAACGTCCCGTCACTGTCTTGGTGCACCTGCTCCTGGGGCACCGCGGTTTGGGTGCCGTTGGCGCTCACGGTCTTGTAGCCGTAATGCTTGCTGACGACACGGGCTACACCTTTGAACACGGCCCGCAGTCCCCGGTTCACGTTGGCGGGGTCACTCGACTTCAGGTCGGTCAGGTGCGCTTGGAGCAGGTTGGCCGACTTGGCGTCGGTCATGTAGGCCTCCATGCCGTAGCCAACCTCAATGTGGACGTTGTTCTTGCCGCCGTTCTTGGCAAAGAGGATCAATATCCCGTTATCCTTGCCCTTTTGGCCAATGCCCCACTTCTGGAACAGGTCGGGGGCGTAGCTATCAATGTCGTCCCCGCCAGTACTCTTAATGGCCGCGAGTACCACTTGTGGCCGGGCTTTGGTGGTCTGGTAATACTCGTTTTGCTTGGTGACCAGCGTCTCCGTCTGGCTGTCCAGCAGCCCAATACCGTCATAGTAATCAGTATCTGGCCGCGCCGGTAACGTAGCGGCATGGGCCGCCGTCGTCCCAAACGTCACGACCGCCAGAAACAGCGCAAAGGTGGCGACCGCCGCCTCCCAGAGTTTGCGCATGCGCACGCACCTACTTTCCGCTGGTACTGCTACTATCAGTGTCCAAATCTACTGACGGCGTGCTGTTCATGGCCTTACTGTCGGCCTTGAAGTACGCCTTCGTGCCTTTGCCCATCATGTTCGCAATGATGTTCTTCGGGAACGTCACGATCTTATTGTTGTACGCCTGCACATCCTGGTTATACCGGCGACGCTCCACGCTGATACGGTTCTGGGAGCCCTCGAGCTCGCTCATCAGGGTGCTGACCTGCTTGTTACTATTCAATGTCGGGTAGTTTTCGCGGATGACCGAGATCAAGGTACCAACGCTACTGGTCATTTCGGCCGTCGCGTTGGCTTTGTCCTTGGTGGTATCGGCCTTAGCGTAGTCTTTGCGCGCATCCGCGATGGCGCCAAAGACCTTTTGTTCCTGCTGCATGCTGCCCTTGACCGAGCTGACCAGGTTAGGAATCAAGTCATACTGGCGCTGGGTCACGTTTTCGACCTGGCTCCACTGCTCCGTCACCTGTTGGTCCGCCTTCACGATCGAGTTGTACGCACTGATCCCAAAGATGGCTAAAATTACGACGACCGCCGCCACAATGATCCCGGCGATGGCACCCCCACTGAGCTTCTTCATGTCCATTCTCCTTTGTGTGGCTGGTCGCAACCAGCCCTTTGATTAGTTATATTGTACCCTGTCCAGCCAGAAAATACTCGGTCCTAAGGCTGAGTTCAAGCGTTTGTTAAATCGCGAGCATTTCTTAACCGTTTTTGCCCGTGGACCATGCTACAATAACGTTACAAGGACATGTTGCCGTGCACAAGCGCGTGGACAGCGTCTGGAGGAGGATAACCATGATGAAGAAGAAGCAATTACTCACATTGGGCATTGCCGCTTTGCTAGTACTGAGCGGCTGTGGTGCCAAGCAGCATGATGACAGTCAAGCCAGCAGCAGTAGTCGCACCAGTACGCAACAGGTTACCAAAGTCGCGTACCAGAACCTCGGCGCAAAGCAGCGTAAGCAACTGCGGTTCCGCTTCCAGGCCAAGAGCGACGGCGGTAGTGACACGCTGTATAACGTCAACGCACGCATCACGAACAAGACGAAGCACGCCGTCACCTTTAACCGGGCCAAATTCTTCATCGACCGCACGGCGGATGGCGACAAGATCAAGTCCGCGGCTACTGGTCGGGTAACGGTCCAACCGGGCAAGCACGTAGACCTCAAGGAGTTATTTATTGACGTCAACGTCAGCGTCTTCCGTAGTGCGGGCACGTTCTACTACCTGAATAAACACTTCCCATTGGCCTACACCTACCACGCCCACCAGGGGAACGGCTCCACGTCCAACAGTCTGCAGGACAACGAGGCCAAAGCCGTCCAAAGTCAGGCCGCCAGCAATACGAGTTCCAGTAGCAGTGCGGTAGCCACCAGCACCAGCACCACGGCCAACAGCGCTAGTGCGAACTCTGGCAGCACCAACACCACAACTGGCACGAATAGTAGCAATGGCAGTACCGGGAGTACCAAGAGTGACGGTACCACCAGCAACCAAACCAGCGGGACTAACTTGACGCAAGCACAGCTCCAAGCGTGGGCCTTCAAGCACACCGCCGCCAACTACAACTTTAACGTCACGCCAAACGACTTCACCTTCACCTTCGGCACCAACAGCGACGGTGAAGCCACGGTCACTGTGGCCGAGAACCACAGCTCCAGCAACATGCAGGCGCACAACGCCGACCCGAACACCAACCCGACCGTTGCTAGTTACACGGTCAACGCACAGGGTGAGTTGGTCAACAACTACACCCAGCAGGTCGTCGCTTCATCATATGGTAACTAACTACAAATTTAACGGCCGTGACCACCCGTAATTACGGGTGGCCACGGCTTTTTGTATGTCCACATCGGGGCAACGCATGAAGCGGAAAGCATAAAAAGCGTGGTCACCGTTCGGTGCAACCACGCTCATTGACAAACCAAGTGATTGAAGCAAAACTGCGTGTAGAAAAAAGTTTAAGGGTGAGACATTTATTTTGAGCTTGCTTCACCGCCACTCAGTATCAGCCCCGTCGCTAGTACCGTCGCCATAAGTTGCTGGCCAACGGTACTGGGTATTACCGGGTTGGTTCATGGGCACCACTCCTTTGGCAACAGACAGGTGCTGATGTTGCACCGCCTGTCGCTATGCAACCTAACACTTACACCGTTAATCGATCATAAAGCAACCATGCACGAATGCGATAACCCCCATCGCCCTCGTGACTTTGCGCAACTGCGGGGGATTGCTACCATCATCCCCTTGAGTTAATAGTAGCAAGACCGGGAAACGGTTGCAATAATTATTTGCGTGAGGGTTGGATAAGGTGGAACTAATGAACGTGGTGCGATGACGTGGGCACAGTACTTGTCCATGCGCAAAAAGCACCGTGAGCAAAGCCACTCACGGTGCTTACTGTCTATGCTCCTACTTCAACACGGCTTCCAGGGCAGCCGCAATCAACCCACCAGACAGGGGACCAAGGATTGGTACCCAGGCGTACGTCCAGTTGGCAGTGCCCTTGTTCGGCACCGGCAAAATGGCGTAGGCCAGGCGTGGCGCAAAATCACGCGCCGGGTTGATTGCAAACCCGGTAGTCCCACCGAGCGTTTGCCCAACTACAACGATCAGCAGGCCCACAATCAATGGCTTCAACCCGGTAGTGAAGTTACCTAGGTTCAGTAACACAAAGACGAAGAAGAAGGTCGCAATCGTTTCGCTCAGGTAGTTAAATAACGGGTTATTGATGGCCGGTCCGGTCGCGAAGATACCGACCGAATTACCGTCATCCGTGCCCCGCCGTGCTGACTTAAAGTGCGGGTAGTACTGAATGATGACGATGACGGCACCAACAAAGGCCCCCAGAAATTGGCCCAAGAGGTAACCACCAACTTGCGGCCACGGAAAGAAGCCAAAAGCCGCAAACCCAATCGTCACCGCGGGGTTCAAGTGCCCTTGGGACCCAAACTGCCCAGCGACATAGACCCCGAACGTTACCGCTAAGCCCCAAGCCAACGCGATGAACGTCCAGTTTTGATGACGGGCATAATTACCCTTTAGATTAGTAGCAGCACCACTACCAACCCCAAACACAATTAGTACCATGGTACCCAGAAATTCACCCAAGAATCCGCTCATGGCACCCGCCTCCTCATTTAATCTTCAGTGGTTGTAACTGTGCCTCAATCGCGGCCAAGTCCACCCCAGCACCAATGAGCGTCGCCGCACTGTATGCTCCTTCGATTAGCGCCACGTCGTAAACGTGCACCGGTTTATCGGCCAGCTCAACGGCCATGTCCAGGTTCATTTTGGCGCTCCCTAAATCGTAAAATGCCAGCAACTCATCGGCGGTGTTCGCGTCGATGGCCGCGCTTATTTTGCTCATGCTACTGCCGATACCATCATCGTCCGTACCACCGGCAAAGGTGATGGGCACGTTGGGCGCAGCCTGCTGGGCCAACGTGGCCACACCACGGGCAATGTCGGCAACGTGTGACGCAATGACAATGCCATAGGTCATGCAAACACCCCCGTTGCAATCAGCGCCGTGAACAAGTAACCACTAGAAACGCTACCGGGGTCGAGGTGACCAACCGACCGTTCACCCAGGTACGAGGCACGACCTTTGCGTGCAACCATATCCTTGGTACTGTTGACTGCGTCATCCACTACCGTTTGGGTCAAGCTACCCGCCTTCACGGCCTCAACGACCGGCGTCCATACGTCAACCAAAGTCTTATCGCCAGGAGCCGCACCACCACGCTTACGAATGCCGGCTAAAGCCGCATCCAGCAGGTGACCCAAATCAGCATCCTGGTCACCTAACTTAGCCATTTCCAGGAAGGCCGTACCATACAGTGGGCCCGATGCGCCACCAACTTTGCTGATCAGCGCCATCGCCACAGCTTTGAAGAGGTCCTTCAACCCCGCAAAATCTTGGCCATCAATCGCGGCCTGCACGGCGGTCAACCCGCGGGCCATATTGCTGCCATGGTCACCGTCACCAATTGGCGTGTCCAACTCACTTAAATAGTCCTTGTGTGCCGCAATCGCAGCCGCAAACCCATCTAACCATTGCTGTGCTGTCGTTACCGTTAATTTTGTCATCATGAGGCCCCCTTACCAAGCAATCGTTTCTACTGGATAGTTCAAGTAATCCAACCACTGTGGATCAGCTAGTTCAAAGATTGTCAGGGAAATCCCCGCCATGTCGATCGAGGTCATGTAATTGCCAATCTTGGTAAACGCCGGCTTGATCCCGCGGTCACCCAAATTATTGAGCAAGTCGTGCGTGAAAATATACTGTTCCATCAATGGGGTTGCACCCATGCCGTTGACCAAAACAGCGTACTGTTTATCGGCAGTCAGGTGTTGCTCATCATCAATTTTGCCCACTAGTTCCGCGACCAACGCTTTGGATGGTTGCAACTTTTCCCGCCGGTAGCCAGGCTCGCTGTGGATGCCCACACCATACTCAATTTCGTCGTCTGCCAATTCGAACCCGGGCTTGCCCACTTCGGGCACGGTCGCAGCCGATAAGGCAACAGCAATCGTTTTGATGTTTGGCAGCACTTTTTGAGCCAACGCATCGAGTTCATCCAACGTGGCCCCCTGGTCCGCAGCCGCGCCAAGAATTTTGTGCATGAAGACCGTGCCGGCAACCCCGCGCCGTCCTTGTGTGTACAGGCTATCCTTGACGGCAATGTCGTCATCCACAACAATCGACTTCACCGGAATGTCGTCCAGTTCCGCCATGTCCTTCGCCATGTCAAAATTCATCACGTCGCCGGAGTAATTTTTAACGACTAGAAAGACACCACTGCCGGTGTTAACGGCCTTAATCGCCGCATAAATTTGGTCGGGCGTGGGGGACGTAAATACTTGCCCGGCAACCGCGCCACTGAGCATACCTTTGCCCACATAGCCTGGGTGCGCCGGTTCGTGACCACTACCACCGCCGCTCACGATGCCAACTTTACCCTGCATCGACGCCTTGTTGCTGCGGATGATGGCACCCGTGTTAGGAATACGCTCCACATACTGGGGATACCCGCGGACCAAGCCATCGAGCATTTCGTCGACTACGTTAGCTGGATCATTAATGATTTTCTTCATCAATTTCGTCTCCCTTTTTGTATTATTCGTACTTATTTTATATTGTAAGCGGATACATTAACAGGGACAGAAAGCGTAATGTGTCCGTTTTCAGGATTGACCAACCCTTGCAGTATAATCGGAGTATCGATTACTGATCACGGAGGCACAACCATGCAAATTCTAAATGACCCCAGCAACGCTTTAACCGAGATGCGCGACGGTATCACGTGGGCACACCCGCAGCTAATGGCCGTACCGGCAACGCACGGGTTTATTGACCGCGCCTTTGTGGATACCACCGTTCCCGTCTTTGCTGGTGGGGGTAGTGGCCATGACCCCGCACACTGGGGGTACGTGGGGACAGGCATGTTAACGGGTGCCATCATGGGTGACTTCTTCATGCCACCCACCGCCAAAGAGATCATCAAGGTCGTACACGCAGCCACCAAGCAGCACCGGGCATTTTTCATCGTAAAAAATTTTGTGCAGGATGTCACCCAGTTCACCGCAGCCCGGGATGAATTGCGTCAAGCCGGCTGGCATGTGGGTATGGCTATCGTGCGCGATGACGTGTCCGTCGCCGGGACCGACTTCCAACAACGGCGGCGTGGCGTTGCCGGCACTGTGTTGGTACATAAAATCATCGGGGCAGCAGCCGCGCAGGGGATGTCGGTGGACAAACTGCAGCGGCTGGCTGACCAGTTGCTGCCGGAAATCAAAACAATTGGCTTCTCTTCGAGCGGCGCAGTCATCCCCGGACACAGCAACCCCTCCTTCAAATTACCCGAAAACACCATTTCGTACGGCGTGGGCATTCACGGAGAGCCGGGGTACCACGAAGAGCCATTCCAATCTTCGGAAATGCTGGCCCACGAGTTGGTGAATAAGCTCCAAATCAACTTCCACTGGCGTGCAGATGACCACTTTGCCGTGTTAGTAGATTCCCTCGGGGGTACGACCGCGATGGAGACCCTCGTATTTGCCAACGACGTGCGCCAATTACTCTCTCTGGCGGGTGTGCACGTTGATTTCGCCAAAGTGGGTACCTTTCTCAGCTCCAACGGCATGCACGGCCTATCACTCTCATTGTTGCACCTGGTGGATCCGTCATGGTTGCAGTTACTGCAAGCACCAGTGCAGACGCCTAGTTGGCCGCAAGCGTAGGAGGCTGTGATGACTTACATTACGCGCAAAAAAATAGCCGTAGCGTTCACCAGGGTCCTGGTGCGCGACGGCTTTGAGCATACGGCAATTTCTACCATTATGCGGGCGGCGGGTTTACGTCGACAAACATTTTACGAATACTTCGACGACAAATTTGCGGTGGCAGAATGGATCATCGAAGACACCCTCCGCGATACCATCGACCAAAACTTTGACTACCTGCGCTGGGAGGACATCCTCGACCTGACCGGTTACGAATTGGACGCCAAAAAGATTATCTTCCGCCAATTGGCTGAGCAACGTGAAATCAACTTTGTGGGTCGACTAGCCACCCACTTGGAGCAACTGGTGCGGCATGTGGAACCGACCAATGGTGGGAATGGCAGCACCCCCGTCTCCGCCGCACTGCTACACACCCTGTGCATGGGCGTGGCCGCCGAGTGGAACCGCCAGATCCTCGGCATAACAACCGTGGACTATGAGGTGGTAGTGGCGGCGACGGTGCAGGCGGTACAAGAATTGGGGCAAAGGGCCACATAGATGTGGTTGTACTCAACGGCGGCTAGCTCACAGTAAGCAAAACATAAATAGGATTATTGTGAATACAAGGTACGGCTAATTGGCAATTCAAATGACAAGCAAAGTGATATTAGCGGGTCGGTTAGCGCTTGCCAAATGCAAAATTACGATTCTAATACAAAAAAATTAAGGGAGAGTATGAAGTCAGTTAACCTAGGCACTGCAAGCAATCAAGATCTGATTGAATTGGGTAGATCATTTAACATTAAATACAATATGGCGGGGATGCTGGGTGATAAGGCAACACTGAAAAGCACATTCAAACAGTACCGGAAGATGGATGCGAGGATACCAGATAAAAACTGGTATCCTCGTTCCAGTATCAAGGTCAAGAATCAGCTTCAGGATGCATTTTATATTATCCTAAGCAATGGGTTGATTATGTCATGGATAACAACTAATGGTTCTTGGCCCGCGTTAAGAGCTGAAGCTTTTTCAGTCCCGGGCTGGCTGATATTAAGGGACAGCACTACCTTAGAGGAGCTAGCCCAGGCGAGGACATTAGTATTTATGTGAATGGTGAGCGACAGACTACGCCCTTTCACGAAATCGGCACATGATTGATAGCTTTATTTCTGACTTGGTTCGCATTGAAAAACAGTTTATAGGGCGCCATACGAAAGACGAAACCCCTGAACAAATTTCTGACTTATTTCCTAATTTTGGCTAAAGGCCAAACGAATTCACTAAAAAAGATAAATTCATTAATCCCTATATTGACAAAGACCATCCTAACGCAACAGAGGTATTATCAATGGGCCTCGAGAGTATTTTCGAGCCCGATGACGGGCGGTTAACGAGTTACATTAACGGCCGGGGTGTATACTAAAATTACAGAGTACCCGGAGTATCTTGACCTGATTATCGGCATAATTCTAAAGGGGTGATGGACATGATTAATGAGGATTACATTACACAAATTAATCTCATTAAGCGGGCTTACGAGGACCACTTTGGTGCGCCATTTCCGGAACGAATTATTGGCTGGTGGGATCCATTGCACATTGAGCAACATCCGGACGAGCTAGAACAGGGCGTTAAGGACATGACTCGTGATGTAAATGAAGCAATCGACTCTAACACCCCAATTCCTGAGCTTACAGCAGAGGAATGGAGCAAAATTATCCCCTAAATTATAAACATTAAATTCTTTGACCCTCAGTCTTAAGACTGGGGCTTTTTCTATGCCATTCAACCTATGCCGCGGACGCTAAAGAACGGCGTGAGACTGGTCTCCCATGACTGCATATTCGAGGAGGCCCACAAAATGGACAACGAGACAGACACAGAAGCACAAACAGGGACAACTGAATCTACCGAAGCTGATGAACATACCGATGACGCGACTAAGGCCGGTGCACAGACCGAAGCTGATGAGTCCCAATCCACTAGTACGGCGGATGGAGTTGTCAAAAAGCTGCAAAAGCGCAGGATTACCCCCGTCCTGCGGGGAACACACTAAAGCATCCTTACCAGCAACTACCATGCCAGGATTACCCCCGCACCTGCGGGGAACACCTCTACGTGTACAATGGCAAGCACGAAAAAGAGGGATTACCCCCGCACCTGCGGGGAACACGGATTAATAAAACTCTGCACCGTACTATTTAGAGGATTACCCCCGCACCTGCGGGGAACACCAACGTTTTCTTGAATATTACTTTCACGAATGAGGATTACCCCCGCACCTGCGGGGAACACTAGATGTTGTTGTGACCTTTAAATTTATAGGCGGGATTACCCCCGCACCTGCGGGGAACACGATTTAATTAAAGACATTACTAATCAATATATAGGATTACCCCCGCACCTGCGGGGAACACATAACACCTCTTTTCTTGGCAAAGGATTGGGCAGGATTACCCCCGCACCTGCGGGGAACACATGGCAATGACGACCCGTTTACGCAAGATTTAAGGATTACCCCCGCACCTGCGGGGAACACAGTTTTGGTGCTATTAATGGAGCTGGATTTTTAGGATTACCCCCGCACCTGCGGGGAACACACGCGGTGACGTTGGGCAACACCAACAACACTAGGATTACCCCCGCACCTGCGGGGAACACGTGCTCACCTGATGGTTGAAGCACAGTTTGCCAGGATTACCCCCGCACCTGCGGGGAACACCGTGGTTGGTCGTCCATATAAAAATGAATCTGAGGATTACCCCCGCACCTGCGGGGAACACGGGTAGACCACGGAATGCCTTATCTGCAAGAAGGGATTAACCCCGCACCTGCGGGGAACACTGGGATACGCGTTCACTAGATTACTACCCTGGGGGATTACCCCCGCACCTGCGGGGAACACTCCATCGCGAATATCCTGTTCACGTGACTCGCGGGATTACCCCCGCACCTGCGGGGAACACAATACGCCATTGCCAGCATGTACAAAAACCACAGGATTACCCCCGCACCTGCGGGGAACACATCGAGAGTAAAACAAAAAGGGCAAAACGTTGAGGATTACCCCCGCACCTGCGGGGAACACTGTCGTGCTTAGATTGCTTCCCGGGCCTCGTCGGGATTACCCCCGCACCTGCGGGGAACACAGACGGTCACCGTCGGCCGTTTTCTGGACGTTGGGATTACCCCCGCACCTGCGGGGAACACCGCCATTTCCATCTTCCGCTCGTAAGGGCTGTAGGATTACCCCCGCACCTGCGGGGAACACGAACGTAATTCCGCCTCGTCGTCCAAATCTTTGGGATTACCCCCGCACCTGCGGGGAACACCAGTTTGGGCTTTACTTAATTTGTAGTTATCTAGGATTACCCCCGCACCTGCGGGGAACACTCTCTTTGGGCATTTAGCTTATAGCAAAAGTAAGGATTACCCCCGCACCTGCGGGGAACACACTGGGAAGACGACACCGAAGACGATGATCTGTGGATTACCCCCGCACCTGCGGGGAACACAATATTGTTGATGAGGCTCAGGGCCAGCCGGTGGGATTACCCCCGCACCTGCGGGGAACACCAGTCGACAGTTACAACCACTGCATTGACGCAGGGATTACCCCCGCACCTGCGGGGAACACTACAGCGAGCTGCACACGACGTCAAAATCGCCAGGATTACCCCCGCACCTGCGGGGAACACTTTAACGGCATTTCGGTTCGTGGGCGTTCGTCGGGATTACCCCCGCACCTGCGGGGAACACTACCAAACATGCTTTTCAAAGCCGCGTTCAGTGGGATTACCCCCGCACCTGCGGGGAACACTGAGCACAGCTTTAAGATTATTGGGCACAACAAGGATTACCCCCGCACCTGCGGGGAACACCTTGATGGCGTACGTCTTCTGCGTCTCCGTTAGGGATTACCCCCGCACCTGCGGGGAACACTCTGGGTGTTCGTCCAAGTCGATGCTGTCGTCGGGATTACCCCCGCACCTGCGGGGAACACTGGGACGTTTGTCCTTAATGTATTTACCAGACAGGATTACCCCCGCACCTGCGGGGAACACTCCGATTTCTACTTAAACGATCCGAGTGCTTCGGGATTACCCCCGCACCTGCGGGGAACACAGGCGCGGGACGACGCGGCCAGTGCATATAACAGGATTACCCCCGCACCTGCGGGGAACACATCGACCTTCACGTGAACAAAAGCGCTGGGGTGGATTACCCCCGCACCTGCGGGGAACACTTGCTGAAAGGCGGTGTATAACATGACCGAGGATTACCCCCGCACCTGCGGGGAACACAACTTGTATTAGTAGATGGCGTTGAGTACGTAGGGATTACCCCCGCACCTGCGGGGAACACCCGTAATACTTGCTAGGGTGACTTCGGTTTCAGGGATTACCCCCGCACCTGCGGGGAACACAACCACTGCCACGGCCAAGAACCATTTAGCAAAGGATTACCCCCGCACCTGCGGGGAACACATCCGCAAGTTCAGCCCGTTGTGTGCGGTAATGGGATTACCCCCGCACCTGCGGGGAACACAGTTTGGCATGGCCGATGAGCGTAACACGGTCGGGATTACCCCCGCACCTGCGGGGAACACTTACAGCGGCGACAACGATATTCACTACTGGTAGGATTACCCCCGCACCTGCGGGGAACACTCCACTCGACTGCTTTTAGCTGTGTTTGAGCGGGGATTACCCCCGCACCTGCGGGGAACACCGGTGGAGTTCGCTGGACTTAGCCGGACGAGCGGGATTACCCCCGCACCTGCGGGGAACACTTCACGCAAGATTTAATTGATAACGAGGCTTAAGGATTACCCCCGCACCTGCGGGGAACACCACTAAATCCACCATGGGCACCACCTAGCATCAGGATTACCCCCGCACCTGCGGGGAACACATGGGCGACCTCGTGGGGTACTTTTATGACCTGGGATTACCCCCGCACCTGCGGGGAACACAGATGGTGACGGTCACCAAGGCGACCCGGCACAGGATTACCCCCGCACCTGCGGGGAACACCCGGCGCTGTACAACTTAATCCAATAATCAGCAGGATTACCCCCGCACCTGCGGGGAACACCCAGACTTTTGACCTGTGCCTGTAGGGCCTTGAGGATTACCCCCGCACCTGCGGGGAACACACAAAAACCCGGCTTATGCGGGGAACATGTAAAGGATTACCCCCGCACCTGCGGGGAACACAAAGTGTTGTCTGCTGGTCGGTAGGGTGTTATAGGATTACCCCCGCACCTGCGGGGAACACTTAGCGTGCTGATACTGGCCATCCCCTTTGGGGGGATTACCCCCGCACCTGCGGGGAACACATAAAATCTCTTTTCTTGGCAAAGGATTGGGCAGGATTACCCCCGCACCTGCGGGGAACACATGGCAATGACGACCCGTTTACGCAAGATTTAAGGATTACCCCCGCACCTGCGGGGAACACAGAAGGTCACCGTCGGCCGTTTTCTGGACGTTGGGATTACCCCCGCACCTGCGGGGAACACCGCCATTTCCATCTTCCGCTCGTAAGGGCTGTAGGATTACCCCCGCACCTGCGGGGAACACTTCACGCAAGATTTAATTGATAACGAGGCTTAAGGATTACCCCCGCACCTGCGGGGAACACCCGGCGCTGTACAACTTAATCCAATAATCAGCAGGATTACCCCCGCACCTGCGGGGAACACCCAGACTTTTGACCTGTGCCTGTAGGGCCTTGAGGATTACCCCCGCACCTGCGGGGAACACACAAAAACCCGGCTTATGCGGGGAACATGTAAAGGATTACCCCCGCACCTGCGGGGAACACAAAGTGTTGTCTGCTGGTCGGTAGGGTGTTATAGGATTACCCCCGCACCTGCGGGGAACACTTAGCGTGCTGATACTGGCCATCCCCTTTGGGGGGATTACCCCCGCACCTGCGGGGAACACATCAAATAGTTGACTAGCTCGTGCTTCTCTAAAGGATTACCCCCGCACCTGCGGGGAACACACATCACCGGTCTGGCAGCGACCATCACCAAAAGGATTACCCCCGCACCTGCGGGGAACACTTTTAAATGGCCAAGGCGACCAACAGTCGTCCAGGATTACCCCCGCACCTGCGGGGAACACACAAAAAGGGATTGGTGCTCGGGGCCATTTCGAGGATTACCCCCGCACCTGCGGGGAACACTGACTATGCCGGTGGACGTGTGTCACTGGTTGGGGATTACCCCCGCACCTGCGGGGAACACCGGAAACATACTGCTTGTTGGCACTTTGCAAAAGGATTACCCCCGCACCTGCGGGGAACACCACACGAACCAAGACAGAGGTTGAATGTGGTAGGGATTACCCCCGCACCTGCGGGGAACACCCTTGCCCGGTTGCCCAACGCGTAGCGCTTAGGGGATTACCCCCGCACCTGCGGGGAACACGGGTTGACCTCACCAAGTCGGCTGTCACGTCGGGGATTACCCCCGCACCTGCGGGGAACACAGTAAATAAATCCCATAGTCTCAGCCTTTTCAAAAGACGCTTACACCTTTTTTTATGAGTTGCAATGCCAACTGCAAAGTTGCCCGCGCATCTGACGTTGAATTATGCGGGTGCTCGTTTGTAATTTGATAAGTCTCCAGCACCGTACTGAGACGATAATTATCCATGAACCTATTAGCCTTTTTAACTAGCGGTAAAAGATCAATCATCCGATTTTTAATCGCGGGCTGGTCCACATCGTGAGCAGCAGCCAAGAGAAACCCGTCATCAAAATTAACGTTGTAGCCCACAATGGGCCAATTGCTAACAAACTCACGTAAGCCGGTCATCGCTTCAGCTAACGGAACACCTTGCGTTATCAAGTCTGCACTGGTTATTCCCGTTAACCGTGAGATGCCTTCGGGAATTCCACGGTTAACGTTAATGAGACATTTAAACGCACCAGTTTCATTTTGCCCATCACTCTTAAGCGCACCAATCGAGATAATCTGGTCATCACTGACGCTAAGACCCGTAGTCTCAACGTCCAGTGATACGAATGGCATCACCCTTTTGCTTTGTATGGGTTTCTTCTGTGCGCGTCGACTGAACTTAGCGGCGCGCCTATATTTAGCAGCATTGCTAAACCCCAGCCCCACCGGCGAACCCTTGGTGACAAGATGCATCATTAAAGGTATGCCGTCATAGTCTACCACCTCATAGTCAGTACGAGAGGTCTTAAACTGATAACCTAATTCGTTAGCTGCAGAGTAAACCATGGTCGCCTGACCACTACCAATGTTTTCCTGCACACGATCCCAAAGTTTGTCCCGGATACGTGCACTAACACTACCGACAAACACGCCCGTCTGAATCTCTTGAAACCACTTGGTTAGGTCTCCTCTTAATGAACGCGGCACCTTGGTTAAGGTGATCACAATCATGCAGTATCACCACCATCAAATTCACGGTAGGACACGCCAAACTTCTGCAGACCCAGGCGGTCATCCCACAAGTTAACAATGTCAGCATCGACCGGCTGTTCATCATCACCTAGCAATGTCTTTAGATCTTTCACCATACGGACCATCAATTTGCCATCCGCGAAAGCATTGCGCACGGCTAACCTTGTCCGGCGACCCAAATCGTCCTGGTTGTCGTCGTCATCCCCATACTCCGCGGTAACCGCAAACGCAATGGGAATCGTGACCTCCGCCTTATACAAATCGGCAAAGTCGTACACAAAAGCCAAGTCGTGCCCCGTGTGCACAAAGCCCAAACCGGGCGAAGCACCCAAGGCCACAATCACGCTATAACACAAACCATACAAAGCAGAGTGGGCTGCAGTTAACGCACGATTAATTGGTGACCCCGCCTCATAGTTATCATGATCATACTCGCGTCTAGTCCATGGTACCTTGGTTAATTGCGATTGTTCACGATAGATTCTGCGAACACGCGCACCTTCCTTACCGCGTAATTCCTGCATGGTTAGACCAGATACATCCGTATCGGGAAACCGCATCTGGTACATTTTGCGGGCAACTGCCACCCGCGACTTTACATTAGAGACTAGTTTGGCCTGCGCCTCCAGTAACTTTGATGAGTGGTTCAATGCGCGCCCGTGAGCATACTCACGCACGCCACGCTCACCTACCCAAATCACACTCAGGCCCGAATCACCGATTAATTCCATCGCACGATGGGTAACGTCGACGCCAGGTCCAAGCATCAACACACTGATCATGGCGGCGGGTACAAACACTGTGCCCCGGTTATCTGTAACCACAATCGCACTATCTTGCCGATTAATCTTGGCATGCTCAAGGTATAGAAAGCTAATGCGGTCACGGACCCGACCTAGTTCTGATAGCTCAGGCTTCTTTGCGCCTGGTAACTTGGCCATTATTTCACCGGGATAACCGTCATGAGGCCCATGCCATACGCCTTTTCACGGCCCAAACCGTTGGTGAGTGTCTGCTTAAACTTATCTAAATCGGTAATTGTCAGTACGCCTTCATAGGTCACACGCCGCACCCGCACCACGTGCATCCCCTTGTGCCGTAAAATGGGCTGGTCACGACTAACCAAATTAAATGCTAGACGGTTGAGTTCTTTGTCGACATCCTTTGCCCCATCCGCCACGATTGCGGGTGCACTGGATTCATTAATACGGAACCCCGCTTCCGGTGCGCGTTGCACTAACCATTCCATTTGGTGGCGAACAGTGACGTGTGGATAAACGCGACCCCGCTGCCCTTCTTGCGGAACGGAGTGTGTGGGATTAGCGGTGAGCCTAAAGTTTAATGTCTCGCCCAGCGATAGGCCCTGCAAAAACAAATCGTAGTCCTTGCTAGCTGCGGTCCCCGGCACACCATATTCCTCGAGCTGTTCCAGGTCAGGTTTATCCGCGCTCAAAACTAGTAAGTATTGCTTCCCACCCAGTTGGTCGATACGCCAAAGGTGACGTAAACGAACGTGCCCGCTAATCTCATTAGGAAAACTTTGCTCAACCCAATTATGGTAGGCACCTAGGTGGGTTAAATCCTTAATCTTGCGTCGATTATTAGTATCAATTTGTACTCTTGAGAGATACATAGCTACTCCCCTTTCTAACCCAACGCGCCAAACGCATCGTGGCTAGTCTCAGTACCTCTGTCTTGGTAATAAGGATTATCAACCTCAACAGCGGTCTGCTTCACCGCGCGGAAATTAAAGCTCCGGTGCCGCTGATCAAATGATTCAACGTTATCGGCAACCATCCACTCGCGCTGGCCCTCAATAAGGCCAGCGTCAGCAATGATATCCAACCGAATTTGCCGCTGACGTTGTTTCCTTAACTGGTACCATGCCGCCGCTTGCCATTCCAGGCCCTGCAAGACTGTTAAGGGGTTACCCTCATCATACTGGTGGGTCGTCAACACACCCGCCGGCACATTGGCCTTCCGCCCCAAATACAGCTGAAACTTGGGGTGGTGTAGCGCATGTTCTAGGCGGTCAATCAGTTGGTCATCCGCACTAACGGCCACCACAAAAACGGCATCCTGTAAGTAAGTCCGGTAAGTCAACTTACGGCTGTTACGCTTCCACTCGACCGTGTGCAAGTCCGTCAGGGGCTCGCCCGGTTGGTCCACGCGTACTGCAAACCGCACTTTGTTCAGCTCGTTGATGCGTGCATCATCCCGGTGATAACCCAAAGCTGCGGCCAACAAGCCGACGATAGCACTCTTGCGTGGGTAATCCGTACTGGTCCGCCGCGTAAACGCCGCTTCATCCCCGTACGATTGCAATGGCCCACGTAAATTAATCGTTAGTGTCTTCATCGCCAATCACCTCGCTCAACTTGTTGGTGACTTGATCCAATAAATCGTTGATGTTGGTAGCCTGGTCGTCCAACTGTGAATCTACCTGACTCAAAACCACAGTCATCACGGGTTGATCAACCATTTTAGCGGCATCATCAAACCCTTGCTCCAGTTTCTCCACTGACTTACGTACATAACCGTTCTTGGATTCCACTGGTTGTTCGAAGGCAGATACCAGGTTGACCGGCGTATCGTCCCGTACCGTTACCAGAATGTAGCTAGGTAAGGTCTTGTTCGCAAAGGTGTTCTGCTTACCCGTTGGCATCGATAGTGCAAAACTCTTGATAAACTCCCGCACACCGGTGAGGGCTGATTCAGCACCAAGATTTTGTGCCAACTCCTCAACGTTTACGTTAGCGTAACGGTACAGGGTCGACGAATTGTACTCAACCGTCCCCAACATTGCCGCGCCCGTAGCGTCGTCCTTTTGCAGATCATCCAAAGCGGTATAGTAATCAAATTCCGGCTGCACTGCGTGAGTCGAAATGGCATGTGCCACCTGAGCGGATGCCTCAACGTTTAGTTCCGGATTATCTGCCACCATCCGGCCAAAAAGTGCTAAGTCCAGTGACTGATTGCCGTTAAAGACTGCCTTAAGTTCCTTTTTGTCCAAAGTCTCATGCGACAGTGCATACTCAGCTATCTTATTGACTTGGCCCCGGCTAACAAGCATTAAGGCCCCAGTCTGGCCATTCTTCACTTTAATCCCGGCGGTCTTCAAAACGTCATTAGCTAGTCCTTCGGCACCATCCTGATCCAGTTCTGGATTCTTGGCAGCAATAGCATCAGTGAGTAGCTGCAAAACTTCTTTGGTACGAATACCTTCTACCTGCGCCCCAGAATGATTGAATTCGTGCCGCATTGCCCGTTTCCAGCTTTGGGAGGACACACGGGCACGCACAACGCCACCATACAGCGCCGTCTTTGGGGCCCCGGTATCATCGCGGTTAATGTTGGAAGAAGGAACAGTCTGCAATACGTGAACATCTACATACAAGTTTTTAGTCATTGTTAGCTACCTCTTTCTCATCGCTATTTGCCTTTACTACACTACCAAAATATGATTGACCCCAATGCAAATGGACCCGGTTAGCGCTTTCAAAGCTAAACTGAAATGCGTAGATATCGCTGGCCAGATCAGCATAATCAATGCGGGGGTGATCCAGCGTCGATTTAATAATTGCGTTCAGCCCCGTGAGCGAGTGGATTAGCCCTTCCACACTGGTCGTGCTCAGAGCCACCCGCACCCGCCGATCCAAGGCGACTTGTGCATCCGGATTTTGCCGCATCCGCGCCAGGCATTCAAAGAAACGCTGTCCACGCTGGTGCTCATTCTCCGCATAATGTGACCCAAACACACTTGGCACCTTGTCTCCACGTCCAGTGGCACCTTGCTGCATTTGCGCGTACAACTTAACGGCCGTAAAAATAGCCACCTCAGCATAAGTTGGCACACCATTATGACTTAACTGGTTGCTACTCATGTATTGCATTATGATGGGCCAAGCCACCTGTGCCTGCGGACTATTTAGTGTAGGAGCACTACGTAACCCAGCAAGTGCGGCACGGTTAATTGCGCCATCATTATACAGAGCAGTAATAATCCTGCTGGTCGGCCCAGCAACTTTATCTACCATCATCCATCACCCTTCCTTCAAACGTTTGTTAACTGAATACACTAAAGAATTAAAGGCCAAAAAGATATTATCGACACGCTCACCTTTGTCCCCAGAAACGACGGTACCGCTAATGTCACGCGGCGATGGCGCGGCTGAAAACGCTCTAGCACTATCAATAACAAGGTCGCGTAACTGCGCCTGCCACTGGGCAATCTTTCCTTCACGATCATCATTTGGTCGGAGGCTGGCCAACCAGTTTTTAAACGGCTCATTCAGGCGGCTATAGAACTTGGCTCCCTCAGCGTTGGCTAAATTAGTATCATCAAAACCACGGATACGACTGACCCGATTAATAAAACGCCAGTAAAAGCGTCCAAGGTCTTGGGTCAAGTTGATTTGATCCTCAATACGCACTGGCCACCGTATTGCACCAACCGTATCAAACAGTACTCCGGCGTCGATAGTAATATCGTCCGTCACTTCGGCTGCTGGCGATTGGGAGGTGGCGTTGCCATCACTGACGACCGCTACTGCTTGCAGCGTTACCATCTTGTTCGTAGGAATTAGTTCTTTTTCCTGCAACTGCTGGAGCCACGTCACCACCCCCGGCTGATGTCCGTCACCCTTCTTTTCACGATTGGTATCCACGTACCGCCCAAAGTGCCGCCACATGGCCACATCCATGTTCTCCTTACGCAGCCGTTCTGGCCTAAATTCAGGCGGCTTGGCCTTGGGGTCGTAACGCCACGTGGTCATTGGCTCTACAAACAGGTTGGCCGGGTTGAACGGGGGTATTCCAGCACTAAATATGGTCGGCACCCCATCATCATCCCACTCGATGTGCAATAACCGGGACCATGCAGTGTATAATTCTGCGATATTGTCAGGTGGTATCTGCCGTTTGCGCTCTTGAATGTAGTTGCTCGTTTCACCAAACTCCCAAACTGGGCGCTGAGCGTGATATTCATCATCAACATCATCTTTATTTACCAGGACTAGGTTCAGCATCAACGTTTCAAACAAAGAATTGCCACGTGCATACACCGGATTTAACCGGTATAGCCAGCCCATTCCCACCGAAAATTTGTCATCGGTCTCAATTTTGGTTTTGTCAGTGACGCCGGTGTAGTTTTGATACATAATGATCCACCGCACTAGCTCCGGCAAATCCAATTGATTTTTGAATTCGTCCGTCTTGGGTGCAAACAAAGCCGGCGAATTATTACTTTCCGAGATAGTCCGGTTAATCTGCTTGATGGCTACCGTTCCCGAACCTGTTGCCACGCGCTTTTTGGCTGGCACAAAACGGTCATACTCCTCAGCTGTCACCTGATAAAAAGCGTGTGGGCCGAAGAAGTCAAATCGGTCAGCATAACGTTGCAAGTATTTGGACACTGCTTCGGAGAAGTGACCGGCAGAATATAGCTCACTCCACGTTGTCACTAAATCGTCACTGTCAAAGTCATCTATAAGGGTAGCCTGCAATGTTTGTTCGTCTACTTCAAGCCAATCGTAAGCCTCATCGTCAGCATTAAAGCGTGAATAAACCGTTTGTAAAATAGCCAGTAGTAACCGCAAAACCGCCAAATCCTGCGCGGCGGTCTCACCACCAAGTTGTTGGTAATCTTGCGCATGCGCAAACAGGTCAGTTAGCGATACCGTTTTAATAGTGCCTGACTGATCCGTGATCACTTTGATCCACGGATCAGTCACCAAATTGAAATGTCGCTCATTCATCCATGGTCCTCCTCCTTTGAATAACTTAATCCGTATTGCCGGGAATACGTTAGTTGATACTCCCCAAGACTAGCTTGGTAATTCTCATCTAGCACCACGGCCAATTCACCTTTGAGCCACTTGCTGTCAGCCCACTCGGGGAATTGACTACGCGTACTCAATTCCAAATTTTTGATTGCCTTGTCCACGTCGTAAGTAACCCCATGTGGTAACCTAATCACTTGTTCCGCAACTTGGCTGTCCCGACAATCTGACAACAAACGACCATCCAGTAGCCCCACTCCTTGCTCAGTCCTGCGTAGTAAAATCACCTCCAGCGTTGGCTGAATATCACGTACTGCAGCTTGGGCTTTCTGTTCATCCGTATCCGTACCAGTCGCAGCATGGCCTAGCCAACCAAGCAGGTCCTTACTTGCTTTGGGCTTATCGAGAAGAAAAACGTGTGCTTTCTTTCGCTCAAGGAGCAAGTTGTCATCCATTTGTTTCTTGGCTTCTTCCAATCCATCAATTTCAGGATCAACCTCGTCGTCATAAACTAACTGCACCAGCCGCGAGATATCTCCAGGTATATTTAGCTGGTCTGGCAGGTAATAGTCCGTCTTCATCAGTAAGTAGCGGCCATAAATACCTTCGTTTGCCTTGCCAAACTCCGATTCGTCATCATCCTCCTTACCGTAATTAACAACTAATTTAGGCTTTATTAAACCAGCTGGCCGGGTACGCACATGCCGATGTAAGCGCCCCACCCGCTGTAATAATAGGTCTATCGGCGCAATATCGCTATACAAAATATCAAAGTCAATATCAAGTGACTGCTCCAGCACTTGGGTACCCACAACGACAAGCTTGTGCGGCCGCTGGTCATCTTTGCCAATACTACGTTGCAACGTGTCTTCAAGTTTCACCCGGTCTGGAGCCAGGAAGGCGGAATGCAGGGTAATGACCGGAACGTGCGGTGCCAGCAGTTGCGCAACCGTTTGCGCTCTGCTGACCGTGTTAACAATCACACCCGCAATACCACCAGCATCGATTGCGTTCAGAATTGACTCAACCAGCGCCTCATCATCCCCGTCAAACCGTTGCACATCAACCAGTTGCGGTTGCTGATCCGACTGACTGGCAAATTCAGTGACTTGATGGATACGCGGACCGTCCATAATGGTCACTAGCGGATAAGCCTCAGATTTTTGCCAATTCTGTGGTGCGACATCTTGTAACCGTAATAGGTTCCGATGATACTTGCCCCTGTAATAGGCCGCCAGCAAGGCATTGCGCCGTTGCTTGGGCAAAGTAGCAGACAACATCACCACCGGTACGTGGTACGCACCAAGCCACTCCAACGCACGCGCAAGATATTGGCTCATGTAGGCGTCATATGCATGGATCTCATCGATAATAACGACCTTTTTGCTTAGTCCTAGATGCCGCAACATCAAGTGTTTCTGCTTCAGTGCCATCAGCAACAAGTGATCAACAGTCCCAACATCCACTTCATCCAGGATGGTCTTCTTGCCACTAAACCAGCTGTTGACCACGGCAGCCTCATCATCGCGTGCGGCCTCAGCATCATTATCAACCGCCACCGCATCTGGCAAGCTAGTGAACGCCGGGTTAAACGCCGCTTTCCCGTGCATTAAATGCATCGATATTTTGCCGGCATCCTCTGGTTGCACTTGGTTAAGCCAGTCCTCAACACGCGTGAACATCGCGTTTGCCGTTGCTTGGGTTGGTAGACCAAAGAACAAACCGTTGCGACCAGACTTATAGGCTAATTGTTCCGCCGCCAATAAGGCAATCTCGGTTTTACCCAGGCCCATTGGTGCCTCAATGATCACCGCTCCAGGATCGACCGTATCCGCAATTGCTTTCGTCACTGCCGCTTGTACCGGCCGTGCATGAAAACCCCAACGCTCGAAATAAGGGTCAGTCGCCAAGCTAACTTGGTGTGGTTCCAGCTCATCACTGACATACCAGTTGTTGAACGCACGGTTAGCGCGTTCATCTTCGTCGATATCATCAATAGTTTGGTCCAGTTGAATAAGCGGAAATAGTGGCCGACTAGGATCATTACCTAACATTTCACTAGAAGCTAACCAGTCAGCCATCACCAGCAGGCCCGACAACAGCACTGCCTGAGGTTCCGTGACTACCGGAATATCTTCAACCGTGTCATAGCCACAGCGTTGTAGGGCAAAGGCGAAAAGTTCTGCCTGCACATCTTGCCAAGGCTTTTGCTGATTAGCATCATTATCGTGTTGCCAATAATTAGCGGTGTATTCAATAATATTCGACTTTTCTTTGGTATCACACGGCTTCCCGTGGTGGGCCCCAATGATAGCTGCAACGGAAATAGGTACCCCAAACCGTTCGAGAAGCGCTTGACCAGCTAGCGCATGTGGGGAACGGCCTCTAGCAGTAATATTGGCATCAGTTACGTCATGAAAGCCCGCAAACTCGAGTTGTTCAACCAATTCAGCGTCTAACGATGGACTAGCCACATATGATTCCTTGGTCTGAAATGCCGTGGTCGCTTTGCCAAAATCGTGAATGAAACCGACGAATTGTACTAACTGTTGGGCTTCTTCATCGGACAACTCTCCCCTTATCGATGTTCGTTGTCCCTCACTTAACCATGTATTGAAGAGCATGTTAATCGTTCGACGAGTGTCTTCAAGGTGAGTCAGTAGCGGTAACCAGAGGGGCTGATTATCAACCTCCGTCTTTTTGGCCCACAACGATTTAACAGCTGTACTGAGATTTTTTACCTGATCGTCCAATTTGTGCCTCCTTTGTACATCGTGCCACCGTGCTCCGATAACAACAATAAGACGTGACTCACCCCCGCAATAGTGCGGGGAACAACTTCAATAAAAAGGATTATAACTGGAGCACCCTTGCTTCCGCGAGGAACAATATTTTTCTAACGTTATAATCCTACAGCCAACTTTTTCTACGCACTAAAGAATACGCTTTCACGAAGAATAATACAACACTAAATTGGATAAATTTTCTGACTGTGGACTAAATTTTTTCAGCGTAAAAACGTCCAGGCCAATTATGAAGTGCCCTACAATTGTTAGACAAGCAGTCTAATGATTGCGGGGCTTTTCTTATGACTAAATACAGTAGTGATTTCAAAGCCAGGGTTGTTTCTCAGTATCTTGAAGGTGGTATAAGCTATCGCGACATTTGCACAGAGTTTGGAGTGCCTTCTAAGATGACTGTCCAAACATGGGGCAACCAAGCTAGGGATCACGGTATCGATACTCTGAAAGTTAAGCGCACAAGGATAGACTACTCTCAAACATTCAAGATTGCCGTGGTATAGTATGTGCAGACGCATCAAGTAAGTCGTGGGAAAACAGCGGCTCACTTTAGCATCTCTCCCAGTCAGGTCAATTCCTGGTGTTGTATTGTGAGAGATCAAGGAGTGGCTGGCTTGCGCACTACACGCAAAGGAAGGCCAGTCATGAGTAAGCACAAGAAGATCAAACCAGTCAAGAAACTTGAACCAACACAGGAGGAGTAGTATCAACAGGAGATTTTAGAACTTAAAGCCAAGCTTCACGAGGCTGAACTGGACCGTGATATTTTAAAAGCACTCGCGACCCTGACGAAGAACTCACCGAAGCACTCTTAACAAAAGTGAAGGCGGGCATCGTTACTTCGTTAAGGTCGCGCTACAGTCTCCCAGAATTACTCAAGCAAATCAAGTTATCTAGGGCAATGTACTATGACCGGCTCAAGCGTAATAAGAAGGTCGATAAGTACGCAGAGCTTAAACGGTTCATTAAACAACACTTCTATGGCTCTAAGGAGACGTATGGATATCGTCGTATCCATGATGAGGCAATAAAGCACGGCTTACACTATGCCGAGGAAACCATTCGCCGCCTCATGAGTGATATGGGATTGAAGGTCACGCTTTACTCGAAGCATACTGCCAAGTACCACTCTTACAAAGGCAAAGTCGCCAAGATCACGCCCAACATCTTGAAACAACAATTCGCCGCGAAACAGCCGCTCACTGTCCTTCACACCGATGTGACACAAGTTCGTCTCTATAATGGCGAATGAAGTTATATCTTAGCCATTACTGACGAAGCCAGTCGTGAAGTACTGGCCACTATCGTCAGTTCATCACCCAATAAGGCAATGATCAAAGCAACACCTGAAGGACATGGGGGATCGTTCAAAGTATGTCGCGCAAAGGCAACTGCCATAACAACGCACCTATTGAAAGCTTCTTTAGCCTGATGAAGCGTGAATGCTTGAACCGCTATCGCATCGATGACCTGACTAACTTGAGAAAGCTGGTGAACGGTTACGTTGACTGGTTCAACAATGTCAGGGTCTCTAGAAACAAAAATGGCTTGACCCCGGTTGAGTATCGGGAACAAGCCATGATTGCTTAATTCAAAATCTAAATTGTCTAACTTTTCTATTGCACTTCATTAAGGTCTGAACGTTCCTAAATAGCTCCTCAACTAAAGCAACACCCACCATCACAGTATCGTGATTTCTCCACGGTAGGTAGCCCCTAAAGTAAAATTCAGCAGATCACGTGCTAAATAAATTAGCGCGCTTTTTTTAATTTCCGCTAATAGTAGGAAAATTCCGGAAGGTTTCTTTCTGCCTGAGGTCAATCAACATCGAGTGGTATCTTTTATATCCAGCCATGGTTAACTCTGTAATCATTGAAAAACCAGTTGGACGAAGTAAGTTGCCTTCGCACTTAGGGAGAAGACATGTAATTTTCTATCACGCTGGTATCTGTGTGCACATGCATCTTTCTGGGTCCTCCAGTTCACAGCCACGGAACAATAGCAGCATTCCTAATTTTAGCCCTACAAAGAACTACCCCCCCCCCGCATATGCGGGGAACACTTACCACCGACCTGCTCGATTTTCGACCCCATGGGATTACCCCCGCATACGCGGGGAACACGTGTGTAATGTAGTGTGCGCTGTTTGTGACATGGGATTACCCCCGCATACGCGGGGAACACAAGTACGCGGGGAACACACTAAACAAATCCCGTCACTGTAGCATTTAAAAAACGACCAATGGCATTTTTACATGATTTACACCCCCGTCATTATATCGTAAATAATTACTGAATGACATATGCGTAGTTTCCCTAATCGCGTAAACTGGTGGATAAGAATATCCAAAAAGTCCCCCCCGATCCAGTTTCCCAGATCGTGGGGACTAATCATCTCAACGGGCATAGTGCCCGCCGAGCCGAACCATTATTATTAACTTTATGCCCGCTTCTTCAAGGAAGTGCCGGCAAAACCGAACAGGGCACCCATGACGGCAACCACACCGAGCGCAGAAGCAACGACATTGTTGTCGTCACCCGTGCTTGGGTATGCCTTAGCGGCGGCCTTCTGGGCCATGCGGCTCATTGGAGCGGCCGTAGTTGCGGCAGCCTTGGTGTCAGCAGCAGTGGTCTTAGTGGCCAATGCCTTTGGCTCTGGGGTCGTGGTCTTGGCAGCTGTACCCGTGGTCTTGTTGGTGTCAGTCGTTGCCTTCTGCGCACCAGTAGTCTTCTGTGCACCATTCGCAGTAGTAGTCGAAGTCTCAGTAGTGGCGAACTTGTCCGCCAGCGCCTGGTCTTCCTGCTTCCTAAATTCGTTGAACGTCTCGCTAGCCGTGTCGGCGTTCTTCTTGGCCTGCTGTTCAGCAGCTAAGGCCTTAAAGTGCTCCGTAGCACCGGCCGTGAAGCCTTCAGAAAAGGCGTTCTTGTACGCCTCGGACTTACCGTCCAGGCTTGGCAATACCGCGCCGGTTTCACCATACTAGTAGCCAGCCTTTTCACTGGCAACTTTATCAGCCAGGTCCTGATCTTCTTGCTTCTTGAAGTCGTTGAACGTCTCGTTAGCTTCATCAGCACGCTGCTGGGCCAAGCCAGGAGCAGCCAAAGCTTCTTCGTGCACTGCAGCGCCCTTGGTGAAGCCTTCAGAGAAGGCGTTCTTGTACGCTTCAGACTTGCCTTCTAGGCTTGGCAAAGTTGCGCCGGTTTCACCGTACTGGTAACCAGCCTTTTCACCGGCAACTTTGTCAGCTAGGTTCTGGTCTTCCTGCTGCTTGTAGTCGTTGAAGGTCTGGTTGGCTTCGTCAGCACGCTGCTGGGCCAATGCTGGAGCGGCCAAAGCCTTGGCGTGCTCGGCAGCACCCTTAGTGAAGCCTTCAGAGAATGCGTTCTTGTAAGCGTCGGACTTACCGTCCAAGCTTGGCAAAGTTGCACCCGTTTCACCGTACTGGGAACCAGCCTTTTCACCAGCAACTTTGTCGGCCAGGTTCTGGTCTTCCTGCTGCTTGTAGTCGTTGAACGACGTGTTCGTCTTCACGGATGGGTCGGAGACGGTCGCACCACCAAAACGAGTGTTGTTCTTCTCCGCTGCGGCTTCGTTAGCCTTGGTTTCCTGCTGCAGCTGGAAATCGCTGAAGGACGTATTCGTCTTGATTGATGGGTCAGAAACCGTCGCACCACCAAAACGAGTGTTGTTCTTTTCCGCTGCGGCTTCGTTAGCCTTGGTTTCCTGTTGCTGCTGGAAATCGTTGAACGACGTGTTCGTCTTCATGGACGGGTCAGAAACCGTCGCACCACCAAAACGAGTGTTGTTCTTCTCCGCTGCGGCTTCATTGGCTTTGGTTTCCTGCTGCTGCTGGAAATCGTTGAAGCTACTGTTAGCCTGATCAGCTGCGGACTGAGCTGATGCGGAGGCACTGTCGGCCTTTGTTTGCGTGACAGTAGNTTGCTGCTGGAAATCGTTGAACGACGTGTTCGTCTTCATGGACGGGTCAGAAACCGTCGCACCACCAAAACGAGTGTTGTTCTTCTCCGCTGCGGCTTCATTGGCTTTGGTTTCCTGCTGCTGCTGGAAATCGTTGAAGCTACTGTTAGCCTGATCAGCTGCGGACTGAGCTGATGCGGAGGCACTGTCGGCCTTTGTTTGCGTGACAGTAGCTGTACTCCCTGCCTTTACCTGGGTAGTAGTTGGCTCCGTACCAGTTGTGGCAGCAGAAACCGAGTTACTACCTAAAGCACCAGCAGAAAACAACCCGATGGCTGCAACCCCAGCTGCAAACCATACTTTGTGGGCCTTATAGAGCTTTTTGGCACCATTGCGTTCATTCATCATAATCTTCCTCCTTCAGGAAAAAAGTTAATAATAATAACTTTACGTAGACAAGAGTAATTCCTATCGTTGAGGAAGACAATGAAATTTGCGTATCTGCTCTTGTTGATTTGGTGCGGATGAAAGCGGGACCGAGATTTTCCTGGATTGGACCATCAAACGCCCGTTTGTACTATTAAATTACAAATATGACTGAATACATTCAAAGAGTGAGCTATTCACGATATGCAAATCTTTACTAACGAAGTAATTTGGAGGACTGAAAATTTAATACGTACGCGACCATTTGCCAAGTTATCAAGGTTATTTGCCAAGAGCAAACCAGGAACCACTTACGTCAGCTTAAACTAACAAACTGTAGAAAAACGGTTCTACACTTTGCTTTTGACTTCCATCGATGCGAAGCGAGTGTAGAACACATTTCTGGTGACAATTTTGGCAAAATGAAGGAGGCACTATCCATGCGACGCTATAAACGACCAAACCAACAACATTCAATCAGTACCCCGAAACATTCTTACACTGTCCATCCTAGGAATACCAGATACTAATATATCCGCATACTCACGGTAAATGATGCAAAAAGCGTCATCCACGGTACTGATCACCAGGTTCATGTCATCTCCTGTCTACATTCTTATCCACTCATCCCGTCCCAATTGTGGGTTTGAAAGTCTACAACAATATAGGGCTACACCTTGACCCATAGCCGTAGCCAAAGTGGCACTGACATATCAACCTTATTGGATCTCAGAAAACAGCGCTACGGTGCGTCAACTGCCACCAAACAACTGTCCCAATGTCGCAAAATACCCCAGACAATGGATTACGCGAACGCGTAATCTTCGTTTCAACTAGTTTTATTATAACGACACTATGTTGATCGTTCATTTGTATTGATGATGGCACACACAAACTAGTTTCACTACCATTTGACGACTTTAAGCGCACAATTAAGAAATTTTTCATTATTCATCACAGCATTGATGAATGGCAGGTAGTCCCGAACATCATCCTGAGCACGAATGCAGCTTGCAAACACTTTATTTTCTGAATGGCCGTATCATCGTTGAACGCTTCCACATCGTGCAATTGCTCGGACGAACACCTGATAAAACCCGTATTGCCGCTCTTACGCAGCTTGATAATCACTATATTTGGCAATACAAGATGTTCAAATCGAAAGGGCGCTTGTTCCACAAGGCTGATCCTCACACCCGTCATGTTGACTCCTCCTTCGGACTCAACGAATATATGACTGAACAGAACACACTTGACATTGTCTTTGACAATAAGCCATAGCTACAAACCTTTTACGAAACGTATCTCAGGCTACGTAATGCCCTGATATTGGGCAACACCGTGACCCTTTGGTCTGTCCTTAACACATATTGCTCTATGAGTACTTCGTTAGATACTCGCATGACCACCCGGAAACAAAAAAATCAGGGTATGCCAATGTCTGCTGCTAGCCCCAGAAGTAATGGCCCATTGCGGGGGAAAAAAACTGACTAATCAGGTCCCTAAAACGTAACTGCTTTAGCTTTAAAGACCAAATTAACTTCTTCAACCGCATCTATCAACTGATCGCCTAGATAACAAAATGCCCTCCAAAGTGGAGAGTCGTGGCAATTACAAAATGCTAAAACCAACAGAACTCGACAAAAAAACGAGTCTACACTTTCTGGTATTGGTGAAAGCCAATGCCATTTTTTTAATTTTGGAAAATCAAAAGGACATCACTGTCCCCTCATGCTACGATTTAAGCGCCTAAACCTAATCGAGAAGAGAAAATATGATGTCCCAAAACGATTTTATCCTAAGCTTGTTCGAATTGACAGACCCACATCTCTCAGAAATCACTATTAACCAGCCAAAGCGAGTGAAAGGAAGAAAGATCCATGTGATCAAAGCGACGCTATCCTATCCCCTTAAACGTTGTCCTCAGTGTGGCTTTAAGGCGTTGATCAAGAACGGTACTCATCTCTCTAAAGTACGCCTAGGTACTTTAGCCGGCGGTTGTTATGAACTTCATCTCAAACGTCAACGCTATCTATGTCATCACTGTGGGGCGACCTGTGGTGCCCAGACTACGCTGGTCAAGTTTAATTAAACCTTCAGTCATCAGGTTATTCATCAAGTGATCCGTTTGGCCAAAGAACTGATACCGACCACAACGATTGCCCGAATTGTAGGTATCTCGGCTAGTAACGTCCAACGGGTCTTAAATAAAAACGTGCATCTCACGTATCGGGTCAAACATTTACCACCTAATCTTTGCTTTGATGAGATTCGTACCTGCGGTCATCGCATGTCGTTTGACTGTTGCGACGCTGAGAGCCATCAGCTCATCACTACTTTACCGACGAGGCTAAGCCGTGACATTATCGACTATTTTGAGGCGCGGTACTCACTACAAGAAAGACGAACAGTACAAACCGTCACGATTGATATGAACGCGCAGTATGTCCAGTTCATTCACCGTTTGTTTCCCAACGCTGAACTCATCATCGATCGTTTTCACATCGTGCAACTGGCGGCTAGGGCACTTGATCAGGAGCGCCTACGGCTGCTCCATCAAGAAATCGACCAACATAGTCGTCGCTATCGAGTTCTAAAATCTCAGTGGCGCTCATTTCACCTCAACGAAGACGAACTAGAACGAGCCAAGAGCCGATATTTACGGGGGTTAAACGAATGGATTGTCCCGCAGGCCGCGGTTAATCTCGGTCTCGATCATGCCCCACGCTTCCGAGCTGCCTACGAAATATATCAAACCATCATGACAGCCCTAAAAAACAAGTCAGGAGCCAAACTGGCCCATTTACTGAAGATCTATAAGAATTGTGGCAACGCCATGGACACCACCATCGCTAAGCTGAGAAAAAACAAAAATGCAGTGCTAAATAGCTGCCGCTACTCCTATTCAAACGGTCTGCTTGAAGTCCTCAACCGAAAAATCAAGACGCTGAAACGTAACTGCTTTGGTTTCCGAAATCAGTACAACATGTTTATCCGCATTCGGCTGATTCATGAGGAAAAAACACATTCACCGGAGTGAATGTGTTATCAACAGAGTATCACCAATACGATTTGACGAAGATCCGTAATTTGAAAGTATTGAAACCCACAGTGCTTGACAGATACCCTTAAAAACATTGAAACCACTATAGTTTGACGGAACCCTTTAAAATATCAACGATCGCCCATCTTTAAATATGGGGATGAGCTTGAATTAAACTTGTTGGGCTACACTAACTTTAATCGTCACTGGAATTCCGAGGAGTTCCAAACATTTCCTGTGTGTTGATGGTCGGCAGTAGGATTGTATGTGCTGAATCCAACCCAGTCACCATTGAAATGATGCCACGCACGTATGGAAAGAGGATGGCAGTTCCATTTACGGCCAAGGCTCGTCCAATGTCATCTTTATTAGTAAGTTCTTCCGAAATGTCAAAAAAAGCATTGACCTTTACCCTTACAAGGCGTGAATCAGCTTGGTTTGAGTCTGATTCTACTTTTAGAGATACATCAAGCGTTACACGTCCAACATTAAGTGACTCATTGGTTCCGATGGTCGGCTCAATATGGAAGCCGCGCGGAGCAGCTTTCAACTTTACCGCATCAGTGGAGTATTGAAGATCTTCAATGCGATATCCTTTCAGCTTGATAATTGGAGTATTTTCTTTTGTCATCGCTTCACCTATGCAGCACGATCAAAATCAAGAGAAGTATTACTCGTGATTTTAGACGTTTTGCTTACGTCAATTTCATGAAAGTGGTCACTATAATCATTTCTAGGTTCATTAGTCTCAATTTTAAAATTTAATGTTGCTTCATTTTTATCAGACACTTTAGTATCGCCAATTGTTACATCGAGCTTAATGGTTGATTTTTCGAAAAACTTTTTGAAGGCAGCATTAACCATACTTGTCATAAGCTTCCGAAAGACACGCTTTCTGAATTCAGTCTCATACTCAGCGGTTGGGTGAAAATCAGACTTTTGCAAATAACGGTTAAATTCTTCAACCGTAAGTGTTTCTAGCCGCATAATTTGATCCTCCCTAAACTGCAATGCTTTGAATTACTGAATCATCCTGTATACAAAAATATTTAGGTTCATTACCAAACGTTCTGGCTACTACCTGAATGTTTTCGTTTGAAAACTGCTGGATAATCCATAATGAGTAGGCGAAAATATATGGATAGTCCTCCAAATCCGCACTGGAATCTGCCAGATCAACCAAGTAATCTGCGAACTGTACACATATAGTACGATACTGACGTATCATTTCACCGTCGAAAATTTTATTTTTTATGGCATCAGCTACATCACCAGAAAGAAGACTGAGCGCAAGATTACGGATAGAATCGGAATTGTCTAGGTCATAAACATCAACGCCATCACCAATATCAATTGTAACAACATAGTGCTCGCTGGTGAAGCTGCATGCCTGATGTTTACTCGCAAACGCATAAATCCCAACTCCAAGTGCAGCGGGCTGACTGGTTCCAGCTGACTTTGGTAGATAGTCAAGACTATTCATGGCTGCATTAGTTCTGTCTAACAGCACATCCATTGTCTCAGGCATCTCAATACCACTTGATTTAATTTTATTAGTCTTTTTAATTCCTAATAGGCCCTTTTTTGTTGTCCCATGGTAAAGTTTCATTTATTATCACACCAGCCAAAATTTCTAAATACAAGGATCATATTTTGGCTTATTCAAAATGTCTAACAAGCCCATGGATACAGTATCACGGTAATGAATATAGTTGTCAAGAAACATCTGTAGACAATTTTGCCGTTGACGCGTACACCAACATAAACAATAGTGACCTTTACAAAATGCACAGAAGTCCTCATCTTCACTTGAAGCTCCCTACAATTGTTGGATAATCAATCTAATGATTGGTTGAAATTTAGCTGTGGGTTACCTGAAGGTGGTGCACCTTATTTATCAATCGTGGAACCATCTTTCTAGGCGACTGAGCTGATTCTTACTATTAGTAGTTATCCTGTCAAGGGCACTTACACCGAAAAGAAAGTGCTTGTGAAATGCCAGTGATATTGTCTCAGGCAAAGGCCAAGGCAAAATGTCCAGACATAGGTAACCTCTTACTGATCAGTAAGAGGTTACAATGAAGCAGGTATGTCTTACGAAAACAGAAGCAACGAAGTATCGGACGATCAGAAACGTTGTTCGAGGCAAACCAGCTAAGCAACGAGCAAGCATCACCCTCGACCTGAGTCGACGCCAGATAAATCGGTTAGTCAATGTGTACTAGCGTCAAGGCAAAGCCGGTTTTGTCCATGGTAACGCCCCGCAGGGAACCGGCAAACAATCTGTCAGCAACAGATCATCTGGCTTTACACCACTAAGGACACAGGCCTTGACATCAAACATTTTCATGAGTTCCTAGTGCGTGACGAACAAATACCAAATTAGTATGACCTCACTGCGATGGTTATCACGACTTAATCTGATCTTGTCGCCCAAGGCCCATCCTTCGCAACCAAGGGTCAAGTATCCCGGCGTGCTAGTGCAAATGGACGCGTCGCATCTAAGAAGCATTAGTATGGCAAGCGTAAGGCAAACTACTCCATCGCCACTGATGACAGTAGCGGTTGTGTGGTCGGTGCGACCTTTGCCCAAGAGGAAACCCTCCGCGGCTACTACAGCATCATGGTCCAAATTTTCCGCGACTACGAGTCACCCGCCAAGATCTTGGCTGATCGGTGCACTGTGTTCAATTATTGCCTGCATCAAAAAAGAGGATTCCCCCTCAACTGAGAATCCCCTCACGAAGTTTGGCTATACATGCAAAAAGTTAGCCACAGAACTAGCGGTAACTAGCATACTCCAAGCTAAAGGGCGCGTGTAGCGCCTAATAGAAACGTTTCAGAATCGCCTACACCTAGAAATAAGGTGCCTATTCTCAAACTGCCTACGATCATTTAGTGAAGCCTGCTGAAAATCTTACTTGTGTTTATTTCCCATATTAGCAATATAAGTATAAGTTAATAAGAATTTGAAATAGATGCTCTTATCTCTGACATCCTTTGCTGTAACCAGCTTAGTCGCGTTATGTGTGGCCAAATTAAGAAAATCAATTATTGGTACAAACTTCTGTTCTTTGACAAGACGATGTATCGTTTGTAATGCCTTCACGCTCTTATTACAAATACCCGAACGCTTTAAAGCTTTATTGAAGTTGGCGTCTCCCATTACAGCATTATAAGTTTCTTTAAGACCATCTTTATTTGCACTTTCAGTTTTTGCAATTGACCTAATCATTAGTTCGGCAAATGTCCTCAGTGAAGAAACAAATACAAGGTCTAATTTGTCGTCATTAGCTATTAAGTTGACTTGATTAGTAAAATCTATAATATATGATTCAACATCTCCGTCAAGAATATCTGTATCCAGAAGCGGGTACACCCACACGTCGTTCTTTTTATGATGCAGCCGCTTAGGTCTCTTAACGGTCACTGAGTCACAAAAATGACTTTTCTTTTGGGTGATTTTGTCCCAATAATCGAATGTTATAGTTACTTCACCATAGTGGGTAAACACAACCGTTTCTTTATCGGAATCAAGGTAAACGGTTCGATCTGAAGGTTGAAAAGACACCTCTGAAGGCTTAACTGACTGCCCACCCTGGGAGTCCTTCAACTCAATAAGCTTATCAAATTCGTATGGCTGACCGACCTCAACCGTATCTAACAACAGTTTAGCCGTCGCTCCATTTTCTCTCCTTCCGGGCTCTGTTTTACCACCCACAGTTGCACCTTCACCCTCCGTCTGAAGATGACTGCCATCTGCCTTTTCATTATGATGAGGACCGTCCACGCCAGTAGCATCACCATGCACCGTTTGGGATGATTCGTGAGACTTAGATTGTAAATCAATCAATCTACGAACCTCTGACTGGCCCTCACTAGAAATAAAATCAAGCAGCGCCTTTAATTCACGGAGTCTCGTTGAATCGATAATTCTAGTTCTGTCAGCATTAAAACTCAATATATCTGGCTTATCTAAATATAAACTAATCTTACCCGTCTGCTGTCTAAACACCCTGTTAGTCTTGCCACTGGCGTTAACTTCAACATTATAAAGACCTTCGCCCTCAAACAATGAATCGTTTATATACACCAGCGGATGTAATTTATGATCATCGAATAAATATATTTTCGGAGCATAATCTATACCAAGTCCTTGCAGCCTATAGACACTAATCTCAGCCCATAATTTAAGGTGCTTAGTATTTAAAATACGCCCAATATTTTGAGGAATTTGTATTTTGGACTTTTCGTGGCCAACACAAACCAAAACGGCGCCAGTAGTATCAACCTCATCTGGTCCCAGCAGACTAATGGTTGCAATCCTGGCCTGTTTAAATTTGTCATTTTCTATATAATCATCTGCAACATGCACACCGTCAACCAAGATATTTATACTAAAACTGGTGTCGTCAATAATATTTGTTAATCGAGAAGAGAAACCTGCCTGAGAAAGGGATTTGCAAAACAATTTAACGGCATCAACATTTAGCCTAGTAATCCGAATGATTGTCCCTTTGCCCTTATTATTTGTGGATTTTTCAACTGGAACATCGAGATTTGATACATCGCTAGTCTTCCCAATTTCAGCCATGTCAAGTTTAAATGAACGTTTAATACTACTATCGTCAGGATCAGAAGTATCAACGCTAATCATTCTCCCAAATTTAAAAGCAGAGAAAAATCCAAGTCCTTTTTCTCCAGACACATACCTACCATTGACTTTGGAACCAAAGATTTTATCACTGTGACTTAGGTTAAGCAAAGAACCTATCTCGTTGTCATTCATTCCACTGCCATCATCGCGGATGATAATATCGGAGCCAACAGTATTAATACTAATTTTGATCGAGTTTGCATTTGCCTCGTAAGCATTCTTAATTAGCTTGGTCATCGCTAGTTGCCCATTTGGGATCTGTTCGGAGATTTCCCTAATTATCTTACCTGCCACACGGATTTGCGCCATAATCATACCTTCTTAAAAATAAGTATACTTTCTTCATTCATCGATTTTACTGGGGTACCTTTGCTATCTGAGGACAGACGGACCGGCATCTTTTTTGAAAGGATATGCCGTTTTTCTTCATCAATTAGCTGGACACTATACTTTTTAAACATTTGAACAGTGATTAGATCTAAGGGTTGCTGAACCCCATCAACTCTTCTGTTCCCAACAGTAAATAATGCAACTCCACCACGCTTAAGGACTCGGGACAGCTGCTTAATAATTATCAAGTAATCAGAAAGAAATCGTCTTACCTTTTGCTGTTTACGAATTGCAATTGAATTTACAAATTCTTCAACTACACGTATGTCTATTGGCTCCAATTCTGCATTCTTACCCCCAAGACTGAAACTATCAATGGCCGAAAAATTATCAAGTAGTTTTTCATCCCCGCTAATATCCCGCTCATCAATCCACTTGAGAAATAAAATTGAAAATTGTCCGTAGGTGACAGTTGTTGCATTCTCTCCATACGGTGGTGAAGTGCAAATCACATCAATACTATTCGTGGCAAGTGATTCGCAAGCTTTTTTTGCATCACCAGAAACTATTCGCACACTTTGTTGTTGGGTTACAGGTAAGTAACTCTTCTTCGAAAAAACTATTTCTAAAAATGTTTCAATTACATCGTCCTTTATATTCTTAATTTGTGAGTTGGGTTTAACATGCATTTTAAATGTAGAAGTTCTGTCATTTGAATGGTAATAAATAACCTCTGACATGCATATCCATAGATAACGTCTAATCCATATGTCATCTTCATGAAGAATAGCATTTCTTACCTTTGTAAGAGACCTAATAATATCTGGTCTGAACCATTTATCGATGTTTGAAAAATGCCAGTTTTCTATGCTACCATGATTAAAAAAAAGTCTTTCTGACAGGCGTGCCTTCAATGCATGCCAGTTTACATCGCCATAATTATGTGTCTTGACTTGCGACAAAAGGACGGCATACGGATTAATATCGATTCCTATGGCATCAAATCCTAACCTTTGCGCTTCAACTAACGAAGTACCTGATCCCATAAACGGATCCAACACAACCTGATTGGTTCCTGTTGTCCACTCTTTAAGTAGCTTAAACTGCATTTCCGCAACCATAGTCGCAGGGTATTTTCCAAGCGAATGTATCCCACTTTTTTTAAAACCTCTAAAATCCCAAGAACTACCAGTTACTCCAGTCATACCATTTACCTCATTGAGAAAACACTCGCAAATTACTATCAATTATTCTTATTAATAAGCTCCATAGCAACCTACTTCCATCAATCGCAATAGCAAAAAAATTATGGCTACAGGTACTCAACTCTATCCTCAAGAAAATCTAACGAATCATCGTCTAAACACTGAACCCATCTTCAAGACACCTTTCCCGGATTTGCACAATGAACTATTTTACCACTAAAGAAGCGCGCCTAACCGTTAAAGTAGTTACACTTTTATCGTTGGCCCTTAACAATGCACATAGCGTAAATCCCCTGTTTTCAGCGACATTTTTGCCAAAATTCAAAGTCCACTTATCCAGGCGCATAGTTATTTAACCGACTGGTATTAAAAGAGTTAAAGGAGTCTGACAAGATGTGCTTCATCTAAGTTGGCAATCATATACTTGAAGTTATTTTACCTTCATGGCCTCCCATCACATCCACAATCACCTAAGCAATTTCCGCCGTGGAACACACAGGGTGGCATCGTCTTATTTACCCTCAACAAATTAGCTCCAAGGTTGTTGTTGACCATTGCCACATTGTACAGACGATGTTGGTCATCCTTAGCGTGTACGTTTCAGAGTCATGAATACAATACCCAAGACACTAAAAGCTACCATTTTAGGATACGTTAACAGCCGATGTTGATGTTATTGAAGAATATGGGGACATTGATGCTAACACCACGGTCACAGTCGGTCTGTTATTGGGTACTTACACCTAATGTCCAAAACTGTGGAATAATCTCATTAAAAAAGGGCTACACTTTCTGCTGTTAGTTTCTACCAACGCAGCAAGTGTAGGCCCTATTTTTAATGACACTTTTAGCAAAATAAAAAGGCTACCGCTACCCATGCTATGCTCTTATACGACCAAACAACAAGCGAGGTATCGATCAATGTCCCAATGTCCAAAAACATTTTTACGCTGTCTATTCTAGGAATAACAGATACTAACATCAAAGTCACCGCAGTAAGTGACGAAAAAGGCTCCTCTCGGGGCGTTACCCGCCAAGCCCACGTTATTTATTGTGAACCATCTCACCCGCTCAGCCGGTGTCCGAATTACCAGTTTGCGACTCTCCAACGCTATGGCTACGAATTAACGCAGGTTAAGGTCCCCAGAGCGGCTGAAACGCTAACGATCATAGCGCTTAAAAAACAGCGCTGGTGGTGCACTAACTACCATGACCACCCGCCTTAGTTGAACCCAAGTGGGTTACGTGGAACGCATCATTAAACTAGCGTAGAAGCGACTACCATTAACTGTCATCGCCGACATTATTAACATCTCGGCTTCATCATTCCAACGGCTCCTCACGGCGGCAGTATACTACCCCCCCTGCGCGACACCTACCCCATAATCCGAGTTTCGACGAGTTTCGTTCCACTGGTCATATGATGTCGTTTATTTACATTAATGGCAACATGCACAAATTAGTTTCGTTCGGTCCCCATAGTAATGGCCCAATTGAGGGTGAGAACCGCCTAATCAAACCCTTGAAACGTAATTGTTCTGGCTTTAAGAACCAACAAAACTTCTTCAATCGTATTTACCAACTAGTCGCCCAGATAACAAAAAGATTTTCAAAAATGGAAAACCTCATAAATTCGAAAATATTAAAACAACAGCGCTTGATGGAGAACAAAAAAAGGTCCTCCAAAGCGGAGAACCTTAGTAATTCCAGAATGATGAAACCAACAGCGTTTGGTGGAAACCCGTAATATGCCTTTTTTAGGCTGAGCGTCAAAACTCTACTTATCTACAATCGCTAAAAATTCCTTCAGCGCATCCTGCCAGGTAGGAATCTTGAACCCGGTAGCCTTGGTCTTACTCAAATCAAGAATAGAGTGGCGTGGGCGCCATGCCTTTTGTGGGTACTCAGCAGAAGAAACTGGGGAAACAGTTACGTTCTTATCAGCCAAGATAGCGCTGGCAAATTCGTACCAGTTGCAACTGTTGTCCTCAGACAAGTGGTAAATACCATAGTCCAACTTCTTATCGATGGCAAATGTCATGAACTCAGCCAATGTCTTGGTCCATGATGGGCGGCCATACTGATCATCAACCACCGTTAAATGATCATGTGTCTTGGCGAGGTCAAGCATAGTGTAAACAAAGTTGTGACCGTATTCACCAAAGACCCATGAAGTTCGGATGATGTAATACTTCTTGGCGTACTTTTGAACTGCCAATTCACCTTCATACTTGGTGCGCCCGTATTCGTTACGTGGGGCTGGCTGGTCGTCAACTTTATAAATTTCCTGCTTGTCGCCATTAAAAACGTAATCAGTACTAATATAAACGATGGTAGCGTCTACCGCAGCTGCGGCCTTAGCCAGATTTTCAGTGCCATTGACGTTAATCTTCTGGTTAAGTGCCTTGCCTTCATCCTCAGCCTTATCCACAGCCGTGTATGCAGCACAGTGATAAATTACATCTGGCTGGAAGTCCTGAACATATTTATCAACGGCATCGGCATCCGTGATATCCAAATCCTTAACATCAGTACCACGATATTCGATGCCACGGCTATCCAACAAGTGACGCAATTCAGTACCTAACTGACCATTTGCCCCAGTAATCAAAATTTTCATTTGTGTATCCCCTTTGATTGCAACTCTAAACAAAAGCGAAGCCCCAGCAGCCTCGCTATTTTGCTATCCGCAATTACTGACCGTTGGCCTTGTACTTGGCCTCGACAGCAGCTTTTTCGTCCTTCCACCAATCTTCATGGTTGGTATACCACTCAATAGTGTGCTTCAAACCATCTTCAAAATTAGTGTACTTAGGTTCCCAGCCCAACTCAGTGCGTAGCTTTGTGGCATCAATTGCGTACCGCAAGTCGTGACCCGGACGATCCTTAACTTGGTCATACCAGTCTTCCGGCTTACCCATCAACCGCAGGATGCCTTCCAGGACGGTCTTGTTGTCCTTCTCACCATTAGCACCAATTAGGTAAGTTTCACCAATCTTACCCTCAGTCAAAATCTTCCAAACGGCAGCTGAATGATCATTCGTGTGAATCCAGTCGCGGACGTTCTTACCGGTACCGTACAGCTTCGGCTTAATGCCACTCAGGATGTTGGTAATCTGCCGCGGAATGAACTTTTCAATGTGTTGGTAAGGGCCATAGTTGTTGGAACAGTTGGAGATAGTAGCCCGTAACCCAAATGAGCGCACCCACGCACGAACTAGCAAGTCACTAGAAGCCTTGCTGGAAGAGTATGGGCTAGACGGGCGGTACGGACTATCTGGCGTAAACTTTTCGCCCACGCCCTCGCCGTGACCAGGCAAGTCTTCGCGTAATGGCAAGTCGCCATAAACCTCATCAGTTGACACGTGATGGAAGCGCTTGTTGTACTTGCGAGCTGACTGAATCAAAGTGTACGTGCCAACAATGTTGGTCTGAATAAAGGGTGATGGGTCCTTCAAGGAGTTGTCATTGTGACTCTCTGCGGCGTAGTGCACCACCGCGTCAACTTCTGGCATCAACTTATCTACGAGTTCAGCGTCACAAATATCGCCAACCACCAGTTTCACGTGGTCGCCAAGCACGTCGGCAATGTTGGCCTTGTTACCTGCGTAAGTAAGCTTATCAAGAACAACGATGTCTACATCTGGATGATTATCAACGACGTAATGCACAAAGTTGGAACCAATGAACCCGGCACCACCAGTAACCATAATTTTCATTGTTAAATCTCCCCGTAAACGAAATTGTTCTCGGCATCCTTCAACTGTGGATGGTGCTGATCTTTTTCCGACATAATCAAATGCGCAGTAGACATTGGCCAATCAATACCAATATCAGGGTCATCGAACGCAATACCGCGATCTGCTTTAGGCGCGTAGTAACCCTCAACCTTGTAGGCAAAGTTAACATTGGGCGTCAGCGTAATGAACCCGTGGGCAAAGCCCTTCGGTACCAACAACTGGCGGTGGTTAAACTCACTCAGAATGTAGCCCTCCCATTGGCCATATGTAGGTGAGCCCTTACGAATATCAACTAAAACGTCTTCAACCACACCGGTGACGACCCGAACTAACTTAGTCTGAGCATACGGCGCCATCTGGTAGTGCATCCCCCGTAGCACCCCGGCCTCTGCAGATAGAGACTGGTTGTCCTGATTGAAATCGTTGGTAATACCCGCTTCTTGGAACTTGGGACGCGTATACGTCTCAGTAAAGAAGCCACGATTATCACCAAATACATCCGTCTCAACCAACTTAACATCAGTTAACTTTGTAGGAATTACTTTCAAAGCCATTACTTACTCTCCTCCTTGACCAAACGCAACAAATACTGGCCATAATCATTCTTCTTCAGTGGCTGGGCCAGTTTTTCCAACTGCTGAAGATCAATATAACCCATACGGTAAGCAATTTCTTCGAGGCAAGCCACTTTGAGATTTTGCTGCTTCTCAATTGTAGCTACAAAGCTGGAGGCCGCGAGTAACGAATCATGCGTACCCGTATCCAACCAAGCGTAACCACGCCCCATTACTTGCACATCCAACTGGCCACGACGTAAGTACTCTTCATTCACATCAGTAATTTCAAGTTCCCCTCGCGGTGACGGTTTAATGTTCTTAGCAATATCGACCACGCTGTTATCGTAGAAATAGAGTCCAGTAACAGCATAGTTGCTCCGTGGATGCTTTGGCTTCTCAACAATTGAAACGGCGTGCTGATGTTCATCAAACTCGACTACACCAAAACGTTCTGGATCGGTAACCTGATACCCAAATACCGTAGCCCCCTTGTCTTGGGAAGCCGCATCTTGTAACAGTTTTGATAGGCCTGCACCATAAAAGACGTTATCACCAAGTACTAGTGCCACGGAATCACCGCCAATGAAATCAGCACCAAGAATGAACGCTTCAGCCAACCCATTTGGCTCAGCCTGTACCTTGTATTGAATGTCCAAGCCTAAATTGTGACCATCACCGAAAAGTTCCTCAAACTGAGGCAAAAACTCAGGCGTCGAAATAATCAAAAACTGTTTAATACCCGCAAGCATCAACGCAGATAACGGATAATACACCATTGGTTTATCGTAGATTGGAACTAATTGCTTACTTGTCGCCTTTGTAATGGGATATAAGCGTGTTCCAGATCCCCCAGCCAAAACAATACCCTTCATAAAACAATCCTCCCTTACTCTCAGCAAATGACACTTCTGAACTAAAAACCTACAAATAGTAAAACCTATGCATGCAAATTATTCATTACGTAATCAAAGCTATCATGAATACGCCCCCTAAGGGTAAAGCCATAAACAATAAACATGACCGCAAATATCGCGAAAGCGTATAGGCCACTCAGGAACCATGTGACACAGATAAAAATGGCAACAAATAATGTCTCCACACCTATACTCCGTAAAACATTTAAGCTCAGTCTAGAGCTAATTACAATTTCTCCTAAATTGCTTCTAAACCATAAAATCAAAATTATACTAAGCATAATAATGTTCAAGTTTTTAACAAAGAAAACGTTGACAGCAGTCACGCATACACTTGTGGCAAGGGCGGTAAGATTAACAAGGAGTAACTTTCTTTCCATTCTCAAAGTTTTCATAAATGTGTTAACCATTAGCTCAAACTTGCCTTCATAGATAAACATCGGGAAAAGAAATGAAAGATATTTCAAGGAGTCTTGATAATTAGGCAGCCAGCGTGTGATTAGGAAATTTAAAGGGAAATACAGGAACATACATGCAAATAACATTAGAATTAGTATCTGTCTAAAATTATCATAAAGGCCAGGCAGAAGTGATTTATTAATTCTCCGCAATGTGGGAAAAAGCACTAGACTGATTGCCGTAACAAATAGCATCATTGCATTAGAAATACTGAGAGTCAACGAAACCTTCCCAAAGACGGTAACTCCCCAGGTAGACTTGATCCCAAATCTCACAATGCCAACAATCAAGAGACTAGCAAAATTTGCAACTAAGAGTTTTATACCCACATTGACATTCTGATAAATCTCCTTAATCGTCACGGATAAACGTTGAATTTTACCTCTGAAAATGGTTCTGCAACTATAGATAGCTATAAATAGCGTGATAATCTTAGAAATAACATCCCCAACAACTAGTAATTTAAAGCTCCTAACTCCTACAGCTAGGCAAATTACAATCCAAACAACATACACAACCCTATCCAGTATTAAATTAAACGCATATTCCCGAATCCGATCTGTGTCTTGTAATATATACAAAAAAAATTGTCTTCCATTGTAAAAAAGTAGGTACAGACCCACCGACACGACAACAAACTGATTATTACCACTATCAACTATCAGACCGAATGCTGCAATAAGCACTGTAACAAGTGATTCAAATACTATGAAGTAAGAAAACTGACTTTTAAAGTAGCTGCTATCTAATTCATCATAGTCCAGTCCACCATACTTTAAATACATTCCATCAATCCAGCCAAAATGTAGTACACCAACATAATTAGTATAGAAAATGTACAGTTGCCAGAAGCCATACTCCTTAACTCCAATGACTTTAGGAATAATTAAGGTCACAAGAGCAATGACTATAAAATTCAATAAATTAGACGAAACAGTATATGAAAAGTTTTTTAATAGTTTCAGCATTTGATTACCATATTTTCTTATGCTTAATTAGTACACCTGCAAGGGCGGAAATAAACACTCCAACAATTAGTGAAAACCATAAATATGCTGGCCGGAGAAACCATGCAAAAAATGATAACACCATTAGCGCAAAACATATATCCATTACTACAAGCCAAGTTAATGACGAATAGTTACTTCTACTTTTCCTATACGAAACACCAAAAATAGCTCCGAAAATAAACGTTGCCACTCCACCACCAAAAGTTCCAAAATCAAGGATTAGCTCACCAATATATGAAACCACGTTCGCCGGAAGTGGCGAATAAAAGAGAAATATATTGTAGAAATCAACATTATACGTTGTCACACCCAAACTATTTAAAAGCAGGTAAAACGGACGAAATGTCGAAGCCCCCCAGTACGTGTGAACTGGTGATTTCAGGAATTCGTTCAACGTGGCAATGGGGGAAGTGAAATAAAAGGATATATTATATACTAGGGACGAAAAACCGCCAAGCTTTTTTAGGTTAGGGGTTGCATAAGGCAGGTCTATTAGAGAGCTCTTTCTTAAATATGTAATGATTAGGAGAAACGCCAGCGCAAGTACTACAGCAACCCTAACACCAATGTTAGATTGATCTTTTCCCTTCGTTTTGCCTTTAGGAATCAAAATCCATGGGCCTACCAACAAAGCGACTTGTACAAACAACCCCCCTCTAGAACCACTTGTAAGCTGGCCTAACATCGCAGTCATTAATGCCATTGAAACTGAAAATGACATGCCAAACTTTCGCACGTAAACACCGGCGAAAACTATTGCTACAAAGACAAAATTTTCTAAACTTAGGCCACCTGCATTTGATCCTGCAAGATTACTGATTGAATCCTCGTAAATTTGATTGCTGTTCGCAACCAGATTCAAGCCATATGACCCAACTAGCTTAACAACCGAAGGAATAATCGATAACCACGAAATTGCTGTACAAAAAAAGATTGTCCTATTCAGATATTTTTTTAGTGCGGCCTCGTCAAACTGTTTTAAGAACAAAGCATTACCGTTGCTACTGTAAACCGACTGAGAGACTTTCTTTGAAACCAACGACGAGCCCATCAAAAAGGAAAGAGTATACACTAAAGAGTATGCATTAATTAATATCCATGTCTGTTCACTAAGAGTGTTAAACTCAATCACCTTTAATTCGATTAAAAGAAGGCAGAACACCCAAATAATAAAATAGATGCTTATCGGATTTAGCCTCGTGTGGAAGCTTAAAAAACTAAGAATACAAGAAACAATCGCAATTAAAAGAAACAGCAAAAACATAATATTCTCCTGAACTATGCAGATTTAAATGACTCCCTCGTCCTTGCAAAAAAACGTTTCAATTGCTGCCTGTAGTCTGCCCGAACTAAACACCTAGAAAAATATTGCACGCACCGTATCAAATATAATGGCATAACAGCAACTTTTGAGCTATGCAAATAATGCAAACAGTAATACATTTCACTTCTTACAAACTCAGTAAAGGAGAAAGCTACAATACCGTGAGTAGACGCCCCGTGCACATGATGAACAGTTGCATTCGTATCTAATAAAGTCTTAAATCTCGTCTTGGACAGTGCTAGACCCAACATAATTTCTTCTTCATACAAAAAAGGAAATTCATCAAAGGGAAAGATGGCTTGGCAACATTCACGGGAAATCAACAAGCAAGCTCCTGACACTGAACTTACATAAAAGGGAGCAGAAAGATTCGACCTGTCCGCTGAAAAAGTGTTTATGTATTTCCTAACAATTCTCTTGAAAGGTGTGTGCCCTAATAAATACTTATATTTCCCACCTAAAGTAGTGGGCACTAACATATTAATTTCCTGAATAGAACCATTTCCCTCAATGATTTTTGGCCCAACGATCCCGACATCAGGATGCAAACTGAACATGCTGACCATGCTTCGTATGGTATCTTGATCATACGTTACATCGTTATTAGAAACCAAGATGTAGTCACAGCCATCTTGTAAAGCTTTCCTTATGCCAACGTTATTTCCAGCATTGTAACCAGAATTCTTAGTATTCCAAATCAATTCCGTTCGCGAATCTGCATTAATAAAATCAACAAATTTCTCTGGTGCAACTACGGTAGAATGATTATCAACAATATAAATAAAAATATCTTTATATTCATTTATGTTGAGAAGAGATTCAACACACTTCCTGCTCTCTTCCCAAGTGTTGTAATTCAGAACAACTATTCCTATCATTTATCGTACCTGACCTATTCATCTATCTCAGCAACTATCTGCTCTAAATAACCCTCATCGTGGATATCTTCAACATGATCACCATTAATAATTTCATTATCATATCTGGTTGGCACATTTGTTTTGTGATATTTCCCCATTGCAAGGTACTCGTACTGTAAATCGAAATGTCCAATATCAATTGACTGACATATGCTTGACAGCCTGGACGCCAACACAGTTGCTGTAGGTCCCAGAGCTATAAGAACAATAAAATTATCTTTACGCGGCTGTTTGCTTATAAACTCCACTGCGCTAGACTCAATTTTATTTATCACATTATATGCATTGCGTGATGGAGCTATGATTCTTGAAACATTCAAGGCATTTTCAAATAAACCATTACCAACACCGAATCTGGTCCCGGCTCCCTCTATAACTAAAACTCGTTTATTTTCCCACAAGTGACGTACCTTTGTTACAATCCGTTTTATTGTCTTCTTGCTGCGGCTTTCTGTGACCGTCCTGGAAAAATTGGTATCAAGAAAATAGCTTCTATGTGAATGATTAAGAAAATTTGTAATGTTATCCCTATTATTAACTACGTATGCCCACCAAAACGATTTCACAAGCAATTTATCCGGGGAAGTGGAAAGAAACGCATGGGGCAATCCGATAAAAACATCATTATTCTCTTGACTAGCCACATCTAGCAAGTCTTTCTGCAGACCCATGGAATATTTCTGAAATCCAATTGATCTTTTGCGAAACATAATATTTATTTCACCATCACCAAATCTAGAAAAAGACTTACCCGTTTTCGCTAACTCACTAACCGTTTCATCTAGACTGGCTATCGTAAATGGTCTGAAACTCTTAGTAACCTTTTTGTAGAAGGGAAAATACGCAATTCTAACAGTTCTCAAGAGTAACTGAGACACAGGATTTTTTTCTATTACCTTAATAAATTTCATCTTCGACCCTCCTCCACTAGTAAAATCAGCCTTTATGCAATATTTTCTTGTACAATAAGCCTCTCACGTAGGTCGGCACTAGTGAACTGGAAAGAACAGCGAAATCCCCAATAATCACCTGGAAGGAATTAATGATTCCCATAGAATGTAGTTTCCGTCTCAGTAAACAATAATTTCTGAAATATTTCATGCCGCCGCGCCTTCCGTAAAGATTCGCTCCAGATCTCATTAGCAACAAAACATCGGGGCAATTAGTAACAACAGCGCCAGTAGCTATTAGTTTGGCCCACAATAAATAATCTTCCAGAAAATCAAGACGCTCATACCCACCAAGTGCCAAGATTGCTTTCTTTCTGAACATTACAGTGGGATGATTAAAGGGGCTTCTAAACCTAGCAAATCGTTCTATAGCCCTTCTGCTCAAGGGAACTTCTCTTTTGCCAATTATATTTGCTTCATTACCATCTTCAAACTCAAGCAACTGGCCACCTAACAAGGTTAAACCGGGTTGATTCAAAAAATATGAAAGTTGAATTTTAAATCTGTCCTTAACTGAAATATCGTCAGAATCCATTCGAGCCACCAAATCGTATGTAACATGATTCAACCCAACATTTAAAGCATTTGCCAAACCAGTCTGATGAGATATTTTGACAACTTGCAGAGACGCATTCGTCTGCAAGAACTCTTTAACCACCCTGTCTAAACTTGCGCCCAAAGGTCCATCCTCAACAAGGACTATTTCATTTGGCAACACGGTTTGCTGTTCAAGACTTTCTAGGGATTTGCGTAAGTTACTCGGTTTCTCCTTCCAGTAGACCGACATAAGCACTGAAAACTTTGGAAACTTTAAACTCATCGGAACAATTCACCACCTTGAAAGAAGCGATTCCTACATACTCTTGGCTTTTGTGTTGCTGATACTATTAGTCGAAACCACGTCAGTTGTTTTTCCAATTCTCCGTCCTTCTCGAATTTCTATATGGAACAATACGTACCAAACAGTTCTCACAAACAGCCTAACATCAAGCAACATAGACAGCTTTTCAGCATACATATCATTTATTACCCTGAATTTTATTCTTGCTGCCTGGATAACCTCTTTGAGATCTTTCCCAATTTCACGGTTTTCAACGATAAGCACCTCATTAACAGTCGTGTTCTGATTAAATACACTTTCAAGCGCTTGCTGAAAACACTCTGACTTTTCTTCGAATATACATACATTAAAACGCTAAAATCTATTATGATTCTCCTAATGATTGATAATACTTTTCCAAACCATTCTGCAAAGAGAATTGGGGCTTGTAACCCAAATCCCGTATTTTAGAAATATCGGCAACCGAGTTCTGAATGTCACCAATCCTCGAATCAGCCATAAGTATTTCAACCTTTTTTGAAGCGACGCGTTCCAAATCTTTAATTACTTCCATAAGTGGATGTTGCTCACCAGTAGCCACATTGAAAACAGTATTTAGAGCTTTGTCACTCAGCATTAGTAATATTAATGCGTTTACCACATCATCAATGTACACAAAATCCCGAGTTTGCATACCACTACCGTATAAAGTGAATTTTTTTGCATTATACAATGCATCGCTAACTATAGATAACACTCCTGAATAAGGAGACTTTGGATTTTGCTTTGGACCATAAACGTTAAAAAAACGAGTCGCTACCGTGGGAATATCATACAACCGTCCATAATCAATTACAAAACGCTCGGTAGCAAATTTGTCCACAGCATATGGTGAAAGGGGGTCAATCGGAGATGTCTCCTTCTTGGGAAGTTCTGGATTGTTGCCATAAACCGCGGCAGAAGAAGAAAATAGAATTTTCTTAACGTCTAACTTATTTATCCTAACTGTTTCTAAGACATTTAAGTTAGCATCTTGATTGATAATATGTGTCTCAGCAGGCCGAACAATTGTGTCCGCAACACTTGCAACTGCAGCCAGTAAGAAAATGTAATCGAATTTCCAATCCTTCAATAATTCCGACATGAATTTGAAATCCGCAATACTATGCTTGAAGAAATGCAAATTATTGCTTTGTGGAAGGTTCTCCACCCTTCCCATTGATAAATCGTCAACGACCACAACCTCGTTATCACCAATTAAAGCATCTACAAGATTGGAACCAATGAAGCCGGCACTACCAGTGACTAAAACCCTACTGTTCCTAATAATTGGGTTCTCCATTACCGTGCACCCTCCCCAGTAAATACAGTCTTAATCGTCTCAAAGAAAATACCCAAATCCATCATTGGCCCAAAATTTTCTATGTAGTACCGGTCCAACTTAGCCTTCTCACCTGGGTCAATATCGTATCCGCCATGTACCTGTGCATAGCCACTTAACCCTGGCTTGATACGTAAACGTTGTTCAAACCCCGGGTACTCATGCGAGAACTGTTCTGTAAAAGCAGGACGCTCTGGACGTGGACCAATTAAACTCATCTCACCTTTTAGAACTGCAACAAGTTGTGGTAATTCATCAATCCGCGTTTTACGAATAAAATGACCTACACGCGTAATGCGCGGATCTTCCTTCTCCGCCCACTGCGCGCCGCGTTTTTCTGCATCAACATACATTGACCGTAATTTCGTGACCGTAAAATGGCGACCCATCAAGCCTACTCGCGTCTGGTGATAGAATGCTGGCCCCTTGTCCTCATGTTTAATCGCCAACACGGTAATTAAAATAATTGGCGAAGTCAATACCAAAATCACCGCGGCGGTAATGAAGTCCAAAGCAAACTTAATTGGCAGATACCACGACTTAACTGGTTCCCCAATCGAATTTACATACGTCTCCTCAGTCTTTTCCCCATTTTGTACACGAATTGCTTCCATAATTCAATCAACCCCCAACTTTTAAAATGAATCTGTAAAAAAGCACCCTACTTACTGTCGTTTCCGTACCCGTAGCCGTAGCCGTAGCCGTAACCATAGCCACGATCGCCGTGTTTCGAGTGTACCCGTTCAACCACACCAAGTACCTTCGCATGAGCCATTCTCAGGACCTCAACCGTCCGTTCCAAATCCCCCTTCAGCGTGTGTTCCATACGTACAACGAGCACCACCCCATCGGTCTCGGGCACCAGTACTTGCACATCTGACACTGCTAATACTGGTGGCACATCCAACACTACGATGTCATAGTGCTCACGCGCCCAAGCCAGCAGGTCCGCCATCTTCTGCGAATTTAACAATTCAGACGGATTTGGCGGCACTGGGCCTGCGTTCATCACAGCTAAGTTAGGCACAAACGTGTCTTTCACGGCGTCTTCCACCTTGACGTTACCCGCTAAGACGTTCGTCAAACCGTCGGTGTTCAATAAATCAAATGTTGCATGTACCGTCGGACGACGCAAATCAGCGTCAATCAGTAATACCCGCTTACCAGACTGTGCCCAAGCAACTGCAACGTTGTTTGATACCGTTGACTTACCTTCTGAAATTGCCGCAGAAGTAAACATTACCACCTGTAACTTATCCAGGGCAGCACCGGCAAATTCAATATTCGTACGTACCGTTCTGAACTGTTCAGATACAACATGCTTGGGATCAGCATAGGTAACCAGCCGGACGCCATGAGTCTGGAAGGTCATGTCTTCTTTGTAGTGCTTATGAAAAAAAGGAATTCGCATCGTATATGCCCCCTAAATCCGTCGGCTGCCGCTGCGCCGTGATCGCGTTAATGATTCGCGGGTCAGGTCAGTCTCATCACTAGTCACCGCGGCTGGCGTCGTTCCTCGCGGAGCCAGCCGGTCCGAATCTATGCGCTTATTTGCTACTGTACTGGACGCCTTGGCAGCATCAATACTCTTCATTTTATGAACGTAGTTAACGATACCAAGGTTAGTCAGTCCCAAATCATCAGTAATGAAGTCGAGACTCTTAATCGTCCGGTCCGTAACTTCGCGAACGAAGCCCCAAGCAAAACCAATAATGATACCCAAAACTACCCCAATCAGCGCTAAGAGCTTCAGGTTGGGTGACGTCGGTGTGTAATCTGCCGTTGCCCTTGACATGATCGTGACATTTTTAACGCTCATAATTTTGCTAATCTTAATTCTGAAAACAGATGCAATTTCATTGGCAATGTCGCGCGCTTCCGTGGCACTGGTGTTTTCGACGTTAACCGTGAACAGTTGAGAATTAGTTTCATTGGTAACGGAAACCATATCCGTCAAATCACTACCAGTAATATCTTGATATTTAGCTGGCACTAATTTGTACTCAGCCGGTTTTGCCTTGGTCTTTAAGTAGCTACTATAGGAATCAGTGTAAGAATTATACTTCCGCCCATAGACTGCCTTGGTAGGCTTCTTCGTCATCACCTTCCGCGGCTGAGTTAAATTCTTCGCCACTGTGTCCAGAATAGTAGGGCTCGTAAGGATACCCTTGTATGTAGTAATAAGTTGAACATCAGCCTGTTGTGCCGTGTACTGTGTGTTTGCGTCTGTACTATCAGCCGCTCTATTAACTAGCATCGTCGTCGATGCCGTGTACTTCGGCGTAATCAGCACCTTGGCCCCAATAAAAGCCACCAGCCCGCCTACAATCGCCAGCACAATCATTGGTACGAGACTGCGCTTGATGATAGCCCAGAGGCGTGTTAGATCAATTGCATTATCCATATCGTTTTTTCCCACCTAAATTCGACATTGATGCGTCCACATTTTAGAAAAGTTTGCGGACTTTTACCCTAATTTTAACGTTGCTTGACATTATTAAATCATAGATATGGGCTGCTGACCATACGGTTGGCGGTCCCATAACAAGTTACTAACGTTGTCTAACTTTGCGAAAAATGGGTGATAAACAGCGCCTCTCTGCCTACGGAACCGCTGTCAACCGCGCTATTCCCACTATTGGTCTATACGTAAGAAGTTGCATATACGCAAACCCAGAGACCAGCATTCACTCCTGTCAAATATTAAATAACCGTTACATTTATCCTAAGATTTCCTTCTAGCTGCTGGTATTCGGCCGATTATTCCTTATAAAAACGGCATCCCACGATAGCAGAATGCCGTTTTTGCTTGTGAATTTTATGCACTTGCGGTCCGGTTAAAGAACACTAGTCGAAGTAATTGACCCCAATAGCCTGCCGTACCTCTGCCAGTGTCTGGTTGGCCACCTCGTTGGCGTGCGCCGAGCCTCGATGCAGCATGTCAGCTACCGCGCCCATGTCCTCAGCGTACTGGGCACGCCGCGTGCGAATGGGCTCCAGGATAGCTTCCATGACGTCGATGAGGTAACGCTTGATCTTCACGTCGCCCAGGCCACCGTGGCGGTACTGCTCCTTCAGTTGGGCAATCTTGTCGGTATCGGTGCCAAAGATGTCGAGGTACGTGAACACCACGTTGCCCTCGACCTGACCTGGGTCCTGAACGTGAATGTGGTGCGGGTCGGTGTACATACTCATGATCTTGCTCTTGACCGTGTCGGCGTCGTCGCTGAGGTAAATGCCGTTGTTCAGTGACTTGCTCATCTTGGCGTTACCATCGATCCCTGGCAGGCGCCCTTTGCCTTTGGGTGGAAAGTATCCCTCGGGCTCCACCAGCGTATCGGTGTTGTAGACGCGGTTAAACGTGCGTACAATTTCCCGGGTCTGCTCCAGCATTGGTTCCTGGTCATCTCCCACCGGCACCGTGTCGGCCTTGAACGCCGTAATGTCCGCCGCCTGGCTAACCGGATAGATCAGGAAGCCAGCCGGTACGGACTCACCAAAGGCCTTCTGCTTGATTTCCGTCTTGACGGTGGGATTGCGGTTCAGGCGCGCAACGGTGACCAGGTCCAGGTAGTACATGGTCAGCTCGCTCAACGCGGGAATCTGGGACTGCACCAGGATGGTGGACTTGGCCGGGTCGATGCCCACGGCCAGGTAGTCCAGCGCCACCTGCAACAGCGAGTGCCGAATTTTCTCGGGGTCACGTGCATTGTCGGTCAGCGCCTGCATGTCAGCAATCATAATGAAGTTTTCGTAGTCGCCGGAATTTTGTAGTGCCACACGGTTGCGCAACGAACCCACGTAATGGCCGATGTGCAGGCGGCCAGTTGGGCGGTCGCCAGTCAGGATGACTTTCTTTGACATTTGGATATACACTCCTCTGCTTTTGCTATTCCCAACCAGTATAGCATGACCGGCTATGCCCGAGCGGAGAGAATCTGGCCCCTGGTAGTACGACGACCGTCTGGGTAGTCCACCGCCGTAACTGACAAACTAAAAAGGAGGCGCCCCCAGCTCCACGCCGGTGCGCCTTCAACCTGTCTATCTGCATTGATTCGTATTACTTACTTGTCGAACTACTCCCAGTAGTCGGGCTGACCGACTTGGTGTTCAGGTACTTACCGACCGTCTTGTACCACTGGTTGGTGGTCCCCATGTCGCGCAGCTTGTACGTACCCTTGTAGGTCTTGGTCTTACCGCTCTTCTTGATGTTGTACGTGAACTTACCGCTGTACAGGTTGCGCTTCGCCCCGTACGTCTCAGTGGTCTTCTTGCTAGTGTAAGGCTTGAAGTCATACTTGAAGTTCTTCCCGGTAATCGTGATGTGATTGCCGTTCAACTTGTAGCTCTCATCGTACTGCTTGGCCGTCGCCGCCTGCACCTTCCGCAGGTACGCCTTTTTAATGTAGTAGAAGTAGTTGAGGTCCATGAAGGCCACCTGCTTCTTGTCGTACTTGCCAAAGGCGAACACTTCACTCTGCGCGTTACTCGACTTGCCGTTGACCGCCAACGTAACCAGGTAAATGTGGTCAGCAAACTTAGCCTTGGCACTCTCCTGACGCCAACCAAAGAAGCCGGCGATGGCCGCCACAATCACCACGATCGTTACGACGCACGTCCAAATCTTACGTGCCTTGCTCCACGGTTGCTTCGTCTGAGCCGCTGCTTGCGACCCACTTTGCTTATCTTGTGCCATGCGAACCCCCATCAATTTATCTTAGTTTTGTCACTGGTATCTAATATACCGTATTGCGGGACCGCTGAACAGGGTGGGCTGGGATTCTTAAGAAGTTGTTGGCTGGCGTACCGTGGCTTGGACTAGTAAGCTAGCATCACCGACAAACGGGGCGTTATCAGCCTTAACCCGACCAACAACGCCCCATTTATTCATCATCAGCCCCGCATGGCCGCAATCAGCCGCGCCACGTTCTCTGCCGTCTGGGCCACGTCATGCGCCCCATCCGCGATCGCGCGGGCCAGCGGCTTGGCGCCTGCCACCGTACAGAAGATGGCGTCGATGGCGTCGTGACGGTACAGCACGTCAACGTCCTTGCCCACGTTCCCCGCGAGCACGATCACCGGCGCATCGGGCGTCACGGCTTTGGTCACCTGCGCCACCCCGTATGGCGTTTTGCCGTACTGGGTCTGGAAGTCGATGCCGCCCTCACCGGTAAAGACAAAGTCGGCGTCAGCGGCCTGCTGCCGCAAGCCGCTGTACTCGACCACAATGTCGATACCGTGGGCCATCGTCGCGTGGGTAAATGCCATTAGCCCGGCACCCAGGCCACCAGCAGCCCCCGCACCCGGCGCCTGGGCCAAATCTGGTCCCACCTGGGTGTGAATCACGTCCGCATAGTGGGCCAAAGCCGCGTCGAGCGTTGCCACCATGGCGGGTGTCGCGCCCTTCTGCGGGCCGAACACCGCCGATGCGCCGGTGTCACCAACGAGTGGGTTGGTGACGTCGGACGCAATTAGCAATTCCACGTCATCCAGCAGCGGGTCACGCTCACTGAGGTCGATTGTTGCCAAGTTGGCCAGCGCCGCGCCACCGAACGGCAACTCGTGCCCAGCTGCATCACGCAGGTGCACGCCCACGGCCTGAGCCATCCCCGCACCGCCGTCATTCGTCGCGCTGCCCCCAATACCAAGGATGATCTTATCCACGCCCTGCGCCAAAGCCGCGCGGATCAACTCCCCCGTGCCGTACGTGGTCGTCACCAGTGGATTATGCGTCTGGTCATCAACAAATTGGATGCCGCTGGCCGCCGCCATCTCGATCACGGCCGTGTGCCCATCCCCCAGCAGCCCGTACTGGGCCGTGACTGGGTCGCCTAGTGGCCCAGTCACGGTGGCGGTGACCAACCGCCCGTTAGTCGCGTCGACCAGCGACTGGACGGTCCCTTCACCGCCATCGGCCATCGGTACGAGGGCGTAATCAGCGTCCGGAAAGACGCGCCGGATGCCGGTCGCCATCGCGTGAGCCGCCTCCTTGGCGGTCAGGCCGCCCTTAAATGAATCTGGAGCAATGACAAACTTCATTTTTTGCTTCTCCTTTGCCTCGTACTGCCTCTAGAAGAACCCGTACATAATCGTGGCCGTGATTACGGCGGCGCCCCCGACCAGGGACTCGTAAAGAATTCCCTTCGAGCGCTCGCTGATCGACATCCGCATCGCGTTGGCCGTGACGTGGAAGTAATTACCGTGCGGCAGGTGGTCGCAGACGATGGCACCGGTGTGCATCATCGCGGCGCCCGCCAACGGACTGATGCCAAAGCCAAGCACGGCTTTGCTAAACGACCCCGTCGCCAGGATGACCCCGGTCGAAGTGGACGCGGTGGCCCCTGCCATCAGGATACCAGCAATTGGTGCCAAGAAGACACCCGAGATGCCCGACATTTTGATCAGGTGAATTAACTGGGCCGGCAGGTCGGAGGAGGTAATTACGGCACCAATCGCGCCGGCACCAATCAAAATCAGGACGACGTCAGTCATGCGGTTCATCCCCGCCTGCGCGTAGCTCATCAACTTGTGCCCCTGGCGCATCGCCAGCGCGCCGACAATGGCGGCAATCGGCAACACGTACATCGCGTCCAAGCTGAACTTGGTCAACACGCCAATGTGGAGCAGGGACCCAATCGGGTTGAGCAGTAACAAAACGATGGCCAACACCGGCGTGACTAGCGCGGTACCGAGGGACGGCAAGCTGTCTGGGTGCGCCTCACTGGCTAGGATGTCTAGGTCGCGCTCGAGTACCGCCGAGCCTTTGCCCTTCAACAAAGTGGCCACGAGCACCGTGACGATCAGCGCCACAACGGCCGGAACAAAGTCGGCAATCATCACCTGACTCAACTCAACGTTAAAGCCCTTGGCGGCAGCGATCGTGTTCGGGTTCGGCGAGATAATGTTCCCGGCCTTGCCCCCACCAGACAGGGCGACAAGGAGCGCCAACTTGGAGATGTGCATCCGCTGGCCGACCTCCAAAGCAATGGGTGCCACGATGAGGACCGCGACGGGAATGAACACCCCGACGGCCGTGATCACCATGGTCGCCAGTGCCAACGCGAGGATGGCCAGGCGGTCACCCATCTTGGTGACGATGGCCCGCGCCAAGGTGTCGGCGGCACCAGACTCCATCATGACCCCCGCCAGCATGCCGGCCGCGAGTACCCGCAGTACGATGCCCATGACACTTTGGCCCCCAGCAATGAGAATGTTAATGGTCTGGGTCAGGTTGGCCCCACCCAGCAAGCAGCCAACCACGGCTCCGAGCATTAACGCATATACCGGATTCAGGTGCTGCAAAATTAAGATGATAGCGACGGCCAGCCCAATGAGGGCCGCCCACCACGTTAAAACTAACGACATAATTACGTGCTCCCAACTTTTATATGTAGACTAAACAATTCCCTATTGTAATAGAAGTTACTGGTGAAAGCAGTAGTTTGCTGAAAATAATCGGGGCAAAGTTGGGTCATGGTGGGCATTAATGCTGGGGATGGCCCCAGCACGTGAGCTGATTGCTGTAAAATTGACACCGCATCTTTCCCCCATGCCCACCAAAAAAGGCCGCCACGTTGGCGACCTAGTTAGGTAGAAATATTTATTGCACGATCTTCATGAGGGTCACGGCGACGGACCCGTTCCCAGCTGATAGGGTACCGGTCAGCTCGTTACCGTCGATCTTACTGCTCTTGATCTTAAAGGCCACGGCGTTACCGTCGTAGAGAATGAGGGTCGAGTTGTTCTTGAGGGTGTACGTGTTGCGCTTGCCGCCAGCTACCTGCTTCTTCAGGTTAGCTTTGAACCCGGGTTGGGCGACGGCCTTCTCCAGTTTCTTCTGGCTGGTAGACCCCACGGCCCCGTACCCGGATTCCTTGTCGCCAAAGTACATGTAGGAGGTGGACCGCGCGCCGCTCTTGCCCGTCATGGTCACGCGGAAAACGTTGTCAGGGATAAAACCGCTCAGCTTCGGCCGCGTCAACTTGTAAACGGCCCCGCCAAAGACGGCGACGACAAGCAAAATGATACAAATAGCCTTGTAATGACGAATCCAGAAACTCTTGCTCTGCTTAGGATCCATCTGGGCTGGTGCTGCTGGTTGACCTGGTTGTTGCTGCATAATCGAACTTCCTTTACTAAGCTGGTGGGCACGGGACCCGCCACGAATTAATTGCGGACGCTTACATATGGCTTCAATTGTACCACACGTCCCTGGCTTAGTGCGTAAGATTTAGGGTTGGTCGGGGTCAGGTAGTTGCGGCTTGCGTGGGTAGAATCTGTGGTCGGCGGTGGGACTGTGGCTTACGTCCTACGCCGTAGCTTCCTACCACCAGCCGCAGATTCCCGCTATTTTGAGGTCAACTACACGTCAAAGAGTTACCGTATTATACACACCATTGACCCAGAGCCAATACCACAAAACGCACAGCTTATTCTTCTTTGGCAGACACCACCACGTTTGTCTTCCACAGAAGAGAAGCCGAAACTACCCACACTCAAGCTGCCCGAAATCATACCAGCGTGCTCACTTGCACATTTGGCCGGCGGGAAGTACAATGTACTATCAATTTAGAAGTGGAAGTAAAGGAGGGTTGTCCCATGCAAAATGCATCGCGCGCAGATGAACAGCGCCGCGTCGACCACGTCATTGACCGGCTGCACCACCGGCTGGATGTAGTCGCACACCAAATCGACACCGCACACGCCGAAACTCGTGACGTGGAACAGAATTACGGTGATAACACTAAGGTCAACATCACCGAGGTCGACGACCGCATGGAAACTAACGCCGCCGTGCAACAGCAAAAGCAACTGGTTGCACGCGCCGTCGAAAACGAGCAGATCCTGCAAAAGGAACAGACTCGCCTCACCCGGCTGGCCCGCTCACCCTACTTTGGTCGCATCTACATCACCGAAGATGGTGAGGACGACACCCTCTACATCGGTACTGGGACCTTCCAGGATAGCGATAACCAGTTCCTGGTCTACGACTGGCGCGCCCCCGTTGCTTCTATTTATTACAACGGGACGCTGGGACCCGTCGACTACACCACCCCAGTCGGGACCGCCCACGCAACTTTGAATAATAAACGCCAGTTCCAGATTGAGGACGGCCAAATTCGCAATATGTTCGACACCAGCGAAACCGTTGGCGACTCGATCCTCCAGGAAGTGCTGGGTGACGCTAGTTCCGAGTACATGCAAAACATCGTCGCTACCATCCAGCAGGAACAAAATACCATTATCCGTGATACCAGCTCCGACCTCCTGCTCGTGCAGGGGGCTGCGGGGTCCGGCAAAACCAGTGCTGTGCTCCAACGCATCGCCTTCCAGCTGTACCACAGCCGCACCACGCTGGACGCCAATCAGATGGTCCTGTTCTCGCCCAACAAGCTCTACGCCACCTACATTTCCCAGGTGTTGCCGAGTTTGGGCGAAAAGAACATGATTCAGACCACCCTGGTTGAATTCCTTGCTCGGCGGCTAACCGGGCTGCAGGTGGAGACCCTCTTTGACCGCTTCGAACGCGATGAAGCCTCCTTCCCCGCCGCCGCTAAAGCCATGCGGCGGCTCAAGGAGAGCGCTGCGTTTATGGACGCCGCCACCGCGTACGCTAAGCACGGAGCGGAACCGCACTTTGTCGACGTCGACCTCAACGGTGAGACTTTCTTTGCCGCCAAAAACATCCGTAAAATTTACGACCGCCTTCCGCGGCAGATGACCCTGGCCGATAAGTTTGCCGAAACGCGTAAACGCCTGATGAAGCGGCTCAACACCCGCATCGGCCTCGAAACCCACCAGGATTGGGTCGACGACACCCTGGCCAGCCTCAACGAGGAACAGGTCCAGCACTACATCGGCGACCAGCGCTTCGAAAACGGCGCCGACGAGCTACGCGCTGTGGCCCGCGCGGTCGTGGCCGAACGCTTTGCGCCCGTCTACACCGCCCTGTACGACGACTACTTCTTCGACCCCTACCTAAACTACCTGGACTTCCTCCGTCAGTACCCGCAGACCGTTGTGGACGCAGCTACCTGGACGGCCATGTGTGACGCGGTCGGCGCTGACCTGGAAGCCCACCGTCTGCGCCTCGATGACGCGGCACCACTGATGATGATTCGCGACGTGCTGACCGGCGGTGGCCAAAACCATGGCATCCAGTCCGTCTTTGTCGACGAAATGCAGGATTACAGTATCGCCATTCTCAAGTACCTGCACCACGCCTTCCCCCGCGCCCAACTGACCTTTCTCGGCGATGTGGCTCAAGACGTGTTCACGGGCAATTACGCTGACAGTCAGAGTTACCTGGCGGAGTTGCAACACGACTTTGCCGACCTGCATCCCCGCCTCGTGACTCTCAACAAGTCCTACCGTTCAACGCGTCCCATCACCGACTTTGCCAACGCCTTAATTCCAGCAGGCAAGGACATCACGGCATTCAGCCGCGGTGGTAATTTGCCGCTGGTCCTGACGGTACCACGGCGCACGTACCAGCCGGTGCTGTCGACGCTGGTCAACCACCTGCTACAGCGCCACCCGACCGTCGCGATCCTCACCAAGGACGCGGCAACGGCCAGCAAAGTTGCGTTGGGCCTGCAGACCGACGTGGACGTCACGCTACTCAGCAAGGATGACCACCAGCTTAGCCGCGGCTGCGTGGTGCTACCCGTCTATCTCGCTAAGGGGCTCGAGTTCGACGCCGTCATCGGCTTTGACGTCTCCGCCGACACCTATACGAGCGCCGGCGACCGGGACATCCTGTACACGCTATGCACCCGCACCCTGCACGAACTGGTGCTAGTGGCACGCGATGCGGTCTCACCGCTGATCGACGCGGTGCCCGCATCGCTGTACACCGCCCAGACCGGTGAGCAGTACCTAGCGGCCACCGCGCCGGACAACGCGAGCGCCGAAACCCAGCCATAGTCCCGGAGGATAGTTATGCGGCATTTTTCGGTCACCCAACGCACATTAGGCTTCCTGCTGGCCTTCCTGGCCTACCAAGTAGTGGACGTCCTGGTGCTACCCACAGGGCATCATGAAGACGCCGGGACGCTCGCCGTCACGGTGGCCGGCTACCTAGTACTGATTACGGGCCTATACTGGGCGTACCGGCGTTACGTGCGCAACGTGACGCCTGCGGACCACCGGCGCCGCCTCCTTAGCCGCCGCAATTGGCAGGCGTTACTGGGTGGCTTGGCAATCCTGATTGTCGTGCAGGTAGCCGCCTGGTTGGCCGCCACCTACCACCTGGCACCGCAAAGTAGTAACCAAAGCGCCGTGGTCAGTTACTTGCGCCGCATCCCCTGGAGTATGTCCTTATCGGTAGGCCTATTTTCACCCATCATTGAAGAGCTCATTTTCCGCGGCATGTTGATGAACGCGTTCACTGCTCAACGCACCCGCGGTAGCCGCTGGTTTGCCGCCATCGTCAGTAGCATCGCCTTTGCCCTGGTCCATTCACCCGGTGACCCGATCAACTTCTTGACCTACTGCGGGTTGGGCGCGGGCATGGCCTTTGCCTACACCTGGAGTGACGACCTGCGGGTATCGATGGTACTGCACGTACTCAATAACTGCTGGGCGTTACTGTAATGAATAAAATTATGTGGCTAACGGTTAACCCGTTAGCCTTTTATTTTGCACATGCCGGGGTTAAAATAACACCGACGCCGCTACTTATCCCCAGACCGCCTGGTAGCTACTCACCGCCAGCATTACTTCTGCGCCCCGATGATTGCCATAGTCGTCCCACAGTGCAGTTTTGGCTCATCTCCTGAGCGACGCCCAACACCCCCACCAGCTAACTGGTGGGGGTGTTTGTTGCGGAGCCACGATCAAAATAGGGCCAGACTCGTGTGGAGTCTGGCCCTATTGTGTTAACGTCGTCAAACAACGTAGCACTTATGCCGCCTGCTGGACTTGAACCAGCCACCTCAGCCTTACCACGGCTGCGCTCTACCTCCTGAGCTAAGGCGGCGTCTAACTGCACCGCCTTCATAATATACCCGATTTGGCGCCGGAACTCCAACCCGCACCCTTACGCGCGTGCCGCTAGTTCTGTCCGCAACCGCTGAGCCACCGTCTTGTCCTCCACAAAGTCGCACAATTCAATGATGGCGGTAATCCGCTGCCGGCCCACCTTGGTCGACTGCTCAGGGTCCTGAATCATGTACAGTGCCTCTAAGCCCTGCAACCGCAACTCTTCGTATGGCCCTCCTGCCAGCGCGGGCAGTTGGGCTGTCACCCGCAACGCGGCCGCCGCGAGGGGCAGACACCCGGCCGCCAGTGCCACCTGCGCCACCATTAACAACGCGTCGATCTGACGCCGCTGATTTTGGTAGCCCAGCCGCGTCCGGACATCAAATGGTTGCGTTAACTGCGCCCATAATTGGCGCACATCGCCCAGCGTGAGCGTGGTCGCCAACCCGTGCGTGAACAGCGCGAACTCGTAATGGCTCCAGGCGCCCTGTTGCCGGAGAAAGTAATAGAGCCGCTGGCGTTCCGCTTGCCGTCTTTGCCCGTCCGGAGTCGCCGCCAGCATGACGGCCCGGTGCTCCAACCACGCGTGCCCCTCCCGGTCGTAGCGGTTCCGGTACCGCGCCGCTAGCATCTGGAGCCGCACGCGCCCCGCCGGTCCGTACAGCAAGCGCTGACGCATGACCATGAAGTCTTCAAAGCTGCCGTCCGGATCGGGCGCCAGCAACCGTAAATACTCCTGGTAGGTGGCCGGAATGCGGTCCAGCATGCGGCTCAACCGCATCACCGTCAACGCATGCGCCCCTCGTTCGAACCGCGATAAGGCCTGCCGTCCCGCATCACTATCGGCCAGCGCCAACTGTGACACCGCGTTGGCCTGGCGCAACTCGCGAAAAGCCGTCCCGTATTTAGGCTGTACCATGGCGTTCATCCTCCATCATCGCAAACATCGCGTCCATGTGTTCCGTAAACAGTTGCTCCTCCGTCGGGTCATCCAGTACTCGCCATGCTCGTAGCACCTGCGCGCGCATCCGTTCAGCGGCAACCACCGCCCCCTCAGCGAACAGCACCCCCGCCTGCACTTTGCGGACCATCAACCGTTCATACATATCAACGGGTCCGAGGTGTCTCTCCACCCGGGACAGCCACTGTCCCGCCAAGCATGGCTGCCCTAAAATCGCTTCGGCTTCGGCTAAACACACGACGGCGTACATCGTGGTGCACGGCCGCAAGTAGCGGGCGTAGGACCGAATGGGTGGTTGCTCCAGGAGCCGGTTGGCCGTACTGACGCGCAGTTCGTTGGGCAAGGCAAAGGCGGACAGTGCGGCCACCAGGTTGCTAAACATCCCCGGACGCACGGTGCGCCGCAATACACCGGTCACCGCTGACAGCGACGCACCGGTCAATGCCCCCCGCTGGTCCGCCTGGTCGAGGAGCACGATGCTGTTAATCGCCGCCACCACGGGTCGTACGCTCACGGGCGCCATGCCCACCGCACCCGCGATATCGGCCGGTCGGCGGCGCCAGGCTTCCGTTAGTTGGTACGCCCACCAATCGAGCCAGTTAAGCTGATCGTTGCCGGCCGCGGCCACGTACTCACTCAGGCTGACGTGGATATTGCGCAGCAGGTGGTCCAGCCGTTCAAAGCTGATCTGCGACTCGCCGCGTTCAAACTGGGACAAAAATTGCACCGACACCTCACCGCTGGCCGCCGACTTCAGACTATAGCCCTTGGCTTGCCGTAACTCGCGGTATGTATAACCAAAGTTAGTCTCTACCATAATAATTAACCCTCCTAACCATTATTTTAAGCGGTTGGGAGGGTTAAACGTAGTCAACTTTGGAAAGATTTATTTGTTATTTTGCGCCATTCACTTCGGCTTTGAACTCAGCCACAAAGTCGCGCATGACTTGTTGCCGGTGGGCGCCGAGTTTCTGGGCAGCAGGGGTGTTGAGTTGGTCGACCAGTTTGAAGAGCTTTTCGTCAAAGTGGTTGAGTACCGAGCTACTGTGACGGTACTCCGCGCCACTCAAGTGTTCACGCACTTCGCCCCCATACAGCTGACTGCCATGGGCCCCACCGTAGTAAAACGTCCGCGCAATCCCGATAGCGCCAATGGCGTCGAGCCGGTCGGCATCCTGTACCAGCTGACCGTTAAGGTCGAGGGTAACGTCGTGGTCCAAGCTGTAGCGATAGGACATTTGGTCGATAATACCCAGGATTTCCGCCGTGCTACTTTGGTCAAACCCCTGATCCGCCAACATGGCGGCCGTCTTCCGGCGAGCGGCAGGCACGTTGTCCACGAGCTTATCGTCGTAAGTGTCGTGGAGCGTGGCGGCTGCCACCACGGTCAACGTGTCAGCAGCCGGCGTGTCGTGCAGCAACAGGACGGCGTTGGCCAGGACGCGGTTGATGTGATCCAACGAGTGGCCGGTGCGGTCCGCCGCCAGCACGCTTTCAGTGTACGCGTACAGGCGGTCAAACCGCTCCTGTTCGGCGGCGCTCAGCAACTTGATTTCTGGTGTAACCATAACAAAACTTCCTCTCTCACGTCTTCTGCCTTCCAGTATACGCTTCCAACTGCCACATCGAGTGAGTTTGTGCACGGTTGGTAACCGTTACTTGGTTGTTTGCGACCCCGTTTATGGCCGCGATACGGTTCCAGCAGCTGGGTGTCCACAAAGCCCCAACGCTACACCACTCCCTCAGTCTGCCCGTCAAGACACACAAAACGGCGCCCACCGAGGTGGACGTCGCTTCGTGCACGCATCCGTTACTTCTTAGTGACAGATTCCATGTCGATCATGTTGTTTGGACCGTAATCGTAGTTCTTGATCTTGGTGTTAGTCAGGTGCGCTTCACCGGTCTGGTACAGAGGGATAACCCCGTTGTCCTTGGCCATGATCTGCGTAGCCTTAACCAAGTCGTTCCAACGCTTCGTGGTGCTGGTAGCATCGGTCGTCTTGGAAGCCTGAACGTACTTGTCGTATTCAGCATTGCTCCACTGACCGAAGTTGTAGGCGTTGCCCGTAGTTTCCAGGTCGAGGAAGCTGATGGCGTCAGGGAAGTCACCCTGCCAGCCACTAACCACCATGTCGAAGTTGTGCTGTTCGGACAAGGTAATCCGCGTCTTGAACGGTACGGACTTAGTCTTAACCGTCAACTTAGCACCGTTAGTGCTCAGCTTTTCAAAGGCGTTCTGCAGGTATTCAGTCGTGGACTTAGCCGCATCAGTATCATCAGAAGTGATGGTGAAGCTGAATGAAGTTAAACCGGCTTCCTTCATACCTTCCTTGAACAGCTGCTTAGCCTTAGCCAAGTTGTAATCGTTGTACTGCTTGACACCCTTAGTTGCGGCCGCCGCAATGTCGGTGCCGTTAGCGCTGTACATGGACTTGTATGGCAGGATCGTGTAAACCGGACGCGAGCCATCACCCAAGACCTTCTTGATGAACTGGGAACGGTTGATGGATAGGGACAGGGCCTGACGAATCTTCTGATTCTTGAAGGCCGGAACCTTCTTCTGTTCCATTTCCAGGTAAGTCGTACGACCCTGAACCATCGTCTTGTAAGCCTTGTCATTCTTCATCTGGGTGGCAGTATCACCGGAAATAACCGCGTCATCCAGCTTGTTGGACTGGAACAAGTTAACGGCTGTGGAAGTATCCTTAACAACAGTCGTCTTGATCTTGTCCAGGTGCACGTTCTTGGCGTTCCAGTAATCCTTGTTCTTCACTTCAGTCCAAGTGTTGTTAGAACCATTCCAGTTGGTCAACTTGTATGGGCCAGAAGCCGTGATGTACTTGGAGTTCGTACCAAACTTGCTACCGTACTTCTGCACTTCAGACTTTTCAACGGGGTTGAAGGTCTGCAGCGTGATCATCTTTTCAAAGTAAGGCATGACCCGGTCCAAAGTAACAACGAGCTTGTACTTGCCTTCAGCTTTCAAGCCCATTGTGGATGGGTCCTTCTTGCCGGCAATAACGGCGTCCGCATTCTTGATACCTGAGAAGATGTAGGAATATTCGGACTTATTCTTCGGGTCCGCCGCGCGTTCCCAAGAATAAACAAAGTCCTTCGCGGTGATCTCCTTACCGTCAGACCACTTAGCACCCTTGCGTAACGTGAAGGTGTAAGTCTTCTGGTCCTTAGAGACCTTAGGCATCTTGCTGGCCAAGTCTGGTTCGAGCTTCTTGCCCTTAAACCGCAACAATCCGGCCGTGGTGTCCTGCAAAGTCTGACCGGAAATAACGTCGGTCGCCTGCGCGGGGTCCATAGTCTGAATGACATCCTTAACCATGCGGGTCATCGACTTAGTCTTTGCAGCACTGGCACTACTACTGCCACAAGCAGCTAAGAGAACGACCATGGTTGTTAGCATTGAGCCAAGCAATAATGGCTTCTTCTTCATGAATGATTGCCTCCTAAAATATGTACAGTGATGATTACCTCTGTGCGTTTATGTAAATGATAATACACTCATTTTTAACTCATGTCTACACATTTTTATCACATTTTATTCAAAAAGTTCAAATTTTGCACTCACACGCGTCACATGCCTAGCTCACTTAGCCATTATGTGCGGCGTCGCACCTGCTAACGGCAGCAAAGTCACCAAAAAACGAGCCAATATTCACGCTCCAAAGAACGTCAACATGGCTCGTTAATGTGGATTTGATTAGTACTAGTTATTGACCTTGGTAATACGCGGTCGCCCAGTTTACGAGACCGTTCGGGTTATTGTACCGGGCATGCAACTGCGGGTTACGGACCCGGGCCTGGCCGACTTGGTACAGCGGGATCGTTGCCACCGACCGGGTCAACAACTGATCAGCTGCCAATAAGTCGTGCCACCGGTGCGTAACGTTACCGGCATCCGTCGTCTGGGCGGCGTTCACCAACTGATCATACTTAGTGTTCGACCACCCAGCATGATTGTTGCTGTTGCCAGTCGTGAACAAGTTCAGGAACGTGGCGGGATCAGGATAATCTGCCGACCACGCCGTGAGGGCAAGGTCAAAGTTGCCCGTCCGTAGCCGGGCTAGCCGGTCAGTCAAACTGAGTGGTACTACTTTGACCGTCACCGTCGCCTGTGGCTGACTCAACGCTGCCAGCGACCGCTGCAGGTACTGCAACGTCGCTTTGGCACTATCCGTGTCGGCGCCAATCACCGTTAGCGTGAGTTGCGTCTGCCCCGTAGCGGCCATGCCCGCCTTAAACAGTTTCCGGGCGCGTTCCAGGTCGTACTTGCTATAGCGGCTGACCCCATTGGCCGCGCTGGTCGCAAAGTCCGCACCACTTTGCTCGTTGTAAAACATTCCGGCAGGGACGATGGTGGTCAACGGCTGCGAGCCGTCACCCAGCACGTCACGAATCAAGCCGGCGCGGTTAATGGCTAACGCCAAAGACTGGCGGACTGACTGATTTTTAAGGGCCGGTACCCGCGCCTGATTCAGCTCCAGGTAGGTCGCAATATTTTGTTTGACTACATGGTACCCCGTCATCTTTTTGGCCTTGTGGGTACTGCTACCACTGACGGTAATGTCGTCCAGTTGTCCTTGCCGGAACAGCTTGAGGGCGTGCTGGCTGGACTTCACGACGCGGTACGTGACCCGGTGCAGGTGGACTTGGTGTGCCCGCCAGTAGGTTGGATTTTTGGTCTCAACCCACCGTTGCGCCCCCTTACCGCGCCACTTAGTGAGCCGGTAAGGACCGTTGAACGTGAGCGTAGCCGCGCTGGTCCCGTACTGCGATCCATACTTGGTCACTTGGGTACGTTCGACGGGGTCAAAGACGGACATGGTCAACATGCTTTCAAAGTACGGCACGGCTTTGGTTAGCCGCACCCGCAAAGTAGTGCGGGTGAGGGCCACTACCCCTAGCCGTTGCGCCGACATTTTGCCGGCCCCGATGGCCTGGGCATTCACAATGTCATTAAAGGCGTACGCGTAGGGTGACTTGGTGGCCGGGTTGACCGCCCGCCGCCACGCGTACACAAAGTCCTGTGCGGTGACGTGACGGCCATCCGACCAGCGGGCGTTACGGCGCAAGTGAAACGTATAGGTTTTCTGATCATGCGAGATGGTGGCCATGCGGGCCGCCATGTCGGGGTGGAGCTGCTTGTTGCTGTAACGGTAAAGCCCGGAATACACGTCCATCATGGTTTGAGCACTCACAATGTCGCTAGCGTGCGCCGGATCCACTGATTGGAGTGGACTTGCCTGCATCACGTTAACGGTCGTACGCGCTGGGCGTTGCGCTTGACCACCACAGGCCGTTAGAACGAGCACCATGATGACCAACCCAATGCCTACCAACGCTGAATGCTTCTTCATCCCCAAACAACCTCCCAATCATTACGTCGCTTTAACCACGCGCTCATCAATTATACAGTGTTTCACAGACAAAGACCACCAAAGCGTGGCTGGTTAGCGCACAACACACAAAAAGCGCAACCCGGAGGTTACGCTTTTTGCTACTCAGTGAAAGCTTACTTGTAGGAAGCCTTGACCCAGTTGATCATACCGTTAGGGCTGGTAGTGACACCCTGCAGCTTAGTGTTACGCAGGTGGGCAGCACCCAGCTGGTACAGAGGAATGACACCGGACTGCTTAGCCAGAATCTGGTCAGCCTGAACCATGTCGTTCCAACGCTTCGTGGTGTTCGTTGCGTCAGCACCCTTGGAGGCAGCAATCAGACTGTCGTACTGCTTGTTGCTCCAAGCACCGTAGTTGTAGGAGTTGCCAGTAGTGAACATGTCTAGGAAGCTGATCGCGTCTGGGAAGTCAGCGGACCAAGCTTCAATGGCCATGTCGAAGTCACCATCAGTGGACAGGGTCAGACGGGTCTTGAACGGTACGGACTTCGTCTTGACGGTCAACTTAGCACCAGTCTGGGACAACTGACCGATTGCGGACTGCAGGTAGTCCAGCGTGGACTTAGCAGTGTCGGTATCGTCGCTCAACAGCGTGAAGGTCAGGTCAGTCTTGCCGGCTTCCTTCATACCTTCCTTGAACAGTTCCTTAGCCTTCTTCAAGTCGTAGTTGCTGGTCGTGACGCCATTGGTAGCGTCAGTGGTAAAGTCCTTGCCCTTACTGTTGATCATCATGTCGGTAGGCACAACGGTCTTAGCAGGAACGGAACCATTGCCTAGCACCTTCTTGATAAATTCGGCACGGTTGATGGACATGGAAATAGCCTGACGAATCTTCTGGTTATTGAAGGCTGGAACCCGCTTCAAGTTTGGAACCAGGTAGTAGGTCGCGTTCTGCTTAACGACAGTGTAACCCTTGTCGTTCTTGGCCTGGGTTGCCGTGTCACCAGTAACGGTAACGTCGTCAGCCTTGCCAGACGTGTACAGGTTGTACGCGGTGTTGTTTTCCTTGATCACCTGGTACTTGATCTTGTTGATCTTCACACTCTTAGCGTTCCAGTACTTGTTGTTCTTGGTTTCAGTCCAAGAGTTTTCAGAACCAGTCCACTTACCCAACTTGTAAGGTCCGTTGAAGGTCAGCGTCTTGGCGTTAGTCCCGAACTTGGAACCTTCCTTCTTAACCTGGGACTGTTCAACCGGGTCGAAGGTTTGCAGGGTAATCATCTTGTTGAAGTAAGGCATAACCTTGTCCAACTGAACCTGGAACTTGGTCTTGCTCAAAGCCTTAACGCCCAAAGTTGAGGCTGGCTTCTTGCCGGCGATGATGTCGTCAGCGTTCTTGATGCCAGAGAAGATGTAGGCATATTCAGACTTGGTTTTCGGGTCGATGGCGCGCTTCCACGCGTAGACAAAGTCTTGCGCGGTAACTTCCTTACCATCACTCCACTTAGCATTCTTCCGCAACGTGAAGGTGTAGGTCTTCTGGTCCTTAGATACAGTCGGCATCTTGGCTGCCATATCTGGGGTCAGCTTGGTCTTGTCCCAACGGAAGAGACCCGAGTATACATCAGTCTGCGACTGACCAGAAATGACATCGGTCGCCAAGGCTGGATCCATGGTCTGGAGCACATCACCCTGCATATATGTAACGGATGACTTCTTGTTAGATGAGCTGGAACTGGAACCACAGGCAGCCAACAAGGCAACCATCGTGGTCAGCATTGCTCCCAGCATCACTGACTTCTTTTTCATAGTTGTTTCCCCCTACTATGTTTCAAGATGAACCTATTGTACACCGAATTCTCACTTAAAACTAGTTTTCGCCACATTTATATCGGCAAAATTGCACGTTTAGATGAGCAATGCGGACAAAAATGTGAGCGGTTCATCGCCCGCCGCAGCCACAATCAGCCGTTTGGCCCTCATCATGCCGGCCCCCACGCTCACGGTTGGCTCTAATAAAAACGGCGGTGGGATTAAACCCACCGCCGCTAATATTAATGCAAATGTTCACGATTAAATTAAATCATTCAAATTACTAATTTGTTGGGCAAAAGCCCGTTCGTTACGCTGATTGGGTGACGTCGGGTGGTTGAAGAAGAATCCTTGGGCATGGCTGGCCCCCACCGACCGGGCTAACTGTAGGTCGGCGTACGTCTCGACCCCTTCGACCGTAAACTGAATGTCGTGAGCGTGCGCTAGATCTGCCCACGGCTGCACCCGACCCAACAAGTCCGCCGTCTCCCCCTGCTCACGGAGGTTCTGGAGGGCAAACTTAAAGCTATCGACCCCCGGGGCCAACTGTTCTACCAAGCCAATATCATCAATGTCCGAACCCACATCGTCCAGGGCAATCAACATCTGGTGCTGGTGATACTCCGGCCCCATCGTGGTCAACTCCTCCACCGTGGGAGCCGCGGTTAGTTCCACCGTTAGCTGTGCCAGCCTGGGCGTCTGCTTCACAAACCGGGCGAGGCGCTGAACCACTGACCGGCTCGCAAATTGTTCTGGTGTCAAGTTGATGCTGACCCGCTGCACGTCGAGATTTTTCAACGCTTCTTTGAGCATCCGCGTCTGCATGCCCACCGAAATATCAAACGTTTCCGGCAGGTACCAGTCGCGGTCTTGGGGTGACCAGGCACGCAACAGCAACTCATACTCCTCTACTTTGCGCGTAGTCACGTTCACGATTGCTTGGGCAAAATAAGTGTACGTATTCAATGGTGATTCCCCCATTTTTCAAACCGATCCGCCCACTCCCCAGTGGCCGATAACTACATACTCTTAGTTACAGACCATTCTACTGCAACTTATCCCGGAAATGGGACCAACACCGTAAATTTCTTACGCTATGTAAGCAAAGATGCGCCATCATCATTGATAGCGCACCCGCTAAGTGATGTTTACCTGATTTTACTAGTAACCACTCACCATTTAATTAAAGTTGATCTCGGTCGGTTCGGCCGGCTTGCCTAACAGGAAGCCCTGAACCTTTTCAACGCCCATCTGCTGAGCAACACTGAGGTCATCCTGCGTTTCAATCCCTTCAAGGGTAAAGCTACCGCCGTTGGCCTGGGCCAGTGCTTGCCATTGCTGAGCCGTTTGAACCCAGCCTTGATCAGCACCACGAGCACGTAACTTCTGTAGGGCGAACTTGAAGCCGTCCAGCTGTTGTGCGGCCCGTGCAGCCGTATCGCTGTTAACGTCAGTATTCTGCGCGTCACCCAGAACAACCTGGACACCACCAGCATGGTACGTTGGCAGAACGCTTGCCAGTTGGTCCGTGGATGGTAACTCACCTAATTCAATGGTGAGGGTGCCCTGCGTTTGTTCGCGACCAAACTCGCTCAGACGCCGAACCACCGCTGGATCAGTAAACTGACTGGTGGTCAGGTTAATGCTGATGTTATGAGAGTCCAAGCTCCGCAGCGCTTGTTCCATTAACCGGGTCTGCATCCCCACGGTGATACCGAAGCTAGAAGGCAGCACCCAGTTGTTCACGCCGCTGTCCCACTGACGGAGTAACAGTTCGTACTGAACTGCCGCTTGCGTCTGGGTATCAGCAACCTTCTGGGCAAAGTAGGTGTAAGTCGACTGCGCACTACCACCAGGAATCCGGTTTTGTGACTGTTCACTGACGTTGATGATGGTAGCCGTAACGCCAGCTGGAGTGACGGCCCGCTGTGTTTGCGCATCGGTACCGTTAATGTCGATCGCGTCAGTGACGTCAACGTTAGTCGTATTGGCCACGTCACGAGCTGCTGCAGCCGCCGCGGAACTAGCTGCAGCCGCCGTTGACGCACCGCTAGTGACACTAGCTGCCAGTGACTCCAGACTTGCCGTAACGCCCGCGTCACTAATTGGTGTCGCGGTCGAATCCGTCGCCGTGGCGTTCTGCGCCGTCGCTGGCGTGGTGGCCCGTGCCGGTGTTGCTGGCGTCGTTGGCGTCGTTGGCG
>NZ_AYZK01000020.1:0-371 GCF_001436135.1 Lacticaseibacillus thailandensis DSM 22698 = JCM 13996
AGGTTCGATCCCTAGATACCCAAGCAAGTGTTGGCGCGTCCCGTCGGTGGGGCGCGTTTTTTCGTGGACGTGCCCGCCAGGTTGGTGGGTGGTTTAGCCGGTGGTGGGCTGCCATCAATTTGTCTACAGTGCGGGTCACGCTGGACTAGCGTAACCGTTAATCGTTTAGGTAGCCTGGCCCGTGGATTTGCGTGAGTTACGGGCGGCCGGTAACTCGATGCAAAAATAGGTTCAGCGGGCTTATTCCTCGACGTACGGTGGAATATATCAAGAAAAATCGTCAATCCGGTTGACGGCACGCGCGATTCTGCGTATAGTATTTATTGTGCTTGGCACAGAAATGAATATTATTGGGTATTAGCGAAGTGGTA
>NZ_AYZK01000021.1:0-326 GCF_001436135.1 Lacticaseibacillus thailandensis DSM 22698 = JCM 13996
GATTATTGTTGGTAAATGCCGACTATAGGATTCGAACCTACGACCCCCTGTTTACAAGACAGATGCTCTACCAACTGAGCTAAGTCGGCCTAAAAGTAAAGCAGCTGCCAAAGGCAGCCAACGCTGCGGGTGAAGGGACTCGAACCCCCACGGTTGATTAACCACTAGAACCTAAATCTAGCGCGTCTGCCAGTTCCGCCACACCCGCATTAAACTGATCCTACTGGAATGAGCCGTGACAGGCTCGAACTGTCGACCCTCTGATTAAAAGTCAGATGCTCTACCGACTGAGCTAACGGCTCAAATGGAGGATACAGGGCTCGAAC
>NZ_AYZK01000022.1:0-265 GCF_001436135.1 Lacticaseibacillus thailandensis DSM 22698 = JCM 13996
GTGACTGTGGCGGGCTTGGTTGGGTCATCTGGTGTAAGCGTGTAGTCGCCTGTCGGCGTCTCGGTTAACTTGCCGCCTGTGACCGTCGGCGTGTATCCTGGTTCACCTGGCACTGTCCCCGTAGCCTTCTTCGGGTCAGTTGGGTCGGTCTGGTATGGCGTTGGCGTCGATTCCTGGCCACCCGGCGTCGTAACCGTGTAATCACCATTAGCCGTGTACTGCAGCGTGACCGTCTGCCCGGTCTCATCATCCGTATCAAACGTCG
>NZ_AYZK01000023.1:0-218 GCF_001436135.1 Lacticaseibacillus thailandensis DSM 22698 = JCM 13996
TTCGGCAGTCAAGAGTGGTTCCACCAGCGCTTTGCAGTCAAAGAGTGACAGCCTATCGGTTAACCGGAGTCAATCTAAGAGTGCTTCGTTGAGCAGTTCTGAATCCACGTCAGTGGATAAGAGTGAATCTGGTTCGGCAAGTCGTTCGCAGAGTGAGAGCATCAGTAAGAACCCATCCGCGACGCCGTCGCAATCAGCCTCTGCTTCTAAGAGTGCCA